>JAITNH010000001.1 GCA_031290575.1 Endomicrobium sp. | reverse complement strand
GGGGTTGTATCAGTGAAAGCAAAGATTCCAATATCCTCATAGACTTTATTAGATTTAATATTACCCGTGATTATCTTACAGAAGATACAATTTTTTGACATTTAAAATCCAAAATAATAGTTAATAATAATCTATCTATTTTTATCATTTATAATTTTACATATTTAAGATCTTGAAATTGTATCAGATTTTATAGAAAATATCAATACAATATCGGTATAAAATTAATTTCCGTTAAACTATTAACTGCCCGACCTGGACTCGAACCAGGAAACTTCTGCTCCAGAGGCAGACGTGTTACCAATTACACTATCGGGCAAATATAATCTTATATACTATATAATACTTCTAAAAAAAATTCAGTGTATTTAGGGTAATTATTAGACAACATTGTAAGATAATTGTATCAAATAAATAGTAAAATATAAAATAGAGAGGTTTTCAATTATACCTACATCTTTTTTAAAATATATGTTGACGAGTTGATGTTATTTTTATATACTCACGGACTTTCAAATTATTATTAATGGTGCGGTGCCCAAGTGGTTAAGGGAGCAGTCTGCAAAACTGCTATTCGTCGGTTCGATTCCGACCCGCACCTTAAGTATGTGATAGCTAGTGAAAGATAAATCTGGTGCCCGATTAGCTCAGTTGGTTAGAGTACTTCTTTGACATAGAAGAGGTCAGAGGTTCAACTCCTCTATCGGGCATGTTTTTAGATTAGAAGAAATAAGATTATTAATTTGTAAAAAAGTGATTTGGTAAGAAATTTTCAAAATTAATGGAGAGAGTAATGAATAGAAAAGATCTAGAAAATTTTAAAAGAATATTACTACAAAAAAAGATCAGACTTCTAAATAAGACAGGTAATTTACAGATAGATTTAGACACAAATATTGGTGATGAAATAGATGCAGCAAGTCGAAATAGTGAGAAAGAGATATATTTTGAACTTGCTGCAAATGACAAAATTGTTTTATATGCTGTAAATGATGCTCTTATCAAAATAGGAAATGAAGTTTATGGTAAATGTGAGTATTGTAACAATGTTATTCCAGTGGAAAGATTAAAAGCAATTCCATGGACAAGATATTGTATTAAATGTCAAGAAAAATCTGAAAATCTAAAAACAAGAAAATAGAAAATGATACTACACTTTTTGAATCAAACTTTTTCAAGGAGTATGACACTATGGATAGAGAGTGCATTTTTGTTTGTGCTTATATTTTCTGCTGGTGTTTTTTTTAATAGATACGTTGCAAGGTTTATTCAGACTATTCTATCAAAGATTGGACTTATTTTACGTGATGAAATGATCGCGATGTCCAATAGTTATATTTCTTTCTGGTCTTTTCTTATTGCTTTGTATGCTGCCTCTTTAAAAGCTCCTATAAACAATACAAGTGGAGTTGCTTATAAGTTATTTTGTGGAGTATTTGTATTTTCTGTGGTTGTTTTAGTTGCCTCAATCATTTCAAAATTTTTCCAAAAATCTGTTCATGAGAAAATTGGTTCAAACTTGATAAAATTTAGTGTAATATTTGTTGGTTTAATATTAATATTAAACCAAGTTGGTATTAAATTAACACCTATTTTAACAGCATTGGGTATAGGTTCGTTAGCTGTAGCTCTTGCGTTACAAGATACTCTTGCTAATTTTTTTGCTGGAATAAATATTCTCACGAGCAGACAAATTGTAAGAGGAGATTACGTTAAACTCGATTCTGGATATGAGGGAACAATAATTGAGGTTAATTGGAGAACAACTCTCATAAGAGAGATATCAAATGTAGTCATTACAGTGCCAAATAATAAAATATCATCTGCGATAATAACAAGTTTTCATTTTAATATGGCGGAAGTTACTGTTTCAATAGATTGTGGAGTAGCATACGGCAGTGATTTAGAGTATGTAGAAAAAATTGCAATATTAGCAGCCCAGGAAGCAATAGATAAATGTGAAGATTCTGTAAAAACTTATACTCCAATAGTCCGTTTTATAAGCTTTGCAGATTCTTCTGTGAAATTCGTTTTAATTTTTAGAGTAAAGAACATTTATGCAAAACCTTTTGTGCAAAGCGAAGTATTTAAAAATCTATATAAAAAATTAAATGAGGAAAAAATAGAGATTCCATTTCCTCAAAGAGTTATTATACTTAATAAACATAAACAATAAACATTTTAATATTAATCTAGATTTCTCTTGGATAGAAAAAGGAGGTAATATAAATGAGGTTTGTTTTGAGTTCAAAAATATTTAGAGCTACTGTGACAGAGGCTAATTTAGAATATGAAGGTAGTATAACAATAGATACAGATCTTTGTGATAGAGCGGGTTTTTGGATAGGTGAAAAAGTTCTTGTTGTTTCAAATACAACAGGAGCACGTTTGGAGACTTATGTGATTCCAGGTAAATCAGGTTCTGGAATTATATGCATGAATGGCGCTGCGGCTCATCTTATAAAAAAAGGTGATGAGATAATAATAATGGGGTTTATTCTTTCAGATAAACCGATAAGTCCGAAAATTGTTTTTGTAAATAGAGATAATAAAATTATGAAAATAAGGCAAAATTGAAGTTAATTTTTTGGTTCATATTGCATAAAAATCGGGGTGTAGCTCAATTGGCTAAAGCACTCGGTTCGGGACTGAGAAATCGCTGGTTCAAATCCAGTCGCCCCGATTTTTTATCAGTAAATCGTTAAAAATAAAATCAATAAAAATTTTATTTTTAATCTATGTTTTAGTGTTTAAAATGCATATTTTTTCTTAAGGAAAGATAAAACGGTTGTTGTAGATAATTTTATAGTTTAGTACAAAGAGATCTTTTAAAGTCTAGTTTGATTGTGAATTAGAGCTTATTGTTTTTAGCTTTTATAATTTGATAAGAATATGCCCTGATAGCTCAATTGGATAGAGCAAATCCGTCCTAAGGATAAGGTTGGAGGTTCAACTCCTCTTCAGGGCGGAGAAAACATTTTCAAAATAGGAATCCATGGTATATAGTGATATATGTAGCAAATATTTAGTTTTATTTAATAAATATGTAATATAAAATATTTTTATGATATCTTTAAGGAAGGAGAAAATTCATATGTTTACGTCACCCGTAACATCAGAAATTGTAAAAAAATTTAGATACTGGCAATTTCGCACTATGTTAGCAACTTGGGTGTCTTACGCTATGTTTTTTGTGATACGTAAAAATCTAAGTATGGCTATACCTGGGATGCAAACAGATTTAGGTATCTCAAAAACCCAACTTGGGATTTTTGTAACTTTAAACGGAGTTGTATATGGAATATCAAGATTTGTAAATGGTTTTATTGTTCATAAATTTATGGCTCGTAACTTTATCGCTGTCGGACTTTTTTTGTGTGCTATATGTAATTTTATTTTCGGGTTTAGTTCTACACTAATTATTATGGGCATAGTATGGATTATCCATGGATGGTTTCAAGGTATGGGATGGCCTCCTAATGCAAGATTACTTCCGTATTGGATTCCGCCACAAGAACTTGCAACTAAGATGTCTCGATGGAATACTTCACATTGTTTCGGAGCTATAGCAATTCTTTCTACTGGCGGTATTCTTGCTAGTTCGCTTGGATGGAGGAGTGTTTTTTATATTCCTGCTTTTATGGCTATTATCATTGCTATAATTTTATGGGTTCTTATTCGTGATATTCCAAGCTCGGTAGGTTTGCCGGAATTGGCAGTTGGGGAGAATTATAGAAAAACTAGCAATAAGAAAGAAAATTCAACTGAATACAAACAATTTATAAAGAAACAAGTGTTTAAAAATCCATATATTTGGATTGTTGCAGTATCAAATTTATTTGTTTATGTTTTGAGATTTGTGATTTTGGATTGGGGTCCAACAATATTAAAAGAGTGGAAAGGTATGCATCTTTTACATGCAGGTTTTATGATTGCAGGTTTCGAAATTGCTGGAGCTATTGGGATTATTGTATGCGGTTGGATTACTGATAAATATTTTAGTGGTAAAGGTCCTCGTGTATGTGCCATTTCTATGATGCTTGCTTCATCTTTTATGTTTTTATTCTGGCGTACGATTGCATCACCTATGTGGATATCATTGGTAATTTTATTGGCAGCAGGTTTTTGTATTTATGGAACTCAGTCGCTTATACTTGTTGCTGTTTCGAACATAGCA
>JAITNH010000006.1 GCA_031290575.1 Endomicrobium sp. | reverse complement strand
ATTTAAAGTATTATATCACCAAACTATAAATATATACTTATAAATAAAGATATTTCAAGATATCATAATAAAAAACTTTAACAATTATTTATATTTAAACCTTTTTCAGATAATTTTGTGAGATGATACATTCTCAAAAGCAAGAGCAAATTTTGATGCTCTTGCTTTTTTAGCTTTTGCAATAAATTGTATTACATAATCATATGGAACAAGTTCATCGCCTTTTATAAGTAAAACTATATCAGCATTCGAAGAAATTCTTTCTTGAATAACTTTCTCAACATTAGCATTATTTATGTACTTCCCATCCATATAAACATGCCCTTCTTTTGAAATAAAAACTTCTATATTTGAAATATTTTTCTCATTATCATTGTCTACAATTTCTGTTTTTGGAATATTAATTTTTATACTTGGTTGCATAAGTGCAGGTGTTATTACCATAAAAATTATCAAAAGCACAAGCACAACATCAGTAAATGGTGCTATATTAATCTCCGCACTAATTGTATTTCTTTTTCTGCGTACTTTCATTTTCTTTATCTTACCTTCCTATAATAAATAGTTAAACTCTCTTCAACTGCCGAAACACAATATTCCATATCAACGACAAATTTATCTATACTTTTTGCAAAAAAATTATACGCAATAACAGCAGGAATTGCAACAAAAAGACCCCCAGCAGTTGCAATAAGAGCCTCAGAAACTCCACCAACAACAACTGTTATACCTCCAGCACCCACCGTTGAAATATTATGAAAAGCTTTTATTATTCCTAAAATAGTTCCAAACAATCCTACATAAACTGTGACACTTCCCAACGTTCCAAGAATAACAGTATAATTTTCAAGTTTAACGGTTTGAGCAAGCACCTCTCTTCCCATCACTTCACTAATATCCCCACCACGTTCTTTAAAAGCAACTATGCCAACTTTTGAAACAGATGCCATAGGAGAATTAACACTATTGCAAAAATTTATACCTTCATTAAGATCACCTTTTTTTATTTTCTCTATTAACTTGCATACAAAATCAGATCTCTTAATTTTTGATTTTATTCGAAATTCAATTGATTTAAAACAAATTACAGCTATCGAAAGCACTGATGCTATAAAAAGAACGTAAAGTGTACCACCACCCATATTTATTATATCTATAAAACCTTTATTTTCAAACATTTTTTATCTCCTCTTTCTAAAATTCTTTTATACAAAGTACGAAAAATCATTTTATAAAAATTGGGGACCACGATGGAGTATAAGATGTTCCTGGTATTTCTACAAGTTTTCTTATTCCTAAACCATCTATAGACATTATATAAATTTCGCCATTACCTGATCTGTTAGAATAAAATACTATAAATCTACCATCAGGGGACCACGTAGGATTTTCATTATTTTTTTGATTACTCGTAAGTTTTGTTGTTTTTGCAGTAGGTAGGTCATAAATATATAAATCATAATTTCCTTTTAATTGTCTCATTGTAAAAACAATTTTATCACCATGTGGAGACCATGCTGGAGAATCACAAAAACCACTTGTAGTTAATCTTCTTATGTTCCCACCGTCAATATTCATTATATACAATTGAGGATAGCCAGATCTATCAGAAACAAACACTACCTCTTGCCCATTCGGAGCAAATGATGGACTCGTGTCAATATATGAACCCTTAGTAATCCTTTGAAGCATTTCTCCATTTATGTTTATCAAATACAAATTTGGATATCTTCCCATCGATAAAGTAACAAGTATTTTCTTGCCGTCGGGAGTAAACGAAGCACTAGCATTCAAGCCTTGGTGTTTTGAAATAATACTTCGTGTATTTTTAATAAGATCTAAATAAAACAGATCGGGATTATTGTACAAATAACTTGTATAAATTATACTATTTCCATTAGGGGAACATTTGGGTAGAATGTTAATTTTATTATCTTTTGTCAATCTTCGCAAATTATATCCGTCATAGTCAACTATATACAACTCTTTAAAGCCAGTACTATTATTTACAAAAACTATTTTTGAGCGTGCTATGCCAATTTCCCCAGTAAAACGTCTCACAATTTCATCACTTATTTCATGAGCCATATATCTATAATTTTTAAACTTATTTTTATATGCACATTTCCATATTTTTTCGCCTGTAATAACATCCAACATGTTTATTTCAAGCGATATATCTTCATCATTACATGATACAGAAGCAATAAGAAGTACGGATACTCCCATTTTTTTCCACAAAAAGAGTTTTTCTTTAAAAGACAATTTTAAATTTTCTGAGGAATCTTTTATTACATTAAAATATCTTGAAAGAATCAAATCATTTTCTATAATTTTTTTTAATAATACTGAGTATTTTATAGAATTTTCGTTCCTATCTAAAACACTAAAATCTTCTAAAACGATATCAGATCTCATACCTGAAATTGAAAGAGATAAATAAATATCAGTTGTTTGAGCACAATATATATTAATAAAAGATAACATGATGATAATAAAAATAAAAAATTTAATTATCATCTTATTAATTCCTATATTTAAATTCAAAAAACACTCCAAGCCATTCATTCTCATAACTTTCAGGCAAAACAGGAAAAGGAGATGCCCTTGCTATGGTGTCTAAAGAATTCTTATCATAAGCATAGTTACCAGAAGATTCCTTAATTAAAATATCAAACACAGATCCATCTCTATAAATTTTAAAATATACAATTGTTCTGAGATTTGTAAAACTTTCCATCCATCTCCAATGACTTCCAATTTTTTTTACTATTTGATTACTATAGTATGCAGATTTAAAACTACCTGCATCAAAAGAAAGTTCTTCATGTTGTACAATTCTCATCGGCAAAAGCGTTTTTGAATTCGTTGACTGAAAACCTTCAATGTTACTATCAGACGAAACAGAACCCTTTGACACTTCTAATAGAGTACTTTTTTCTTGTATAGCCTGCTTTACAGAATTCTTGGGTATTTTTGCAACTATAATATTTTTTAGGGTTTCTTCCTTTTTTTTTGTATTTTCTTTTATTTGTTTATGCATAAACAAATTGGATTTTTCAATATTATTTTTTGAAGATTTAACAAATATCCTACGATTAATTTTATACTGCGATGAAGAATAAAAAGTAACTTCTATCGGAACAGAATGGTAAACATGTTTATTACTTTTAGAACATGACACAAAATAAGCACCAAGCAAGACAATCGATATGTGCAGTAATATCGAAATTATTAGATATATAAAAAAATCATTTCGCTTGAACATTCTTACGTTTGTACAACCTAATTTTTTCTTTTGCTACCGAAACCTCGTGACTATTAGGGAAATGACTTATAATAGACAGAAAAATATTTTCGGCATCATCGTATTTCTCAAGCATTTCATAACATAAAGCAATTTTTAATCTTGCGGATGGTATTAAATTAGACTCTTTATATTGTTGTTCTATTTTCACATACTCATCAACAGCTTGTTCCCACATGCAACGACAATAAAAACATTCGCCCATATAAAATTGAGCCTGAGATGCATACTCAGAATTGGGGTATTTGTTTACAAATGATCCCAATTCTGAGTATGCAAGTTCAAATTTCCCCGCAGAATAATCAGCATAAGCAGTTCTGTAAAGAGATGATAATAAAACACAATCAGAAAAATTATCTTTGCCTATATTTGTTGCAACACCAAAACTACTTAGAGTTTGATTTAAGATAGAAACACTATTTTGCAAATCTTGTACAGCAACATTAAATATATCTGTTATCACCAACACAGAATCAACTTTTGCATGTAAACCAATGCACTCTTGCTGAATTTCTTTATTCTGTATCTGTATTTGAGCTATATCATATTTTAATTCATCTATCATACGTGAATTCGAAGATAAAGACATACATCCAAAATTAAATATCATAGCAAAGTAAAACATCAAAACAGTATATCGTTTCATATTTTCATCTCAACAGTGTTTTTGTTTCTACTCTCCTGTTTTTCGACCATGCCACTTCGTTATTATTTTGATCTGCAGGCTTTTCATGACCATATGAAATGGCCGCAATCCTATTGGCTAAAATACCGAATTGTACATAACATGCTTTGACTTTTAAAGCTCTACGCTGACCTAAAGCTAAATTATACTCCGTAGTACCTCTATTATCGGTGTGACCCTCAAGCACAATTTTTAATTTCGGATTCTTTGTTAAATAAACAGAATTTTCTTTAAGTATTCCTATACTGTCATTCGTTAAATCACTTCTATCAAAACTGAAATATATGGTTTTAAGATTCATATCTTTTATAGATTCATGCCGTATAGATGGTTCATCAGTAAAAGCCACGGTTTTTAGTCCATCATCCTTTATATTATTGTCAAAAGAATTATGCTTTATGTCTTGTTTTTTACAACAACCCAATGCAAAAACGAACATCGTCAAGAATCCTAATAAAAACAACCTCTTCATTTTGTACCTCCATGCTTTTTAATACACTTATATACCATTGATTCATTCTATAACATTCTATATTCTCAGTCAATATATTAAATAAAAACACACTCTTTTACTATTGCTTCATTTTACTAAAATTACAAAAACTGGAAACTTATTCTAAATTATTTGAAACTTATATGGATTTTATCAATTCATTAAAATCAGAAAGTGTAACTATTGTATTAAACATATTACGTATTTTAGTAGCATTTGGTAAGTTCTTTGTATAATAATGAACTACTTTTCGCATTATAACAAATCCTCTTTTTTCTCCATACTGTTCCATTGAATACTTAACATGCTGTTTCAGCCATTTTATCCTTTCTATTTTGGATGGTATCGCTAACAATTCTCCATTATTAAAAAAGTTCCCTATTCTTTCAAATATTGAATAATTTCCAATTGCAGCTCGGCCTATCATAATTCCAGAGCAATTTCGAACTTGAAAAAAAATTGACGCTGTTTTTTCGTCACTAATTCCACCATTTGCAATAATAGGGATTTCTACACCTGCCCCACAAACTTCAGCAAAAGACTTTAAATCAGGATCACCTGAATGAATACGAGAAACTGGTCTTGCATGTACAGCAACCATTTTTATTCCGCAATCTTGTGCTATTTGAACAATTCCTGTAGCTATATTTTTACCAGGTAATAATCCTATACGAATTTTAATTGTAACCGGAATATTAACACTTTTTACAATCGACACTAAAATCTTTGCAAGAAGTTTTTCATCGGCAAGAAGATTTGCTCCAGAACCGGATTTTACTATTTTTTTCACTGGGCAGCCTAAATTAATATCAATAATATCTACACCCACATCTTTTACTATTTTTGCAGCTTCCGATAGACTATAAACATCACTACCAAAAATTTGAGCTGCGACGGGTCTTTCTTTATCTGATATTTTTAAAAGTTCTTTTGTTCTTTCATTATGACATAAAATAGCTTTTGCCGATATCATTCCCGTATACACAAGACCTGCTCCACCAGCTTTCGCAAGAAGACGTAAAGGCAAATCTGTTATTCCTGCCATCGGTGCAAGCAATACATTGTTATCAAGCTTAATATTACCTATTATTAGTTTCTTCATTTTATATTTCATTAATCCCCATCTGTTTTATAACTTATAATTATCACTCAACCTACCAGCTTTCTAATCGAAGAGAAGGATTACTTTTTAATTGATCTAAGCCATATACTAATCCACATTTTTTTTGTTTTAAATAAGCAACACATCCAATCATAGCTGCATTATCAGTACAATAAAGCAATGATGGAAGATAAATTTTTATCCTATTTTCACGTCCAAATTCAAAAAACATTTTTCTTATTAAGGAATTTGCACTTACACCACCACCTAATGTAATCTTTTTTAAATCAAATTTTTTTACAGCCTCAAAAGCTTTAAAACAAATAGTTTCTGCAATAGCTTGTCTAAAAGAAGCACATATATCATTTAATTGTTTTTCATTTTTAACACAATTCAGCTTTAAATAATTCAAAAGAGCAGTTTTTATTCCTGAAAATGAAAAATCCCAACTTCCTCTTAAATAAGGCCTTGTAAATTTTACGGCTTTAGGATTACCTTTCTCTGCTCTTTGATCTATGATAGGGCCTCCAGGATAAGAAAGTCCTAACATTTTAGCAGCCTTATCAAATGCTTCACCTGCCGCATCATCTCTTGTAACACCAAGTATTTTATATTTTCCAAAATCTTCAACTATTACTAGCTCTGTATGTCCACCTGATATTATAATGCTTAAAAACGGGGGTTTAATCAATTTGTTCTCAAGAAAAGCAGAATATAAATGGCCTTCTAAATGATTCACAGGTATTATAGGCTTTTTATAAATACTTGCAATGGATTTTGCGACAATTGTGCCAACAAGAAGTGCTCCAGCAAGACCAGGACCAGCAGTAAATGCAATAGCATCAATACTTTTCCCAAAATCATCAAATTTTACGCCAATATTATTTAATGCTCTCAATAATACAAGATTCACATTTTCTACATGCGCACGACTTGCAAGTTCAGGAACAACACCAAAAAATTTGGCATGGGTTGCTATCTGAGAAGAGATTGCAAGCGATTTTACATTCACTCCATCTGCAACTATTGCAACCGAGGTTTCATCGCAAGAAGTTTCTAACGCCAATATATTTATCATAAATTTTAACTTTACATACCTCAAATACAAATAAGAAAAAACATAAATTAGTGAACAAAATAGAATTTCTTACTTTTGTTGCAACCATAAAACGGGATTGTCAGGAAAATTATTTTGCCTTATCTCAAAATATAAAACATTATTCTCACCACTACCAAGATTTGCAATAACAGTATTTTTCGATACTAGCTGGTCTTCCTTAACAAATATATGTTCTAAAAGTCCATAAACTGAAAAGGTTGAATTTTTATGATTTATTACAATAACTTTACCATAAGAACGAAATCGTCCTGTAAAAACAACGGTCCCCGCATCAATACTTTTTACCTGACTAAAATCATCAGCACTTATTTTTATTCCATTACTTATAACATAGGTATCAAGATCAGGATGCTTATTCCTGCCAAAATTCAAAATAATTTTACCATTCACCGGCCATGGAAGAGTTTTTTTTCTTTTAATTTTCGCAAAAGCTGTAGAACGTGTTATCACAGTAGTTTTTTTGTTTTGTTTATTTACATTAATTCTATTTATCAATGCTTGCAGCGCTTTTGCACTATCATTTAAAGATTTTATCTCACGTTCGATTGCATGTTTTTTATCTGAGGTTATATTTAAAAGTACATTTTTTTCTTTTAACATATTTTTATGTTGTTCAACTAATTTATTTTCACGTTGCTGTAAGCTCAAAAGATTTTTTTTGGATTTTTCAAATCTTTTGATATTTAAAGCTGAAACTGTGACTTCTTTTTTTGCTTTCTCAAAATTTTCTTTTTCATACTCTAAGGATTTTTTTCTTATTTTATACTCCAAAGGATTTTGCTCATATCTAAACACAAAAGTCATCTTATTAAAACACCGCATCTCATCAAGAATTATTTTGTTAAAACCGGAACTTCTTATAAAAGCAGAATTATATATCCTTGAAGAATTTTCAAGACTGTGCTGAATTGTTTTTATATTTAGTGATCGCTGTTTAAGTTTTTTTTCAGTCTGCACTACATCATCATTAAGTAACTTAAGATCTTTCTTAAAAATTCTTTCCTGAAAAAACAATCTCTTTTTTTGTTGTTCTTTTTCTTTTATTGTTCTTTTTATTCCTAAAAGCTGTTTTGATCTGATATCAATATTCTCAGCATACACAGAAAATAACAAAAAATGATGAAAGAGTAAAGTAATTAAAACAATTATTTTTTTCATATTTCTATGTTTGATAACATCTGCTATCCAATGTAACTCCAACAGCAACACTTAGAGGCATTGACAGCAAAATCGAGAGCCCACAGGCGTATAAATTATACTTTAAAAATATACAAAGAATCCATATTGCAATAAAACCAAGTATAGAAGCAATAGAGTATAAAAAAAAATTTTTAACAAACCTCATGGCTCCATACTGTATAACAAAAAATACACATTTGAAAATAAATAAAATAATAACACCAATCAAAAAAATAAACAATACCTTTTTACACGACAATATAAAGTTATTGGTATCTATATAACGTTCAAACACAGATACATCGAAAACTACCTCATCAACTCCTGAAATTTCTTCCAAACTGGCTTTCGCTTTCATAAGAGACTTTTTATCTATCACAGAGGTTGGAATAACTACAGCATAAGATTGAATTGATTTTACATCACCAGGAACAGAAATACTCTTTAAAAATGAATTTTTTTTAACAGCCCTTAAATATGCTTCTGTGGCAGTTACATATTCTTTTACAAATGCCACTTTTGTATTTCCTAATTCTATTTTTACTAATTCTTCTTCATTTTCATCAATATTTTTGTCAAAAAATACAATCATATTACAATCTTTTAACAATGACAAAGCATAGTTTTTGATTTGGCAATAATGATTTATAATAAAAACAAAAAAGACACAAAGAAACGCAATAGAAAAAAAGTCAACATAATAAGGGATTGCTTTTGTAAAAATTTCTATCCTCTTCATACTAACTCCATGCAAAAAAAGTTTTATACTATCCTTAAAACAACACAATAAATCTATCACAAACTTTTACTTTTATCAGCAACAAAGCAAAAAAAGAATCTCAATACTTAAAGTTTTCATTATTTTCGATATTTAAAACTACAAAGAAAATCTTAGTCCTAAAACTTCAAAGCTTGTCTAATTTCAAGCATTGTCATTTGTGCGGTTTCTACAGCTTTTTGGCTTCCGATTTTAATTATTTTTTTTAAATATGCTTTATCGGAAACAATAATTTTTCTTTTCTCAGTCAAAGGTTTCATAAACGAAGAAAGCATTTCCATTAATTGTTTTTTACATGTAATACAGGCTACCATGCCCATTTTACACTCTAACTCTCTATTTTTATATTCTTTGATAAATATTTTATGAAATGCAAAAACAACACAACCATCTGGATGGCCAAAATCATTTTTCTTTATTTTTAGAGGATCTGTAAACATGTTTTTAACTTTATCTCTTAAAATGTCATCATTTTCACCAAGCAAAATTGAATTACCGTATGATTTTGACATTTTTCTTCCATCAAGCCCAGGAAGTTTTGCAGCCTTAGTGAGTTTTTCTTTAGGTTCAACCAAAATATTACAATAAAGACTGTTAAATTTTCTTGCTATTTCTCTTGTAAACTCCAAATGAGAAAGTTGATCTTCACCTACAGGAACAATGTCAGTCTTGTACAACAAAATATCAGCTGCCATTAAAACAGGATACCCCAAAAAACCATAATTATTAAGCTTTTTATTTTTTATTTCTTTTATTTGTTCTTTATACGTCGGACATCTATATAATAATCCTAAAGGAGTTAGCATAGAAAGCACTAGAAACATCTCGCTGTGTTGATGAACAAACGATTGTTTAAAAATCGTAACCTTTTCTGGATCTATTCCTGCCGTAATCCAATCAGCAACCATATCTAAAGTATTCTCATCAATTTTTGATGTATCTGCATAGTCTGTAGTTAATGCATGCCAATCTGATGACATATAATAACAATCGCACTCATCTTGAAGGGCAACCCAATTTTGCAAAACACCAAAATAATGACCTAAGTGAAGACCTCCAGTAGGTCGCATACCCGATAATACTTTTTTTTTCATACATATCCTCTCTGTATATCTTCTACATTATTTTAATTTTTTAAGCAACATTAAAAATATATAGAAAAACATCCCACTAGAAAAAAAATATTACAAAAATATAACTACATCGTACAATCTATCGTATGTTATTAATGATAACAGTTTTAAACATGATGATAAAATTTTTAATAAATCCTCGAGCAGATAAACACATACGCCTAAAATGGCCGTTATAGCATTCTCCAGACAAACCTGCTTAACGCTTCATCAAGTTTCCACTGTGAATGTTGGTGGCATCTTAAGGCTTACGACAATTAAAGAATCAGATTACATTTGAAAAAATTCGCAGCAATTAATACACTCACTAAAAACAATCTTTATAAATCTAGATTTATTTCTAAATAATTATTAAGATGATATTTATGCAAATTATCTTGGGTTTTGCCTTTTTTTTATTTTTGCGAATTAAAAAAATTATCATATAATATGAAACTATTAAAATTGCTTTTTAATATATAACGAGGTGGGGAATATGGCAGTAAAATATAAAGTAATAGTAATTGGGGCAGGACATGCAGGTTGCGAAGCTGCATTGTCTTGTGCTAGAATGGGGTTGAAAACACTTATAATAACATTAAATGTTGATTCTATAGCGAGAATGTCCTGCAACCCAGCTATTGGTGGAATTGCAAAAGGACAGATGGTAAGAGAAATTGATGCTATGGGAGGAGAAATGGGTTGTATAGCGGATCGGGCTGGATTGCAGTTTAAAATATTGAACAGTTCAAGAGGAGCTGCAGTATGGTCACCAAGGGCCCAATGCGATAGGGAGCTTTATTCTGTTTTTATGTCAAAATCTTTACAAAATCAATCAAATCTTGAGATACTACAATCTGAAGTTACAGCGTTAGTAATAAAATATGAAAAAGTGTATGCTGTAAAGATACTTACAGGTGAAATAATAGAAACAAATGCAGTAATTGTAGCTACAGGGACATTTTTAAAAGGCACAATTCATCTTGGAAAAACATATTTTAACGGAGGCAGATTCAATGAAAAACATGCTTCGCATCTTTCAAAATCTCTTATTGAAGATTGCGGACTAACTCTAGGAAGATTTAAAACAACAACAACTCCAAGAATCAATGCACTTTCAATAAATTATTCAAAAGTTATAGAACAATTTGGAGACAAAACCCCGAAAGCATTTTCTCATTTTACGGAAATTGAAACATGGAGAAAAAATTTAAAACAGCTCTCGTGTTGGCTTACTTATACAAATTCCACAACCCATAAAATAGTCGGCGATAATCTTGAGTTTTCTTCAATTGATATAGGCAAAGTAAATAGCAAAAGTCCAAGGTATTGCCCTGCTATAGAAGAAAAAATAAAACATTATCCTCAAAAAACAAGTCATCATATATTTTTAGAACCTGAAGGATACAATACAAATGAAGTCTATTTAAACGGCCTTTATACAGGCCTTCCTTTTAACTTACAGCAACAAATGATAAATTCAATAGATGGTCTTGAAAATGCGAAAGTTATAAGATATGGATATGCCATTGAATATGATTATTCAAATCCTTTACAGATTAAAAAGTCTTTGGAAACAAAAGAAGTTGACAACCTTTTCTTAGCTGGACAAATTAATGGAACAACGGGCTATGAGGAGGCTGCATCACAGGGCTTTATTGCGGGCATAAATGCTGGTCTTAAAATTTTGGACAAGAGTCCACTTATACTTGGAAGAAACGAATCTTATATCGGAATATTAATAGACGATATAACAACTAAAGGTGTGGATGAACCTTATAGAATGTTTACTTCACGAGCAGAATATAGACTTTCAATAAGAAACGATAATGCAGATTTAAGACTTATGGATATAGGACATTCTATAGGGCTTATACCCGATAAAACATATAAAAAATTTGAACTCTATAAAAACACATTAACATGTATATATAATGGCAACATGAAAAATCTACCAAGCGACAAAGATTTATCACCATGGTCTATTGAAAAAGCAAAAGAAGAGATTCATATATATAAAAAATACGAAGGCTATATTAAAATTCAAAAAAGAATGACAAACAAAATGAAAAAAAATGAAGATCGAAAAATTCCGCAAAATTTCGATTACAATAAAATTGATTCTTTATCTTTGGAAACAAAACAAAGATTACTTATGGTTCGCCCACAAACTATAGGACAAGCTACCAGAATACCTGCTATAAAACCATCTGATATAGCAATACTAACTATTTATCTTGAAGGCAGAAAAAAAGGAAACAAAAAAAGCAATGAAAATCAAAACAATTGATATCTATTTTTTTTCAGGAACAGGAAACACATATCTTGCGGCAAAAAAAATTGCAGGAACTCTTGAGAACAATAATTATGCTGTCAACATTAACAATATTGCAAAATCAGATCCAAAGAAAATAAATTTGTTAAACACAATCGGAATAGGTTTTCCGATAATTTGCTGGAATACATTTCCTATTGTAAAAAAATTTATTAATAATTTACCAAATTCTAATGGAACTAAAATGTTTATATTTACAACCATGGGTGATTCTTCTCTTAATGCTGCTGCAAATTTTGGCAATATGCTAAAAAACAAAGGTTATTACTTGATAGGAACACATGATTTTTTAATGCCAAATAATTTTATAGCTGTACAAGGAAAAGAAAAAAATATTTTAAAAATAGAAAACACATATAAAGAAATTAAAAACTATGCAGAAAATATTTCTAATGAAACAGTAAATTCTAGCAAAACAAATTTATTTTTTAAAATTTGTTTTGCTATATCATGGTTTATAACAGAAAGATGGTATGGAAACTTGTTTCAAAAAATTATAAAATTCCATATAGATAAAAAGAAATGTCTAAAATGTGGCCTTTGCATTAAAATATGCCCTGTTGAAAACATTACATCAGAAAACGATTACCCTGTTTTCAATAATAAAAAATGCCAAGTATGTATGAGATGTATATCTTATTGTTCAGCACAAGCAATAAAGTTTTTTTTAATAAAAAAAACATACAAGGCACTGAGTGATGAGGAAATAAAGAAAGTGATTTAGGGTTTCTTATGAAACAAGTATGTCTATCATTAATAGAATATAAAAAACAGAGAGAAATCAAAGTACTTTTTGATGAGTTTCAAAAGTATGCCGTAAATAATATTATTTCATTTTTTTCTAATAGGATACGTAGACAGTTCGAAATATATTTTCATGAACTAATAGAATGGAATAAAATACTTAATCTTATCCATTATAAAAACGAAAGAGATTTAATATACAGACATTTCTGCGATTCTCTTTACAGTGCAAAAATTATAGATAGTATTTTAACTAAACAAAACATGAATTCAAAAAATGTAAAGATTGCTGATCTTGGAACAGGTTCTGGAATGCCTGGCATACCTGTAAAAATTGCCTTGCCTGACGTTGTTATCACATTAATCGAATCCATAACAAAAAAATGCAAATTTCTTGATAATATAAATACCAAACTTAGATTCGATATGGAAATATTAAACAAAAGAGCAGAAGAAGTTGGACAAATGCCATTATATAAACAAAAATATGATTTTGTATTGTCAAGAGCTGTAAGTAAGTTCTCAGCAAGTTTAGAACTTTCTATTCCTCTGCTAAAAGTAAATGGTTATTTTATGGTTTACAAAACAAAACATTCGCTTCTAATTCCTGAAGAAGGATTGGGATCTATAAAAAATGCCTTAAAGCATTTAGGGGCAAAATTCGAAAAAGTTGTCTTCTATCACCTTCCTAGCAAAGAGTTGGACTATTGTATTTTAGTTTTCAAAAAACATAAAGATACACCTCTACAGTTTCCTAGAAAACCTGGGATTCCAGAAAAAAAACCACTATAAAGATTGATATGCTTACTAATCTCAAATAAATTTTATATTTTAAATATTTCTTCCATGTCACTTGGAAGTTCCGCAACAAAATTAACAGTTTCTGAAGTCTTTGGATGTACAAAAGTTACATAACGTGCATGAAGCATTTGTCTTTCATAGTTTATTCCATTAATCGTTTCAGGGCCGCCATATTGCTTGTCACCTATGATAGGATGATTAATATATTGCATATGACTTCTTATTTGATGTGTTCTACCGGTAATGATTCTCACTTTTACTAAAGTATAATCATCTTTTCTTGTAATAATATCAAATTCAGTAACAGCCATTTTTTTTGCAGAAGGATTTACAGACATAAGTTTTCTATTCCATGCAGTTCTTCCAAGAGGGGCTTCTATTATTCCTTTATTTTCAACAATTATGCCTTTAACAGCAGCGTAATATATCTTTTTTACAGTTTTTCTTTGCAATTGCTTTGAAATATTTATTTTTGATTTTTCATTTTTTGCAAAAATTATAAGTCCAGTAGTATTTTTGTCAAGTCTATGAACCAAATAAATCTTATATTTGCCTTTTGAATATGCCATTAAACCATTAATTAATGTACCGGACTGATGACCATACGACGGATTAACTACAATGCCGGATTGTTTGTTTACAACAATAATATCATCATCTTCATATATAATGTTAAGTTTTATTTTCTCAGGTATTATTTTAGATTCTCCGGATATCTCAAACTCAAAAACTATAGCATCACCATATTTTAATTTATAACTTGATAGAACAATTTTATTATTTACTAAAATTTTTCGTTTACTAAAAAGTTTTTGGAAATACGAACGGGAATAATGCTTATATATTAAAGCCAAATAAGAATCTATCCTTTTCCTTTCAAATTTCTCATATATTATTATTCTCTCTTGCATATATAAAAGACTCCAATTAGAAATAAAAGTACTGATATAACCTGAGATATAGACAGGCAAAAATAACAAACTCCTCTATAATCACCACGGAAAAACTCAATAACAAATCTTAAAACAGCATAAATAATAATATAAAACACGAAAAGTGCACCTATTTTATGTTTTTTTTTCGAATAAAAATGTAGAAACACAAATATAATAAAATTTCCAAAAGCTTCATAAAGTTGAGTAGGATGTAAAGGCACACCTGTAGTAGCCAAAGAATATTTATTGTTAAATACAACTGCACATGGAAAGTTACTTTCTACGCCGTAGCAACACCCTGCAAAAAAACAGCCAATTCTTCCTATAGCATGACCTAAAGCTAAAGCAGGTGCAAAAAAATCTCCAAGTTGACGTATACATAGCTTTTTTATTTTAGAATATATTATTAAAAATATAAGTACACTGATAAATCCGCCATAGTAAACAAGTCCACCATGCCATATTTTAAAAATATCCAAAGGAGATAAAATAAATTCATGAAAATTCACAATAACAAAAAGAAATCTTGCACCTATTATTCCGAAGAACATTATATATATAAACAAAGAGCTCAATTCATCTTGTGAAAATATTTTGTTTTTTGATTTGTTAAGTGATTTAGAAAGATAAAAAATAGACGTAATAAAAGCTAAAGCTATAAAAAAACCATAAGAAAAAAATCTGAAATTTCCAAAAACAAAAACTATAGGACACATATTTATACCTTTTACTTGCTATTAAATATAAAAGCATCTATAACAATAATTGATGTCGCTATGCAAATACAAGAATCTGCAATATTAAATGCAGGACACCTTAATGAGTATATACCAAAATCAAGGAAATCAACAACAGCACCACGAAACAACCTATCTATGAAATTTCCCAGTCCAGCCATAACGACAAGACAAAAAGCATAATGTTGAAGTCTGTTTATTTTGCTCCAATTTTTATAAAGCCAAATTGATAAACCCAATAAAAGAAAAGAAACAATTATAGAAAACAATAGATTTTTATCTTGAAATACACTAAAAGCTGTTCCAGTATTACGAACATTTGTAATATTAAAAAAATCAACAAAAGAAATAATATTTAATATAGAAGCATACATTATAAATTTATCAACAAGGAATTTAGTAAACTGATCCAAAATAAGGATTACAAGACCAAACAAAATAGGGTTTCTCACTTAACAACTTTCGCACATCTTGGACATAAGTCGTCTTTTATACCATTAATATGTCTCCAACATCTTGCACACTTTTCATATTCTGATTTTGATGCGTTTATAATCAGTGTGTTTTCATCATTCGAAACATTACATTTTACATCCCAAGTTCCCAAAATTAAATTAACAAGTTTTGGATCTTTAAAAAACTTACTATATTTTTGTCCATATACTATATTCAACGAAGCCTCAAGATCAGAACCAATAATCTTATCTTTTCTTAATTTTTCATAAATAACTAGCACTTTTTTTCTTACATATAGCATATCTCTCCAACCATCAAGAACTTCAGTTTGAAGGATATATTTATTATTAATTACAGGAAATTCAGCAAGAAAAACAGATCGCGATAAATCTAAATCTGGAAACAATTCCTTAATTTCTTTCCATGCTTCTTCTGCAGTAAAGGAAAGTATCGGCGATATAAGTCGTACTACAACTGAGCATATCTCAAATATTGCAGATTGTGCACTTATTTTATTATTACTATATTTAGCATCGCAATACAAAGTGTCTTTCAAAATATCTAAATAAAATCCGCTCAAAAACACGGCACAGAAATTATTTATTGCCTTAACAACTTTATGAAATTCATAATTTTCGTAAGCATCAATAACAGTTGATACAACTTTCTGAAGACAACTCAACGCATATTTATCTATTTCTTGCATGTTTTTAAAAAGCAATATGTTTTTTGGTTCAAAATCTCTAACATTTCCAAGCAAAAATCTTATTGTATTCCTTATTCTTCTATAACTATCACTTAAACCTTTTATAATCTCATCCGATATTCTTATGTCTTCTTTATAATCACTTGAAGCTATCCAAAAGCGAATAATATCTGCACCATATTTGTTTATTAACTGTTCGCTCGATATAACATTACCTACAGATTTTGACATTTTTTTTCCACATCCATCTACAACAAAGCCATGAGTTAAAACATTTTTATAGGGGGGGGTTCCCCTTACCGCAACAGCAGGAATCATAGAAGCTTGAAACCAACCGCGATGCTGATCACTGCCTTCAAGATATAAATCAGCAGGGAATTCCAAGTCTTTATATTTATTACTTACCAAAACTGCCTCGTAAGAAACTCCTGAATCAAACCATACATCTAATATATCTTCCCCTTTTCTAAAATTTATCGAATTGCAAAAGAAACATTTCACATCAAGTCCTTGCAAAAGCTCTTCCTCTGTCATTTCAAACCATGAATCAGAGCCTTTTTCACTAAACAAATCAGATATTCTGCTTATAATCTTATCATCAAGTAAAAACTTCCCACAGTTTTTACAATAAAACACCGGTATTGGAACACCCCATAATCGCTGACGACTTAAACACCAATCTGGACGACTTTCCATCATTAACGCTATTCTATTCTCTCCATACTTTGGAATCCAACATATATTTTTTACAAAGTCCAGTAATTTTCTTCTTAAACCATTATGCTCCATCGACATAAACCATTGTGATGTAGCCCTAAAAATTATTGGCTTCTTACATCTCCAACAATATGGATACGAATGCATTAACTTTAGCTTTGTAAGAATTTTCCCTTCTTGCACTAATTTTTCGATGATCATATTGTTTGCGGTAAAAATATTAATGTCCTCGAATTCTGAAACTTCTTTTGTAAATAGCCCCTTAGCATTAACATAAGACACAATTTCTAAACCATACTTTAAACTTACTTGATAATCATCCAATCCATGACCTGGAGCTATATGCACTATCCCTGTTCCATCTTCTACACTTACAAACTCAGCTATAATCCCATATGACTGCTTATTTAAAACCAAAGGATTTTGGCATTTCATATTAACAAAATCAACACCTCGAGCTTCAAGAATAATATCAAAATCTTCGGCTTTTATTTTATCCTTAACATTTTCAACCAAAGCCTTGGCAACAAGAAGTTTTTCTTTTCTTCCGTTCTCAAAATTATAAATGACAGCTACATATTCAGACTTGTTGTCAAAAGCCAAAGCAACGTTTGCAGGAAGTGTCCATGGAGTTGTTGTCCATATAAGAACAGAAAAACTTTTCAATAGTTGTTCTTTAACTTTAAACGCTCCTGAGAGAGAAATTATTTGAAATTTTACAAAAACAGAATCAGATTCATGATTCGCAACATACTCAACTTCAGCGTCCGCCATAGCTGTTTCACATGTTGGGCACCAATAAACAGGCCTTTTTCTTCTATAAATAAACCCGTTTTTGACCAAATCTCCGAAAACTTTTACTATAGATGACTCATATTTTTTATCTAGAGTAAGATAAGGATGATCCCAATCAGCTATGATTCCAAGTCTTTTAAATTCAACCTTTTGTACTTCTACAAACCTTTTTGCGAAATCAGCTGCTTGTTTTCTAAAAATAAGTCTATTGACTTTATTCTTATCGGTTTTCATATTTTTCAAAACGATTTGCTCGATTGGAAGACCATGACAATCCCAACCAGGAGTAAAAGGAACATAATTACCTGACATAGAACGATATTTCATAACAAAATCTTTTAAAACTTTATTCAGCCCAGTTCCTATATGTATATGAGCATTTGCATACGGAGGACCGTCATGAAAAATAAATTTTTTTTTGTTTTTATTTTTTTCGCAAAGCTTATTATAAAGCTCACCTTTCTCCCACTCTTCAACAAAAAAAAGCTCTCTTTGGGATAAATTACCCCTCATACGAAAATTAGTTTTAGGTAAATTGACTGTTTTTGAGTAATCTTTCTTTTCATTCATTTTCACTCGTCCTCGAAAAAGCTTTATGTTTAACCTTCTTAATCTTACGGTATTGTGTCTAAAACTTCGTTAAGTTCTTCCTCTGAACGTCCAACAATTTCTACGGTCTTTTCTCTACCTCTTTCCCCTTTTCTTAAAAAAAGCATTGATCTTTTTACATCAAAAAAATCTGATAAAAAATCACACAGTTCTTCATTCGCCTTACCATCAACAGCAGGAGCAACAATCTTTACTCTTAAAATAGAACCAACTCTACTAACAACCTCGTTTCTCTTTGAATTAGGTATTACTCTTACCTTAATTATCATTTTTAATTCTCCTATATCCTCGTGCCACCGCATATATAATAAACATACTATTCTCACCAACCTTTGTGCTAAAAATTTTATTTGGTAAGTTCACTAGATTTTTTCATTGCCTGTTCCATGGCTTTATACACAATATTTGGAAGATTTTGAAATTCAAAATATTTCAATGCCATTTCAGTCGTACCATTAGGAGATTTTACTTTTTCTTTTAAGACCTCAGCAGGCTCTCCTGTTATATCAAGCATTTTGGCAGATCCATAAACAGTTTGAACAGCAAATATTTTTGCAATTTCTCTGTCTAATCCAAGTTTTTCAGCTGCTTTTTGCATCAGCTCACAAAAATAAAATATATACGCGGGCCCGGAACCTGACAACGCTGTAATGATATCAAATCTATTTTCTGGAAGCATTTCTACTTTCCCTATAGACGAAAACAAATTTCTTGCTTTCTGAAATTGATCATAGGAGACAAATTTTCCTTTACACAAAGCGGTTGCCGCAGAACACACAAAAGCCGGAGTATTAGACATAGCCCTGACAACAGAAACATTTTTTTGAATACTATCTTCTATAAACTTTGTTGTTATTCCGGCAGCAATCGAAATAATAAGAGTTTTTGTTTGTACAATTTTTTTTATCTCATTACAAACTTCAAGCATATTCTGTGGCTTAACCGCAATGAAAACTATATCTGTACGCATTATAGCTACGTTCTTGTCTTGCACAACAGACACTCCAAATTTTTGTTGTATATTTGATAACTTCTCCTTAGAAATATCATTACAAATAATATTTTCGGCTTTAACTAGCTTAGCCTCTAAAATACCTTTTATAATAGCTTGAGACATATTCCCAGAACCAATAAAAAAAATTTTTTCAGTTATTTCCACAAATTTCTTTCTCCTAATATTGCAGAGCCAATTCTTATCATAGTTGAACCTTCTTCAACAGCAATTTTATAATCTCCAGACATTCCCATAGATAAGATAGCAAAGTCAGGATTACTAAAAGATTCCTTTATATCTTCAAATAAATCACGTACTCGTTTAAAACAAGATCTTGAATCTTCAAAATCAGTAGCACAATGAACTGGAGCTATGACCATTAACCCTTTCACTAATATATTTTGAATCAACTGACATTGTTTGTAAAATTTTTTTACATTTTCCGGAACGATGCCAAATTTAGAAGATTCTTGCGAAACTTTAACTTCAATAAGACAATTTTGAACTTTATTTATATTTGCCGCACAACAACCTATATCATTAGCAAGTTTTATACTATCTAACGAATGTATCAAATCAAAGTTTTCCACTGCTTTCTTTGCTTTATTAGACTGCAAATGCCCAATAAAATGTCTTGTAACTCCGTTTAACGATAATCCAAGCTGACTAAATTTAGGCAATGCCTCTTGTATTTTATTCTCACCTATATCCGTAATTCCATATTTTAAAACTTCTAAAACACAATGATAAGGAAAAGTCTTAGTTACAACAACAATATCAACATTAACAAAAGCACTCCTAATTGAATTTACAGTATCTTTAATAAATTTTATATTTCCACAAATATTTTTCATTGTTCTGGCACCAGGATAATTGTAGCATATTTTATTCTATAAATTCTCATAATTAAACTCTTATTTTATAATCTTGACAATTAATATGCTTAATATTTACTTTTTGATATTCTTGGTTTTTATTTAATAAATTATAAAAAATTACACCTTTTATATATTTTTACTACAAAACATATGCCACCTTTCACACTATTCCGAATATAAATGACTACTGTTTTTTAAAAATTAGTTGTAAATAGTTTTATATAATGCATGTGTTCGCTTCAGTACTGATGTGTAGGGCTTATTTATAGAACCTTTAATCATTCCAATATTTTTTTCGCAATCACTAAAGAATAGAGACACATGGGAAACGATAACCACAAGATATCTTCTTTTCGGCGTTTGTCAATACCTGTTATCAAATATGATTGTTGCAAAATCCTTTTTAGATACTTAAGCAGAAAATAATATTTGTTTTCTACCGCGAAGCACAAACATAGAGGATAGCTAAGACCTGGGAAACCTATAAGCTGAATTTAATTGATTGCTTAAACAGTTTTTTATACAAAAAAGCTCATGAAAGTTGCTGTGATTCTTCTTGTTTTATATCATCAAATACATTCTACAAATCTTCATTTGTTATTCTATGAGGTTTCTTAGCAAACATGTGTTCACATAGTCCTAATAACCCCAACACCTAACTATAATATTTGATCATAAACTCTATCAGCATTAAAACATTTTAACATTAAATAAATAGTTGATGCTCAAAAATATATTTACACTCCACAAATATCTATTTTTTATTGCACTTACTTTTCGTACTGCACATATTCGTCCTACTATTACTATTGCGTACATATGCCGTTTCCAAACAACCATTCAACGCATCAACTAAAAAAAGCTTTATTAACTCCATCTTTTTTTTATCGCCACTATCACCACCTATAAATTTTGTAAAGTTTATAGGTGCCTTGATATTATAAAGTCCTGCGTCTTTATATTTTTGTAGCCTTTTCACAAGCAATTTCTTTGCCTTTTCATCACACTCTAGAGAAACAGGTTCGCATATGTTTCTCACTGCCGTTATTACAAGCTTCGACACCACTTTGCTAAAAAGCTTTTCTATCATCTCTTCCATCCTCCCAATCTCCAGATCAAATTTTATTCAACTCATTTCATTATCTAATTATTGTCTACTTGATTCGATCTACTGATATCCAAACAACGTTGAATGTTCGCTTCATTTGTCGATCACGACAAAACACATCAACCACATTGTAAGATTCTTTATGCACAGAAGATCTCTGGTTTGTCCTGTGTACATGAAGACAAGCTTTATACTAAACCAATCTCACTACTCTGATAATTTAGGTTTGTCATCATATATCGCAATCACATAATTTTACTCTCCGCAACATTGCCTAAGCTCATCAACTTTATTAAGCTTCTCCCAACTAAAATCTTTATCATTTCTGCCAAAGTGCCCATAAACAGCAGTCTTCGCAAAAATTGGTTTACGAAGGTTTAAGTATTCGCTAATTCCTGCAGGAGTAAGAGGAAATATCTTTTTTACAAAAGATTCTAATGCAACCCTGGAAATCTTGACGGAGTGATGCATATCTACCATCACTGAAACAGGATCTGCTAACCCAATTGCATAAGCAAGTTGTACAGTACATTTTTCAGCAAGACCGGCCGCAACTATATTTTTTGCAATATGCCTTGCCATGTAACATGCACTTCTATCAACTTTTGTTGAATCCTTACCAGAAAAAGCCCCACCACCATGTGCCGCCATTCCACCATAAGTATCAACTATTATTTTCCTTCCAGTAAGTCCAGTATCTGCCGCAGGACCTCCAAATAAAAACTTACCTGTAGGATTTATATATATTTTTGTATTTTTATCAAGCAACTGCAACTTTCCAAAAACAGGCACGATAATACTATCATAAATTTCTTTTTTCGAGTTCTCCGTTATATGATCCCCTGTTTTATCTAAAATTGCTTCAGTGTGCTGCGTTGACAAAACAACAGTATCTATTCTTTTTGGTTTCAAATTAACATATTCAACTGTTACTTGCGTTTTCCCATCAGGCCCTAAATATGATAATATATTCTTTCTTCTTACTTCTGCCAATCTCATGGCAAGTTTATGTGCTAAAATTATTGGTAACGGCATTAGCTCAGATGTTTCTTTACATGCAAAACCTATCATCAACCCTTGATCCCCCGCACCACCACTATCAACACCAATAGCAATATCAGGAGACTGCGTATTTATAATATCTATAATAGTACACGTGTTACAATCGAAACCAAACGATGGTTTATTATATCCTATTTTATTTATAACTGTTTTTATAATCTCTTTAGTATCAATCCTTGCATTTGTAGTAATTTCTCCACCAACAACAATCAAACCTTTAGAAATAAAAGTTTCACTTGCAACTCTGGCTTTTGAATCCTGTTCTAAAATGGCATCCAAAATACTATCCGAAACTATATCACATACTTTATCAGGATGTCCCTCTGTAACAGACTCGGACGTAAAAAAGTATCCCTCATTTACTGACATACCGCCCCCTCACACTCATAAGTGTTATAGCACAGACAACATGCTAATTTTACAACACCAGATCGCACATCAAATATAAATACCGGTTATTGTATTGCATTAAAACCTACATTAACAGTAACAGTATAATAGCATATATTAAATATATCAACACATACATTATGACCTTAGACAAAAATCCAGTACTGCAAATATTTGCGCTCAAATTATAATACTCTTTTTCCAATTTGATGATTTTCAACAACATTAATTAGAAATTGATGTATATAAATCATTGCCAATGTGTCTTGTGCACAATATTTTAACAAATTTCTTTTTGTATCTTCTATTTTTTCATCATCATAAAGACCCATTGCCATAAAAGCAAAAGCAGCAGCAGCATCTCTACCTTCACCTATTTTTAAAACTTTATAGTTCATTTTAGGGATTAGTACAGGAAGAATCTTTTTAATAGATGAACGACCATGAAAACTAACATTGTAATAATTTTTTCTAAGAATTAATTCTAAATCAACAATTTTTTCAAGTATTCTACTAAGTTTTTCATTCAAATCTGGGAAAAGTTTAATAAGCTTAGAAACTGAAATATATTCTGAGTTTGCATAAGTTATAATAGTGCCATCCTTATCAAGATATTCTATAAGTTTTTCCGCAATTTCACGGCGACAATCTTTTGTATGATCTGCAATATACTCATAATGATTTAATACATTCCCTACTCCGTCAGTTTTATCAAGTGAAAACTGTGTTAAAAGCTGTGTATACGGAGCAATATTTTTGTACAATGGTATCGTTGGAGTTATGAATTCAAAATCAAGATAATAAAAAGGTTGTTTTAATATTTCTAGTTTCGATTTTAATTTTTTTGATACATAAGTTGTGTCAGTTAAAACGCTGTTTTTAACAACTTGTTGAATTTCAGTAAGTCCAAAAGATTCTGGAATTTTGTCAATTGTATCTACACCTAATGCTATTAATTTATCTACTGCAAATAGAGAGAGTCTTGGTAAATCAAATATATGATCTTTTACATCCTTTCCCATACAAACATTAAACACAAGACAATTTCTACAACTTCTTTTTAAATATGGTTTCGGCATATTTTCAGATTCAATATTCTCAAAAACTTCATCTGAAAAGTCCAAGAATTCTTGGACTTTTGGTTCAACTTTTTCAGTACAATCAAGTTCGTTAAAAAACCGCGATACATCCATTCCTAAACGATAATTATGAGACAAATAAAGAAGACTTATCTTGCTAATATTCACACCCGCTTTGGCTAAAACCATCGCAGTGAAAGATACATCATTTATGTACTTAGACCTATGTTTACTACCTAATTTAATTTCAAATAAATGCCAAGAAGCATCTTCTAATTTACGCAATATATCGGCTTTCACGTAGTACCCCTTCACAACAAGTGATATATCGCAAAACGTTCCTATATCAGAAGGACCTAAAATGAGTTCTGTTATGGTTGAAATTTGATCTTCAATTTTTAAATATTTGTTGCTTACAGCATCAGGAAACAGACATTTTGACATTTTATGAATATTTCTTAGCTCAAGTTTGAGGAACTCACTATTAAGTCCCACAAGCTTAGGGGTCATTCTTTTTTTCATCATCCAAGCCAAAGTAGAACACGATAAATAATTTATAAAAATAGTCTTATTTATATATCTCATAATTCTAAATAATTAACCATACGATTTTTTCAATTTTATACTTTGTTTCTCTTTAGCTTTTTAAGTGATTCAAAAACATAGTAAGGCACCTTCACTTTGCCAATAATGAAAGATTCTTTCTTATATTTACCGTGGCAATCTGAACCACCAGTTACATTAAGATTGAATTCATCGGCAAGTTTTAAAAGTTTTTTTACAACATCTTCAGAATGCTTTATATGCCACACTTCTATACCCATAAGTCCATTTTTTATAAGAGACCGAAGCATATTTCTATCATTGTAATGAGCAAAATACGGATGTGCTATAACAGGCACACCGCCAGCACTTAAAATAATCTTTATTGCATCCCGTGGTGAAATATAATATTTGGGAACATATGCAGGCTTACCATTTGACAAATATCGTTGAAATGCTTCCTGAATGCTTCTTGTCAGATTCTCTTCAACTAAAGCCTTTGCAAAATGTAATCTCCCTATCACTTTACTAGCAGCATTCTCTACAAAACTAGTATCTTTTAATACAAGACCATTATCATTAAGTTTTTTGAGTATTTTTATTGCTCTGTCGTATCTAGTTCTTTTAAAAATATTTAAAATATTTTTTAATTCTTTAGATTTATAATCTATAAAATATCCCAAAATATGCATTTCACTATTTTGGAAACTTGATATTACTTCCGATGACAACTCAATTCCCGGCACTAATTCAATACCATATTTCATCGCAACCGACAAGGCTTCTTCAATACCATCTACAGAATCATGATCTGTTATGCTTATTGCTGAAAGTTTCATTTTGTAAGCACACTTAACTACTTCTTCTGGAGTCAATGTCCCATCAGAATAAATTGTATGAATATGCATATCAACATATAAATTAGAATGATTTTGATTGATCATTATTGTTTTCCACCTAACATGAAGCACTTATAAAAATCTCAAAGGCAATCCATCTTCGAAAAAAAATTTCTAAAAAATCATTACTTTATCTTAAAAACCTAAATAACAATATAAGTGCATTTTATGAAAAAAACAGAAGTTAAAACTTTATTCTAAAAGCTAATATTTCGTATACTATTCCAACACAGTAGCCACATACAAATACATAAAAACAATTTTAATATTAATATTAAAAAGATGAAACAGTCTATTTTAAAAATCTTGGCTTCCAGTAAGTATATGCCGGTTTTATAGGATCTATCCCTTCAATTTTTGCTAAATCTTGCTGTGGAAAATCAGATCTTGTATTTTGATCTTCTATTCTATCATCGCAATTGTTTGTATTAAATCCCGTGGCAATAATCGTAATTTTGATTTTATCATCAAGCCTGTTATCTATAGTATGTCCAAAAAAAACATGACCGTTAATTCCATAATTTTTAATATCGTTAAATATTTCCTGCAATGTCAATGCTGTTATATTAGAATTTGTTGTTATATTAACAAGTGCATTCTTGGCCTTAGAAATATCATAATTATCAAGAAGCGGACTTGTTACAGCCTTCTTAACAGCTTCTCTAACATCAACACTTGTGCCTTCGCCTATGCCTATCAACGCTGTACCTGCATTACTTAAAATATTTTTTACATCAGCGAAATCTCTATTAATTTCACCAGTAACAGTTATAACATCAGTGATAGCTTGGATACTCTGCCTTAAAACATCGTCTATAATTTGATAAAAAGCATCAAGCGCAACTCTTTCATTTATAACATTAAAAACTTTTTCATTTGGAATAATAATTAGGGCATCCGTATATTCCTTAAAATTTTTGATCCCTTCTTCGGCCTGAAGCATTCTGACCTTACCTTCATGTTCAAAAGGTTTCGTAACAACTCCTATCGTAAGAATCCCCAATTCTTTTGCAAGTTTAGCAATTATTGGAGCAGCACCTGTTCCTGTGCCCCCGCCCATCCCAGCAGTAACAAAAATCATATCAGCACCTATAAGTCTTCCCCTTATTTCTTCCAAACTTTCCTCAGCAGCTTGTCTACCGACTTCAGGATTTCCTCCAACTCCAAGGCCTTTAGTTATTTTTTCACCAATTTGAAGTATATCAGAAGCTGAAGATTTTAATAATGCCTGAGTATCTGTATTAATTGCCACAAATTCAACATTGCCAACATTTGCAGCAATCATCCTATTAACAGCATTACATCCACCACCACCAACACCAATAATTCTTATTACAGCATTCTGTCCCGCATTCATTTCTTTTGAAGGCAAAATTATCTTTACACTCATTTAAAAAACTTCCTCAAACCATTTTGATATTCTTGACATCATTCCACCACCTGATGCTCTTTTCTTAAAATAATAAGCATTTGAATCTGAAAAGCTTGAAACTATTGCCCCTATAGCAGTAGTATACGATGGATTAAACAATATATCATCAGGACCAATAACCTTATCAGAACTAGGGGTTCCCGTTCTAACAGAACAGTTAAAAACTTTCTCAAATGCTTCGCTAATTCCCAAAAGATTACTACCACCACCTGTAAGAATTATTCCACCAGATAAAAATTCATAGCCATAATTGTTTTTTTCTATAATCTCTCTAATTTCATACAAAATTCTATCAATTCTTGGGGTTATTATATCGTTTACAAGTTCGAGTTTATCGCATTTTTTTATATTTCTTCCATCAGCTGCCTTATACTCAAACTCTTCATTTTTAAAATCACCATAAATAAAAGCTGCACCATGAGTTTCTTTAATTTTTTTCGAAACAGAATAAGATGCTCTCAATTTATGGCCAATATCTCTTGTAATATAATCGGACCCTTCAGATAGCTCATCGGTATGCCTTATTATCCCATTAACATAATGCACAAGACCTATAGTAAGACCACCAAAATCAATCGCAAGACAACTTAATTCTTTCTCTTCTCTTGTAACTAAAATATCACTTGCTGCCAAATATCCATAAATTCTATCATCATAACTAATACCTATAGAACTCATAGATTTAGTTACATTGCTTACATTATTACTTGAAGCGATAAATGCACAAACATCAACTTCAATATATGCCCCCTCCATACCAATTGGATTTTGTATACCTCTTTGCTGATTCAATATATATTCACGAGGAATTATTTGAAATATCTCCTGATCAGGCTCTATTTTTATTTGTTTTTTTGCACTTTCCAAAGCATTGTCAATGGTCTCTACTGTAACTTCGCGATTTGAATAATTTATATTTGCAACACCTTTAGAGCTTTTCGATTTGATAAAGTTTCCTCTCATAGCCACAATTACATTACCTATTCGAGCACATGTAATCTTCTCTATCTCTTCAAAAGCTTTGCCAATAGCTAACGCAGACTCATGTATATTTACAACTGCACCAGCCTTTATGCCATCACACGAAACAGAAGCTGCTCCAAGAATTCTTACCATTCTTGATTCATTATCTCGTGTACCGGCAACACAACATACCTGACTACTACCTATATCAAGACCCGCTGTAATGACTTTTTTGGACATTTATTTAATCCTTATGAAAGCAAATTTTGCATTTACTTCATTTGTGTGTTATTCCAATACAGGTTTAACAATTGCTCTTCCCAAACAATAAAGAGTTATATCAATATAATCTATCTGTTTATATTTAGCAATTGCATGAGCATAAATTTTCTGAAATCTTTTAAATTTACAAGGCAAATGTTCAAATATTTCTTCACCCCAAAAAACCACTATATCCCCATTCATTACAAAAATTATATCACCAGTACTACCAAATCTTATTTCCAAAATCTCACCGAGAAACTTTCCAGAGACAGATTTAAACTTTTTAATAAAATTTAAAAGGCGCTTTCTTTCGTCACAAGATCTACACGTGATTTTTGGAACTTTTGTTTCATTCATAAAACCACATAAAGGAAATGGAATATTGTCAAAATCTATACCAAGCAAAACATTGTTACATACTATAAAAGCCTCAGGAGTTCTTTCATAAAGCCTGATCTTAACTTTTTGCCAACCTCGCTTAATCGTAATATTTTTCAATTCTGGTTTCAATTTTTTTATTTCATTTTCAGATTCAGAGAGATTAATTTTCAGAAGATTATCACCTAGATTAAAAGGAAGCAGTTCCTTTATTTCTGACTTAGTTATATTATTTGCTCCAATAATCTCTATATTTTCTACAATTATCTTCTTGGACTTATAAACAACATCCATTAATTTATTATATCCAACATAAGCTAAAAATATAAAAATAATTAAAATCAAAAGACAGAAAAAAAATTTTACGCTTTTTATGGTACACTTATTTTTATGTGAACCTATATTTGTATACACAGCTTTATAAATATATCGCTTTTTTGACATTTTTATTACAATGCACTCTCTATGATTTTTAAAACTAAATTTTCAAAATCATATCCCATAGCTTTTCCAGCATCTGGCAACAAAGAAGTCTCAGTCATGCCTGGGATAGTATTGTTTTCAAGAACCCAAACTTTATCAACTTTATCTACAATCATATCAACACGACACATCGCATTACATTTAAAAATTCTGTATATTTTATTAGCGTAATTTTGAGCTATTTTAGATGCCTTATCACTTATATCGGCAGGAATTACATGCTCTGAACCACCCTTTTGATATTTAGATCTGAAATCATAAAACTTACCTTTAGGAATTATTTCCACAATAGGCAAAACCTCTCCATTTAAAACGCCTACCGTTATTTCTTTTCCATCTACAAACTGCTCAATAATGATCTCTTTATCATATCTAAAGGCTTTTTTTACAGATGCTACAAACAACAACGCAGTGTTTGCTATCGTTACACCTAAAGCAGATCCTTGAGACACAGGTTTCACAACTACAGGATACTCTTTTATATTAGGCACAGGATCAAATTTTCTTAATGTTATCCACTTAGGAGTTAAAATATTTGCATACTTAAACAATTGCTTTGAAATATCTTTATTTATAGAAGCAGCACTCGCAAAAATACCACAACCTGTATAAGAAATACCTAACACCTCCAACATACCCTGTATTGCACCATCCTCACCAACGGATCCATGCAAAGCTATATAAGCAATATCTATTCTTTCTCTTTGAATTTTTTTTATAATATTTCTATCTACGTCTATACCACACACATCCAATTTCATTTTTTTTAAAACATTTAAAACTGCCTTGCCGGATAAAATAGAAATCTCTCTTTCACGGGAAAATCCACCATATAAAACACCTATTCTTTTATTTTTTAAATTTACTAATATATCAGAATTTCTCATTTATTATATTTACTTCTATTTCAAGATTTATATTAAATTTTTCCTTCACTTTTGTTTTCATCAAATCAATCAAAGCAAAAATATCTCTCGCTAAAGCTCCTCCGGTATTTACTATAAAATTACCATGAAGTTTTGAAATCTGAGCATTACCAACACACACACCTTTCAAATCAGATTTTTCAATAAGCTCACCAGCACTATACACAGAATCTGAAGGATTTTTAAATATACTACCTGCGTTAGGCATACTTAAAGGCTGCGTTATCAAGCGTTTAACTATATTATCACGAACAACATTCAAATTATTATTCCTTGTATTTTTTTTCAAGGCAAATGTAACACGCGTAACAACATTATTACTTAATCCGCTTTTTCTATAACCAAATTCAATCTTTTCTCTATCTATAAATTCCTTATTAAAATTTTTATAAACCTCAATATTTTTTATAACCGATCCTATCCATTTTTCTTTAGTTCCGGCATTCCCATAAATCGCACCACCTACTGTTCCTGGAATCCCTGCAGCAAACTCAAAACCTGTCAAACGATTTTGTAAAGCAATCATCAAAATAGTTGAAAGTGAAGTTCCGCTACCAGATGAAATTTCTTCGCCAAAAACAGAAATCTTTTTAAATTCATCTGTGAGAGAAATAACTGTTCCTCTATAACCTTTATCAGCAAACAAAACATTTGTACCACTGCCCAATACAAAATAATCGCCTGTCGAAATACTATTCAAAAAAACATAAAGAGCACGCTCATTTGGAATTTCAATAAACAAATCAACCGGTCCCCCAACTTTAAACGAACAATGTTCAGAAAGAGGCTCATTTTTTAATATTTTACAATCCAATGAAAGCAGTGTTCTCTCTATATCAGAGTTAATAGTTCTTCACCTTTCTTCCAAACATCTCCGGCACCTAACGTTAATACAACATCTCCGGACGAAAGCGTTTTTGAAAATTCACATAAACTCAAAAACTTTTCTGTTTTGCATTTATAATTCGCAATACTTCTTAGTATTAAATCCGAAGTCACACTTTCTATTGGATCCTCTCCGGCAGAATAAATATCCAAAACACTTACAAAATCTGCATCCAAAAAACTTTCTCCAAACTCACTAAACAGAATTCTTGTTCTACTATATCTATGCGGTTGAAATAGAACAACAAGTTTTCGTTTAGGCCAAAAATGCTTTATAGCTTTTAGGGTAGCTGTCACTTCAGTAGGATGATGTGCATAATCATCAATAATAGTAATTCCATTCTTTTCGCCTTTTATTTCAAGACGCCGTCCAACACCATCAAATTTATTTATAGCCCTTGCAATTAAATTAAAAGGAACGCCAAGCCATATACCAACACCGATCGCTGCCAAAGAATTTAAAACGTTATGATCTCCAGGAATTTTTATACAAACGTTCCCAATTTTTTTATTCATGTAAACAACATCAAAACTTGTATAATTTTTTACTATTTTCACATTTAAAGCCCTAATATCAGGTTTTCCTCTAAAACCATAAGTAACATATTTTTTTGAAACTTTAGGAATCAATTCTTTTACGATCTCATTATCAGAACAGAGTACCGCGACACCATAAAATGGAATGGAATTAATATGTTTTAAAAAAGCATTTTTGAGATTCTCCATATTACCGTAATAATCTAAATGATCATTATCTATATTCGTTACAACGGTAACAATTGGCGAAAGCTTTAAAAAAGAACCATCTGATTCATCTGCTTCTAAAACAATATATTCACCTTTGCCAAGTTTTGCATTAGTTTGAAGATTTTTGAGTTTGCCTCCAACAACAATTGTCGGATCAAAACCTCCTTCATCCAAAACAAGAGAAGTCAAAGATGTCGTCGTTGTTTTTCCATGCGTTCCAGCTATTGTTATAGCATATTTTAATCTCGCAAGTTCAGCAAGCATTTCTATACGTAATATTACAGGGATTTTTTGACTTAGTGCTGCAAGAATTTCAACGTTATTTTTCTTCACAGCAGTAGAAACAACAATCACATTTGCAAACTTTATATTTTTTGCATCGTGCCCAATATATATCCTAACACCTATTTCTTGAAGATGCTCAGTAGTTTCCGTTTTTCTTAAATCGGAACCTGAAATATTATGACCCAGCTTCATCAAAATCTCAGCTATGCCAGACATGCCCGATCCGCCAATTCCTACAAAATGGATATTCTTATTTTTTCGCAACATCTAACCTAACTCTTCCCTTCTTTAATTTATTTACTTAAAGCCCTATATCTTTGGCATTCATTATATCTTTAATCTAATCTTAAACTCCATTTTATATCAAAAATATTCTAGATCAAACACCGCAAAATAATATCCAATAGAAACTCAGTAAATTACCATTTTATCTACCATTTTATCATACTAATGCGTTCAACTGCTTCCTTAATTTTTGAAATACCTACAGTAAGAGCGAATCTAACATATCCTTCACCACTTTTACCCATACCATTGCCTGGAGTACATACTATAGCACTTTCGTCAAGAAATTTTGAAACAGCTTGGGATGATGTATAATCTTTTGGAACTTTTGCCCATACATAAAATGAAGCCTTTGGAAAATCGATTTTCCAATCTAATTTTTTCAAACCTTCAACCAAAACGTTTCTACGTTCTTTATATATTCTTCTAGCATCCTCAACACATTTTTGTGAAGATGTAAGTGCCGTAATTGCAGCTTCCTGAATAGCTTGAAAAATACCAGAATCATAATTATCTTTAACCTTTGCAATTCCGGCAACAATATCTTTATTGCCACACACCCAACCTATACGCCAACCGGTCATATTATAAGTCTTTGATAGAGAATGAAATTCTACTCCTACTTCTTTAGCACCAGGAAATTCAAGAAAACTTAAAGGTTTCTCATTTTCATCATAATATATCTCTGAATAGGCAGCATCCGAAGCAACAATTATATTATTCTTTTCTGCAAATTCTATAAGTTTAATATAAAACTCTTTAGAAGCAAGTGCAGTAGTCGGATTATTAGGATAATTCACAAAAATCAATTTAGATTTTCTTACAATATGTACAGGAATTGCATCTAAATCAGGTAAAAACATGTTTTCTTCAAGTAATGGCATAAAATATGGAATACCATCTGTAAAAATTGTACCAGTATTATAAACAGGATATCCCGGCTCAGGTATCAAAACCACATCACCAGGGTTTATAAACCCTAAATGAATGTGCCCTATACCTTCCTTTGACCCTATAAGACCACACACTTCGTCAGGAATCAAAGTAACATTAAATCGCTTTTTATACCATTTCGCAATAGCAGTTCTGTACGAAAGTAAGCCGGATCCAAACGGATATTGATGATTTACAGATTTTACAACAGCTTCTTGCATAGACTCGACTATATGAGATGGAGTCGGTAAATCAGGATCACCTACACCTAAAGATATTATATCCGCACCTCTTGCTATTGCTTCTCTTTTCTTCCTATCTATCTCGATAAAAAGATAAGGTGGCAACTTTTTAAGTTTTTCATTGCAATAGATTTTCATTTTTACTATCCCCACATTAACATAATTATTTGATATTTACACTAACACTTATTTTGTATTATCAATTGCCTGCTTTAAAGAAAGAACATCGGACATATCATAAAGCCCTGGTTTTTGATTACTAATCCATTTTGCTGCTCTAATGGCACCAGCAGCAAAAGCACTTCTCGAATGGGCTCTATGAGTCAATTCAATTCTATCGCCAAGTCCAGCAAAATACACGGTATGATCTCCAACAATATCGCCTGCTCTTACAGAAAGAACTCCTATTTCATCTTTTTTTCTGGTTTTATTTAAAAAATGTCTGCCATAAACCACAACATCGTTAATATTTTTACCTCTAGAAAGTGCTACAACTTCTGCAAGTTTTTCTGCTGTTCCAGAAGGAGAATCTTTCTTTTTATTGTGATGCAACTCAACTACTTCAACATCATAATCTGGAATTATCTTTGTAATATCTTCAATTAGTTTAAACAAAATGTTAATACCTATAGACATATTAGGCGAAAAAACTACAGGAACATTTCTTGATATTTCAGTTATTTTTCTCTTTTGGCTCTCAATAAATCCTGTAGTGCCAATAACAATAGGTGTGTTATGTTTCTTTGCCATTTCTAAATTTTCTAAACTGCTCTCAGGATTCGTAAAATCTATTATAACATCAGCTTCAAACAAAAACTTTTCTAAATCACTAATAGACAAAATTATTGGATCTCCGCTACCTACAGCTTTATTACCATCACATTCCATAGTTCCGAGAATTTCAACATCATCATCGGATTTTGCCATTGTAATTATGGCTTGCCCCATTTTTCCTGCAGCTCCACAAATTATTATCTTCATTCTAAATCCTCATCACAATCAATTTTTTCATGCAAACCTTTAAAGATTAAAGATTGAGCGTATTATCGCAATAAACCAAAATCTTTCAACGCTTTTTCCAGTTTTATTCTATTAAATTCATTCATTTCGCACATTGGAAGCCTCAAGCCAAACTCACATAAACCTAGCAAAGCCGCAGCAGTCTTTATAGGTATGGGATTCGTCTCTATGAACATAGAGTTAACAAGTGGCAGAAGCTTATAGTGAATTTTATTTGCTTCCTTAAAATCTCCTTTTTCAAAAGTCTTTACAAGAGAAACAATTTCATGTGGAATGATATTCGACAAAACAGAAATAACACCAGTTCCTCCCAACGATAATACAGGAAGCGTTAAAGCATCATCGCCCGAGATAAGCTCTATTCCAGGTGATAAAGATTTTATTATGCTCATTTGGGCTAAAGATCCTGAAGCTTCTTTTACACCAACAATATTTCTACAATCACTAAAAAGTCTTGCCATAGTAATAGGTTCAATGTTTACAGAGGTTCTTCCCGCAATATTATAAAGAACAATAGGGATATCTACTACAGCATCAGCTATAGTTTTAAAATGTAAATATAATCCATTTTGCGTTGGTTTATTGTAATACGGAGAAACCACCAATGCACCATCACAACCGGTTCTTTTTGCAACCTGAGTCAAATGTAGGGCTTCATCTGTGGAATTTGATCCCGTACCAGCAAGTACTTTCATTTTCCCCCTTGTATTCTTAACACAAAATTCTATAACTAATTCATGCTCTTCGTAAGACAAAGTAGGTGATTCTCCAGTAGTTCCACACGGAACAATACCATCAACTCCACTTTTATATTGACTTTCGATCAGTTTCCCAAATGCATCAAAATCAACTTTATTATTTTTAAACGGTGTGACTATAGCTGTGTAGACTCCAGAAAACATAAATCCTCCATTGGGTTTTAAAACTAACTTTATGTTTTATACAACAATTCTTGGCATTATATTACAACTACACCTTTGAATGATACAAAAGCAGGCCCTTCAAGTACCACATTTTTTATTTGATTATTTAAAATTTTCAACGATACAGACAATTTATCATTCCCGCTTGCAATTATACTAACTGGTGACTTTGTCAAACCTCTAAACACAGAAATAACACCTGAAGCCGTTATGCCTGTACCACATGCCAATGTTTCATCCTCAACACCCCTCTCATATGTTCGCACAAAAAGTGTATTATTCTTTGTAACCTCCACAAAATTAACATTCACTCCTACCGGTTCAAAAAATTTATGATACCGTACTGCTCTACCATACTTAAAAACATCTATTTTTTTAATATCATCAACAAATATAATTACATGAGGAACTCCCGTATTTATAAAATCTGCATTAAATTCTCTTCCAATAATTTTAATTTTTATATTTTGTTTTAGATCTTTAGGATCATACAAATCAAGTTTGACATTATCTTGCGATAAAATTTCCGCATTAATAGTGCCAGCATCAGTTTCAAATGTCATCTTATAATTTACTATACCTAAATTATAGGCAAATTTGGCAACTGATCTCCCGCCGTTACCACACATAGATGCATAGGAACCATCAGAATTAAAATATTTCATTTTAAAATCTTTACAGGTGCTTTTTTCTAGCAAAATCAAGCCATCACCGCCAATTGAATATCTTCTATTACATAGCTTCTTTGCGAGAAATTGATAATTTTTTTCAGTTACTACATTTTCTCTGTTATCCACTAAGATAAAGTCATTTCCCGCAGCACTAAATTTTGAAAATTTTACATCCATAAAAATTTATCTCCACATGGCTATATTTCATTTAACAATAAATCTTCATAACTTGCCCTTTTTCTTATTAATACAACATCACTCCCATCAACTAAAACCTCAGGAAGCAACAAGCGCGAATTATATTGTGAAGACATAGCCGCACCATAAGCTCCTACACAGGTTGTCAAAATATAAGCACCGCGCTCAATGATAGGAAACAATCTGTTTTTCCCAATAAAATCGCCACTCTCGCATATGGGGCCCACAATATCAGTTTTAACTTTTTTAGCACTTATCTCTTTTTTAATAGGAATAATCTCGTGGTAAGCCGCATACAAAGTGGGTCTGAGTAAATCATTCATTCCTGCGTCTGTTATAAGAAAATTCTTTCCTCCAGAAACTTTTCTATATATGATTTTTGCAAGAAGATATCCAGCATTGCCAATTATAGAACGGCCAGGTTCAAAAATAAATTTCTTATCACTATCCTTATTAAATACACAAAATATCTCAGACATAAGCTCTTCTTGAGAAATTATATCTTGGCCCGCTTCATATTTAATCCCAAGACCACCACCACAATTTATATATTCAAGGCTTATTCCATTTTTTTCTAAAGTATCAACAATTTTCTTTATTTTTTGTGCAGCAAGTTTAAACGGTTTAATATCTAAAATTTGTGAGCCAATATGCGAATGTATACCAACAATATTAATATTCTTCTTTTTTTTAGCAGTTAAATATGCTTTAACCGCATCTTCATACGGTATACCAAATTTTGTTCCCTTTTTACCTGTAGCTATATAAGAATGAGTACTAGGATCGACGTAAGGATTTATTCTAAACGAAATTTTTGCTACAGTTTTCATTTTTCCTGCCACTTTATCAATTAAATCAAGCTCCTCAAAAGATTCAATATTAAACATAAGAATCTTATTTTTTAAAGCAAATTCTATCTCTTCTGTCGTTTTACCAACACCTGCATAAACAATTTTTGATGGATTAAAACCAGCTCTTAAACATCTATATATTTCTCCTCCAGAAGTAGTGTCTGCACCAGCTCCCAAATTAACAAGAAGCTTTAAAATCGTTCCATTAGAATTTGCCTTACAAGCAAAACATATAATACCATCCCTAGACTTTAAAGCTTTCCGATAATTCTCAAAATTCTTTATTATTCTATTCTTCGAATACACATATATAGCTGTGCCATACTTTTTGGCGATATCACGCAACTTTACCTCTTCAATGCACAGATCATTCTTTTTAAATTGAACCATTTCTTCTCCTGTTTCACATAAAACCACAAAACTTATGATGCTGATATTTTTATTTTACTAAATCTTAACACTCAGTGTCAAAATATAGACAACACTGTATGACTTATATCAGTATCATAACTGTTATAAATTCATAAACTCTAAGAACCTAAAACAGAATATTGTCTCACACATACATTTATCACTAATGCTAACTATGAAAAATTTTTGTATTTGTGTATAATATAATAATAACCAGCAAACTAATAACGATTATTTAGTGCTGTATAGTATAATGTAAAACATTAAAACATGTGAATTTCCTGTTAGAGGAATAGTTCGTCTGATATGCAAAATATGTGTATCACTGTGGGCTTATGCTTAAAGTATTATCACCACTCTAACCAACCTGACAAAAAAAACGACACCCAAATGAAGTTTAAACATCATAAAAATAGAAATTTTTGTTGTAAAGTAGTTGTATATACACTTTTCATCAACATTTCAGAAAAATATTTCATACCTAAATATCAAAAACTTAATACGGTAGTATAATTTGCCTGCTATACAATTTTAACAAATTAAAATAGTTCCTTTTGATTTTTTCCAGGTATTTTATTTAAATAGTTATTTTAGTTTTGTAACACCTCACACTAGACAGCTTGATATTTTCACAATATCAAGCAATCATTATTTGTTAATTCAACATGTCATGAAGTTTTTCTTGTTTGCAGCAAGCATGAAAAAACCCTCATATTCTATTAGTATGCACTATAACACAACCCCAACACAAAGAATTATCAAAGTACACAACTTTATTAATACAATATTTAAAGGTATAATAATGTATTTTATGGAGTGAAGTGTCAAAAATATATGATAAAAAAACTACATTTATATATTATTAAAGAATTTTTTTGGTTTTTCTTTTTGGGAATAATGGTTTTTACTATTATCCTTATTCTAAATTTAATATTTGATCTAATAAATCTTTTTCTTTCAAAAGGCATTTCTTTCTTTATTATCCTGAAATTATTCACTTTTTATATACCGAATATTTTAACAGTCTCCATACCAACAGCTGTTCTTTTTGCTACAATGCTGGCTTACGGAAGATTGTCAGCAGATAATGAAATTACAGTCATGAAATCTTCTGGTATAGATTATAAAACATTAACAATGCCTATAATAATTCTTGTATGTATAATATCTTTTTTCCTTATGTTTTTCAATCACTTTTTAGCACCAGCATTGAATTCTCATTTTAGTTCCATATCTGAAGAAATTATAATAAAAAACCCTCTTGTCAAATTTAATGAAAAATCAATAATCAAAATAGGAGAATATCGTTTATATGCAAACAAAATTAATAATAGGTACAATACTCTTTCTGGGGTTAGCATATATAAATTTGAACAAAAATATGCTAGTAAAAAAGAAAAGATAATTTTAAATCAAAACTATAAAAAATCCTGGCATATATCGGCTTCTTCAGCAAAAGTCAAAGTTTATAGCAAAGTTATACGTTTTATACTTCATCAAGGATATTGGCAAGAAACGCAACCTTTGAATATAAATAGCATGACACACATAACTTTTAAAACTTATGTTTTTTTTATACCATTACGCGATGTTATCAAAGGTGGCAATTCGTACAGACTAAATCCTATAAACATGCAATCTCCAAAACTATTTAAAAATATAAAGATAGCGAAAGAACATGGCCTTCCTTTTACATTGTATGAACGCGATTTTTGGCTTCGTTGGATTTTAGGATTTGCACCAATTGCTTTTATTCTTGTTGCTTTGCCTATGGCTATAATGACAGAAAAAAATGGAAAAGGCATTGGATTTGGAATAAGCTTAGGTATTATTTTATTTTATTATATAATTCTTACACTTTCTGTAAATTTAGGAGAGCAAGGTTACGCACCATTTGGAATTATAATGTGGTTACCAAATTTTATGTTTGTAGCTATTGGAAGTTATTTATTTATAAGAATGTTAAAAAAATGATAAATATTCTTTACAGATATATTATTAGGGATTTTACAAAAAATTTTTTACTTGCACTGTCAGCTTTTTCACTTATAATAATAATATCTCAATTACTCAGTCATATAAGTTTTTATATGGAACATAAAGCTTCTTTTTACGTAATAATTCTTCACATGTTTTCAAATCTTCCTAAATGGCTTATACAAGGTCTTCCCATAGCAACCCTTTTGGCTCTTTTGTTTTCACTTGGAGAATTATCAAAAAAAAACGAAATAACAGCAATAAAATCCTTAGGGATAAATATGTGGCGTATTATCACACTATTTATCACAATGGGTATTGTTATAGGAATATTTGATTTCATGGCAAGAGAACTTGTTGTTTCTAAAACAAGTGTATACAGTGAAATGATAAAGAAAGAAAGAATACAAAAAAAGAAGATTTTGACACAAACATATCTCAATAATCAAATATTCACTCTATCTAATAATATGCGAATGACAATAAGATACTTAAATACCAAAACAAATACAATGAATGGTGTTACGATAGAAAAATATAACACTAGATTTGAAATAACACATCTTATTTTAGCCGAAAAAGCATGTTGGGAAAATGGTTCGTGGATTTTAAAAAATGGAGTTATTAGAGATTTTAGTAGCATTCATTGGAACGAATTTTATTTTAAAGATTACAATTTCAACATAAATATATCACCAGAAAACCTTATTGTAAAACATACCTGTTACAATACTATGAATTTCAGTACACTTAAGAAACACATAAATCAGTTAAAAACATTAGGACAAACAACAACTAAAGCACGTATTGTTTTAAACACACGATGCTCAGATGCTTTTTCTCACATTATAGTTATGATGATAGGAATCCCATTTGCAATAGGTTTTATGAAAAAACTGAACAAAATAATAAGTTTTACATTGGCATTAGGAATAACATTTGTTTACTGGGGTACACAAGCAACAACAAGATCTCTTGGTGAAAATTTTATATTGTCACCTTTTGTTGCCGCTTGGCTACCAAATATCTTATTTTTAATAATAAGCATTTATCTACTTATTAAGATAAAAAAATGAATTATTATAAAAAACTTGTGATTAAATACCAGTATTGCATTTACTATATACTTACGCTTCCACAGTATAACACTCAAATATTTTGCTTTGGGATTTTTCTAAGACAAAATATTTGAGGAAGGATAGTTCATCACACTGAGTTCTTGACAACATCTCCTCTATCTTGATTCACAACGTATCAAGGTTGTAAAAATCTTATATATATAACAAGTAACATCTCGTCCCATGTTTCAAAAACAAATTTTTATAAATCATATGTTTTATTTTTATTTGAAATGACAAACAATTGTATATTTGATAACTCCGTTTTCATAACACATCTCATAAAATTGCCCTTAAATATCTTTCTTTATCAGAATACATATATCTTCATCACAAATAAATGAATAGGTTTGCCATATACTAGTTATTTGCCATTATTCAGCGTCTTAACACATGTAGATAAAGATATCAAAATAAAACAATTCTTATTTTTTTAAAATCTCAAAGCAAATTGCAATTTTCAACAAAATAAGCTACATTTTAGTGCAAGTAAAATCAGAATAATTATGTTGCTTGTACAATTTAATTATCAGCATGTTGTGCACCTTATGTACTTCAACATAAAATCGGTGTTTAATATACAATAATATTTTGGAGAGTGTGTCTTTGTTATAAATGCATATATCTGATGGATTTTTAAACAACAATTTAGCAATAGGATTACTAGTAGGGGCATTTGCGATGTTTGGGTATTGCCTAGATAAAGTTTTTGGAAATGCAGTTGTTTTTGTTGAAAATTTAGTATTAAATAATGGCAACGCTGGCATTGAACTTTACTCGCTCGAAGGTTTTGACAACACAAACAAATATTTTCAAAAACTGGCAAATATTGCAATATGGATATTCGCTTTGCAAATGTTTAATGTTCCTATAAAACCAGCAACATCAGCACATTTAATAGGTGGAGTGTTTGCATCTGTTATTACTGATCCTTTTTCAGGATTTATTATTATATCTTCCATCTTGATGTTACAGTCTTTGTTTTTTTCTGACGGTGGAATACTTGCACTTGGAGCAAATATTTTTAATATGGCTTTTATCGGTTCTTTTTTGTCTTATTATGTTTACAAAGTGCTATCAAACAAAAACTATTATTTCGCAATTTTCGGGGCATGCTGCTTCTCTATACTAGTTGCTTCGCTTTCGTGCATTATTGAACTCACAATTTTCAATACTCTATCATTTATAGCCATATTTGAAGATATGATGAGCTTACATTTAATTATAGTCCTGTTGGAGACCATTCTGACTTTAATATTGATTAAGACATTTAATAATTTGTCAGAAATTCAAAAGAATAAAAGAACAATTATATTTATCGCGGTTCCCATTGTTATAGTATCATTAGCAAGCTTTTTTGCATCTAATAATCCCGATACTTTAAAGAGACTTGCAATAAAATATAATTTTATAAATCAATCAAAGGAAATGATTTCATTATTTAAAGGATACTGTTTCCCATTTATAAATAATTACTTTTTTTCAACTCTTTGTGCAGGAATAACAGGCATTACGTTCATTTATATTACCTACAAAATAATAAACAACATTGTTAATGCTTTGCGAAATAATTTAAAAAATAAATAAGTATGCTAAACGAAAAAAAACAAATATTAGAATTGTTAAAAAAAGTCAAGAATAGGCTAATTTCTCCTGACGATGCTTTGTTGCATTTACAAACCGCTCCATTCAAAAATTTAAAATATGCTAATATTGATTATCATAGAGGGATCCGTCAAGGCGTTGGAGAAATAATTTATGGGCAAAATAAAACTCAAGAGCAAATCGCTGGTATAATTTCAAATATGCTTGAAAACGATGTAAACAATATCATTATAACTAGAATTTTTAAACAAACAGTTGATTTTTTGAAAAAACAAAAGATAGATTTAGAATATTATCCCATAGCCAAACTTGCCATTGCAAACCACAATAAAAAAATTAAGAAAGTAGGATCTATACTAATTGTATCAGGTGGAACAAGCGATATATCGGTATCTGAAGAAGCTGCTGTTACAGCTGAAGTTTTAGGAAATAAAGTTACACGTTTATATGATGTGGGTGTTGCTGGTATCCACAGACTTCTATCACACTATGATATTCTCCTAAATGCACGCGTTATAATAGCAGTTGCAGGCATGGAAGGTGCTCTTGTCAGCGTAGTTGGCGGTCTTGTAAGCTGTCCTATTATTGCTGTACCCACTAGTGTTGGTTATGGTTCTAATTTTAAAGGCCTTTCAACTCTATTCTCAATGCTAAATTCATGCGTAAATGGTGTTTCGGTCGTTAATGTTGACAATGGCTTTGGTGCAGGTTATATTAGCAATCGTATAAATAAAATGGAAAGTATCAAATGAAAATACTTTATTTGGAGTGTTCTATGGGAGCTGCTGGTGATATGATAACGGGATCATTGCTTGAGCTAGTTGATAATAAGAGTGATTTTTTAAAGAAAATAAACTCTATAGGACTTTCTGATATAAAAATTATCATGGAAACAGTTAAAAAATGTGGTATTGTGGGAACACATATAAGAGTAAATATACATGGTTCAGAAGAAATGCCATTGTATGAAAAAGCAAAAAAATACAATTATGCATCATATCGTGATTGTAATCATAAGTATACAAATTTATATAAAATTGAAAATATTATCACAAATTTAAATATTTCTAAACAAGTAAAAAAAAACGCATTAAACATATATCAACTAATCGCAGAAGCAGAAGCAAATATACATGGCAAAACTATAGAACAAATCCATTTTCATGAAATCGGAAATCTAGATGCTATTGTTGATATTGTAAGCACATGCATATTAATTGAAATAATTTCCCCTCAAAAAATAATAATTTCCCCTATAAATATCGGCAGCGGTTTTGTACACTGCATGCACGGCACATTAGCTGTTCCAGCACCTGCAACAGCATTTATATTAAAAAACATTCCAATATTTAGCAACAATATAAAAGGTGAATTATGCACTCCCACAGGAGCTGCTATCTTGAAATATTTTGCGACACACTTTCAGCTTATGCCTAAAATGCAAATTCAAAAAATAGGCTACGGTATGGGCGCAAAAAATTTTGATGCTCCAAACTGCGTAAGAGCATTTTTGGGAAAAACTATAAATAGTCATATTAAAACAAACGAATGCATAGTACAACTGCAATGCAATTTGGATGACATGACGGGCGAAGCAGTGGGTTTTGCTATTGATATATTGTCTCAAAAAGGAGCTTTAGATGTATTCATAACATCAATTCAAATGAAAAAAAATCGACCCGGAATACTTTTAACATGTATATGTAACGAAAACAAATCTGATTTCTTTGCTGAATTAATACTACGATATACAAGCACTTTTGGGGTACGTAAAACTATTTGCAAACGCTATACATTAAAACGTAAAACTATAATACATGAAACTGCTTATGGGAAAATACAAATAAAAATAGCTGAAGGCTACAATATCAAAAAATCTAAACCCGAATATGATGATGTTGCAAAGGTCGCTGTTATAAATAATATACCATTTCACGAAATTGTAAATAATTTAAAAGGCAATAAATGAATACACAGCAAAAATATGAAAATTTGAAGCAATATATACATGATTTAAATAATCTTATCGTTGCATTTTCGGGTGGAGTTGACTCAACTTTTTTATTAAAAACCGCATATGACATATTAAGAGATAAAGCTGTTGCTGTTACAGCTAAATCTTATTCCTTTCCTCAACGTGAATTAAATGAAGCAATAACATTCTGTAAAAAAGAAAACATAAAGCATGTCATTTGTAATTCTGAAGAATTAAATATTAAAGAGTTTTCACACAATCCAATAAATCGATGTTATTTGTGTAAAAATGAATTATTTTTAAAAATAAAAGATATTGCTAAAGAAAACTCGATAGATAATATAGCTGAAGCTTCAAACATAGATGATGAAAGTGATTATCGCCCTGGGCTAATTGCAGTAATTGAACATAACATCAAAAGCCCGTTGCGTTATGCAAAGCTTAATAAAAATGAAATTAGAGAACTTTCAAGACAACTTGGATTAACTACATGGAACAAGCAATCTTTTGCCTGTTTATCATCAAGATTTCCTTATGGAGAAAAGATCACCATTAAGTATTTGAAGATGATCGATAAAGCAGAACAAACACTCCTGGACATGGGTATCAAACAAGTAAGGGTACGATTTCACGGCAATCTTGCACGTATAGAAACTGATGAGTATGGATTAAACATTCTTTTAAAACGCAACCATAGAGAGAAGGTGTACAAAAAATTTAAAATACTAGGATTTGTGTATGTTTCTATAGATGTTTTGGGATATCGCACGGGTAGCATGAATGAAACATTACGGCCAATCATTTAAAGTAATCTTAATTACTACACACATAAAAATATCTATTTGGAACTTTCCATTATTTTCTAGATGAAGTATTTTAACATTGTTGTGTTATTTTTTTCTATTATCGAATCGCGTGTAAATCTGCGTTGTTGCGATTGATGTATGACCTAACATTTCTTGGACAAATAGAATATCTGCACCACCTGCAAGCAGATGCATTGCAAAAGAATGCCTAAGAGTGTATGGCGTAATATTTTTAGAAATGCTTGTGGTTTTAGCAATGTTTTTAAGCTGTCTCCAAAACTCTATCCTGGAAAGTTTTTTTCCAAATCTTGAAATAAATAAATAGTCATTTTCGCTTAAAGTTAATTTTCTTTTTGAAAGATAAATTTTAATAAAATCTTTGACTTTTTCACTAAAAGGAACAAATCTTTCTTTAGAACCTTTCCCCGCAACCCTTAAAAAACAGTCCTGTAGACTTATATCTGAAAATCTAACATTCATGAGTTCAGAAACCCTAAGACCAGTAGCATACATAAGTTCAAGCATCGCTCTATTTCTTGCGCTTATTTCATTATCAGCATTTACAGAATTAAGTAAAATTATAATTTCATCAAAAGTAAGTATGGCAGGTAAAGTTTCAGGAACTCTTGGCGATGAAAAATAATGCATTGGATTATTCTTTATTAAATTATCTATCTTTAAAAACTTATAAAATAATCTTAAAGATTCTATAAGACGATAAATCGATCTTGGCTTTAGACCTTTTGTTTTTATCTCCCACAAAAAAACTGTTATATCACAATATTCAACATTTTCAATAGAAAGTTGATTCTTATGAGCAAACGCAATAAATTTTAAAATATCACTTCGATAAGCCAAAACCGTATTTTTTGCCAAGTTTTTTTCTATAACTATATATGAAATAAAATCACTTAGTACTTTTTTACAGTCCAGCATAAAATTTTTATTGCCTTTATCTTTTGGTATCTACGAGACAAATTACAACATTTGAATTTTCATCATCAAAACATTACATTTACACACGGGTTACCAAAGCATCGGGACGACTGGATTCGAACCAGCGATCTCTCCCACCCCAAGGGAGTGCACTAACCAGCTATGCCACGCCCCGGCAGAATATATAACAACCACTACTTTCGTCACGATACAAAAACTATATGAACTAAAACATATAACATAAAAAAAAGAAATATCAAACAGATTTGTTAATATTTTTTTAGCAATTTTAAAATGCTTTGCAACTCATCCCTTATATCTCTTAAAAATTTGGAATCAAGGGCAGGCTTTAACTCTAAATTTAAACCTGTACGAAAATCCACAATTTTTTTGCGTTTATCAGCAACTAAACATTTTTTAACACCTTCTATGGTATAACGTTTATTATATAACAAATCTTTTATCTTGAAAACTATTTCTACTTCTTCCTTACGGTATCTTCTCTGGCCTGAAGTTTTCCTAATAGGTCTTAAAAGCTTAAAACTATTTTCCCAATATCTCAAAGTATATTTGGGAACAAGTGCTATTCTAGCAACTTCGCCTATAGTAAAATATTCCTTATCTGGTATCGCTTGAATTTGAAACACGTATCCACCTCTTTTGTTAATCAAAAAAATCTCTTGATTGTTTAAATCTTATTTTTTTCATTGGAGCAATCAAAAGTTTTTGACCAGTCTTAGGATTCCTGCCGTTTTTCATTTTTGTTTCAAACATCTTAAAACTCCCGAAACCTGTTACAACAACTTTTTCTCCGCTTTTTAAAGCGTGTAGCATCTCTTTAAAAACTTTATTTATAATCATATCAGCTTCTTTTTTAGAACTTAATATTTTTGATAATGCCATCGCTATATCATTCTTTGTCATGCTTTTATCCTGTTTGTCAAAAACCCTCTAAATACTTGATTAATCGAATTTTTCAATAAATTATTCACTATCACAACATAAACATTCTTTTTCAACAATTTTATTTTCAACACTCTAAAACTTAACATAAAATCTATTTTGTTGAATCACAAACTTACAAAACAATCAAAACTTACTATTCAGATCTTGGATTCCTTGTCATTAAATCACTCACCGCATTAAGAGGATTTTTGCCTTTGAATAAAACAGCATAAACTTCATTTATTATAGGAAGCTCTTGTGCAATTTTTTTACCTATCTCATAAGCACTTATTGCGTTTTTTACTCCCTCAGCAACCATACAGAGGCTCTTTTCAGCATCACATAAAGATTTGCCTTCTCCTATAGCCTGTCCAATAGCACGATTCCTAGAATGAGACGAAAAGCATGTAACCATTAAATCACCAATACCTGATAATCCATAGAAGGTCTGTTCGCTTCCACCTAAAGCAATGCCAACCATTACAAGCTCCTTTAAACCTCTTGAAACTAATGCAGCTTTTGTGTTATCCCCATATTTCAAGCCGTCAATTATACCCGAAGCTATTGCAAAAACATTTTTTAATGCTGCCCCAATCTCAACACCTATAATATCAGTTTGGATATAAACTCTAAAAAAATCATTCATAAAAAGATTTCTACACTTTATGGCTATTTTAACATCACATGCCGCAGACGTAACTACACTAGGGATTTTTCTACATACCTCCTCCGCATGACTTGGACCTGAAATAACCGCAATATTACTACAAACCTCTGGGAAAACAGATCCTATTACTTCAGACATTCTTAAAAGAGTCTTGTTTTCTACACCCTTTGTGGCACTTATTACAAGTTTACCGCTTAAATCTATTGCATTGTCCTTTAATAAAATACATGTAGATCTCATATGATGCGAAGGAACAACAAACAAAACAACATCGCTATCTTTTAAACTTTTCAAACTATTTGTAACACATATCTCATCAGGCAAAAAAACTCCCGCTTTAAAAGATTTTATGTTCCTCTCTTGCAGATTTTTTGCTCTATTTGCATCAAATTCCCAAACAGTAACCCCATGTCCATTGCCAAATAGAAGATTAGCAAGAGTTGTCCCCCATGAACCAGCCCCAAGAACAGTAATTTTCATACTATTTCCTTTTAAATATCTCAAATTTATTTTCAGAACTATTTTTTAATCTTTTTATATTTGTCCTATGATTATAAATAATTAACCCAGCAACTACAAAAGAAAATATTATACATTCAACAGGATATCCCAAAATATAAGATATAAATGGAAGACTAACAACAGCACATATCGATGCCAACGAAACATAACCTGAAAATACAAAAATCAAAACAAAAACTGCAAACGCTATTACCGACGGCCAAAACATAAGTGCTAAAAACACACCTAATCCTGTTGCAACGCCTTTACCACCTTTAAACTTTAAAAATACAGTAAAGACATGCCCTATTACTACTACAGCTGCAACAACAACAGAATAAAAAGGTGGATAATCCATCATCAATACTTTAACAAAATACACTGGCAAAAAACCTTTTAAGCTATCTGATATAAACGTAACAATACCGGCACATTTCCCTACCATTCTAAAAACATTTGTAGCTCCTGGATTTCCTGATCCTACTGTACGTATATCAACTTTGCCAATCAATCTCGCAATAATATACGCAGATGGAATTGAACCACACAGATACGCAAAAATAATATATAAAACTATTATCAACATTTTATTAATGCTCAACCCTTTTTCTGTAATATTTCCTGAATTTTAAAACTATGGGGCTACCATAAAACCCAAATCTTGTTCTTAAACAGTTTTCAAGAAACCTCTCATAAGAAAAATGTATCAAAGTCATATCGTTTACAGAAAAACTAAATACAGGTGGTTTTGAAGATACTTGTGTATACTCCTTAAGTTTTAATGTTCTCCCTTTACTTGTATACGGTTTTCTTGCAACAGCATCTCTTATAACTTCATTAAATTCCTCTTGAGGTATCCTTTTAGAGTATTGCTGAAAAACAAACTCGGACTCTTTAAATACCTTTTCTAGTCTTTGTCCTGTTTTTGTAGATATAAAAACAACATTAACCCAATTCATAAACTTCATTCTTTTTCTTAACTGTTCTTCAAAATATTTTGTTACTTCTTCCTTGTTTTCTATTAAATCCCATTTGTTGACTACAATAATAACTGGCTTTTTCTTTTCAACTAGCAATCTTGCAATTTTAACTTCAGTCTCTCCTATGCAATCAGAGGCATCAACAAGTAAAATCGCAACATTGGCATCTTCAATGGCATAATCAGTACTCAGTTTTGAAAGATATTCCATATCATTTTTCATTTTACTGCCTTTATGCAATCCTGCAGTATCTACAACAATATATTCCTTACCATTAACTTTAACAGTCACTGCAAGAGAATCTCTTGTTGTCCCAGGAATATCATGAACAATACTTCTTTCTTCTTTGGCAACAGCATTTATAAATGAGGATTTACCAACGTTAGGTTTTCCTACAAGAATAATTTTTAATATTTCCTGCTCTTGGGAATTTTTAGTCTTTATGTTGTTACCATCATATTTAATATTATTCCAAATATTATCTAACAAATCATCCATTCCTCTACCGTGATTCGCTGATATAAAAACCAAATCATCAAAACCGAGCTCGTAAAATTCATAACCTTTAATTTCTTCTGCTTTTACATCTATCTTATTTACAACAACAATTGTTCTTTTTTGACTGATTCTTATTTGATTAGCAATTTGAATATCTATATGATGAACACCAATTTTTACATCAACAACAAACAATATTATATCAGCTTTTTTAATAGCTATACAAAGTTGACGGACCATACCTTCTGAAAAAACAGAAACGTTATTACTCCAGCCTGCAGTATCTGTAATAATAAACTTTCTATCTCTCAACAAAACTTCACAATCATTCCTGTCCCTCGTCGTTCCAGGTGTCTTATGAACAATTGCTTTTTTTTTACCTATAAACCTATTAAATAGTGTAGATTTACCAACGTTAGGCCTGCCAACTATAGCAATTTTCGTTAACATAAAACAATCCTTTCAAAACATTTGCTGTGATAGATTTTATAATATTATTAACACATTAACAACAAAAAACCACTCCAAGAACTTTGTGAACAAAAGAAGAAACATAAACTTTTTCTGTTCTACAATATCGTATTCTAGTCTAATTTAATTTTGTATCAACGTACAACTTAATCCATCACTATAAAATAATAATATTTAAATCTTCTACTACTCTCTTTTATCTTTTGCAGTTTTATTTTATACAATCAGATAGTTTTCCAAAAATATACCCATATTTTTTAGTGGAGAACACTTAAATTTTTAAATGTTTTTAATATTTACATTCACTCTATGAAGTGCCTTTATTTGAAAAAAAGCATGTGTTCAGTTAACGAAAAGATTACACTTATACATAATTTTTAACAATTTAATTAGACTATATCTACTCAATAACTTAGGAAAAATATTTATATTGGATAAAGCACAGAATGAAAAAAATCTATAATCTTGTAATAGTTTTATTAGTGTTTTTCTAATAAAAAAGGGGACACTAATCCATAAAACCACAAACCATGACTACAATGCAACCACAGTAAACTTCCAAACTCCTAATTGAAATTTTAAAATTATTGCAGAAATACAACCAAGAACTTTTATGAAACACATAAATTAATGCAAGGCAAATACAGAATTTTGACAGTACCATACAATAACCAAAACAGATCGCAAGTGGAAAAACCACAAACATAGATTTATTTTAACAAAAAGCGGACGATGGGATTTGAACCCACGACATTCTCGTTGGCAACGAGACATTCTACCGCTGAATTACGTCCGCAATTATTAGAATATAAATCGACAGACCATCTATAATGCTGAGAGCGGGACTCGAACCCGCACCCCTATTAAAGACACGCCCCTCAAACGTGCGCGTATGCCAATTCCGCCACCTCAGCCCCCCCTCCATCCATTTTCCCCCGCCAAACATACTAACTACGTCCACAACAAAACAACCAACTTTTTTTAATAGCACCAAGCAGAAACCACGTATCGCCCCATCTCCAAATTGCAAAAACTATTACGTAACAACAGAAACCATGCTTATGCTTGTAGAAAGCTTTGTAAGAACTAATGATGTAAACAAAAACATGCAAACCATAACTATAGTTAGTTTTTTTATAAAAGCCATACTTGACGGCACATCGAAAATTTGATCAGAGCCGCCGCCAAATAAACCCGACATTCCACCGCTCTTTCCTACTTGCAAAAGAACAACAAAAACCAATACGGAACATATTATATAATGAACATACTTAAAAATGAAAAACAATATATTTATAGTATTCATACACACATTCATTGTACTATATACAAATTCAAACTGTCAAATCTTCATCATAACTATAAATCTACATCACTCTTTGTATTACAAGTTGCTTACTACACATATAACAAACACGTATGATATATACCTCTATTCACACAGTTCGACACAATTCTATACGTTATTGTCAACTGAGAATATTTTAATCAAAATTTTAATACAAAACATGAAGAATTTGGAATATAATCTTATAATGCATAAACTATTTACTGAAACCATATAACGTTTATAACATATTATTGATCCATAGAAATTCATGGTTTCTCATCAAAAAAAATCGATATCTTAACTTAAAACTGCAAACATAACATTACTATTTCTCATTTTTTATTGAAAAAATGCATGGCAATTGAAACATCCTTAAAAATTCTAGACTTAAGTTTTTCAATGCTAACAAACTTCTCTTCATCTCTTATTTTTTTTAATATTACAACTTTAATTTGTGATTTTTTTAGGTTTCCTTGAAAATTCAAAATATGAGTTTCAGGTACAATTTGATCACCTCTATTAAAGGTAATTCTTATACCTATATTTGTAACTGAAGGATATATTCTCTCTCCTTGAGATATAAAACTTGTATAAACTCCTTTAGGAAGAAGTTTGTTTTTAGCAACTCTAAGATTAAGTGTTGGGAAACCTAGTTTCTTACCCATCCCTTTTTCTCTGAATGGTATTCCTATAAAAGAATAATTTCTGCCCAATAATTTTGCCGCATTTACCACATCACTTTTTTCAATTAATGTTCTGATATAAGATGATGAAATTGCTTGTTTCGAAGTGTTTTTTAAAAGTTCAACGATATCAATTTTTATACCACTATTTTTTGCTTTTTCATGAAGCCATTTAATATCACCTTTTCTGTTTTTCCCAAAAGCAAAATTAGACCCACAAACTATTTCAGAAACACGCAACGTTTTAGATAAAAAATTATCAAAAAATTCATCATGTGTGTGCGACAAAATTATCGATGGAACCTCTATAACAATAATTTCATCCACTCCAAAAGACTTAATTTCATCAAGTTTTTCTTCATATGTTGTAAGTAATCCACTAACTTTTTTAACAGGTTCCTTAAGTAAAATTACCATACTTTTCAAATTATTTTTTTTTGCCACAGACAAAGTTTTATTTATAAGAAGCTTATGACCTTTATGAATCCCATCAAAGGTTCCAAGAGTTATTACTGATTTTTTAATCATTTTATATTCATTACGCTTTTAAAGCATCTCTAATATCTAAAGGGTATACTTCTTATTTTCTTAAAGTTTTAATTTTTTACTTTATGTCATTATAATCTTCAAAAATCATGAATCAACTTCAATTTATAGTTTTTATACTAAATAAACACAAGCCAAAACGATGGCAGATCTTAAGTACCGATATGCATTCAACATAAACTTTTTCTAGTTATAATATACAGGCCTCAAATGAGGCAACACTTAAAGTCTTGTCTAAAATAATAGTGCGTAAATATTATTATAACTTTTAATCATTAAATTTCTCCCTTAAAACACTAACAATCATTTTGATTGAAACATCCACGCCTTCATTAATTATACATCCTGCTGCATTTTTATGACCACCACCACCAAATCTGAGAACTATATCTAAAACATCAAAATTTCTTACAGAACGACAACTAATTTTGGTATTTTTTTTATCAATTTCTTTAAAAACAAATCCCACACTAACACCTTTAATTCTTAAAGCATAATTCACTATGCTACCAGAATCATCAAACCTTGCCCCGCTTTTTTTGAAGATGTTTTTTGTTAAAACAATATAAGAAACGCGATCATTCAAAATTGTTTTTATTTGTGATATTGCAAGGCCTTGCAATTTTAATGTATTAATAGAATAGTTTTCGTAAATATTCTTATAAATTTTGTTTACATCTATATTGTATTTCATAAGCTTTGCACAAGCAATATGAGAGTCAGCAGTAGTATTTATTTGCTGAAAACGATCTGTATCTGTTAATATGCCTGTGTAAAGACTCTCGGCCTCGCTCTTTATAAGCTTAATTTTCATATGTTCAAAAATATTTAATATAAGTTCTGCAGTTGATGCTGAAGAAGGAACAACATAATTCACATTCCCAAAATTCGTATAACTCAAATGATGATCTATATTGATTATTTTTCTTGATTGTTCAGGAACAATTATATTGCCCATTCTTAGAAAATTGCTTGATTCTAGTATAATCGCACAATCAAATTTATCAGTTTTATTTGCAAATGTTTTTATTTTATTTGAATTTTTAATAAATTTTAAGAAATTTGGCACTTTATCAAGACAATAAACACAAGCTTTCTTATCATGCCGATTTAATACAGATGCAAGTGCCAAAGCCGAACCAAGACTGTCACCATCGGGTTTTACGTGTCCAGCAATAAAAAATGTTTTTGATTGCTTGATTATTTTGGAAATCTCAAGAATTTTTTTAAGATTGTTTTTACCTAAATTTATTGTGCACATCGAAAAATTTACATTGCTCCCGTTCTTAATAGCACTCACTTTCATTATTCAAAATAACAATTTCGCGATCATTACCTTTCTTTTTCTATTTTTCCGAGTATATCAAACACTTTCGTAGCAATTTCATTAGTATTATCATAAACAAAATGTATTACAGGAGTACGTCTTAAGTTTAAACGCAATGCTAGCTGATATCTTACCCCTTTTGTATTTTTTCTCAAAATCTTGCTTGTTTTTTGCTTATCTTCTTCTGAACCAAAAACAGAATAATAAATTTTAGCACTTAATAAGTCATCTGTAAGTTTAACGCCCATAACAGTAACTATCGCATTCAAACCTTTTATTTCTCTCACAACTTTTGATACAATTTGATACACAACTTTTCCTACTCTAGTAGACCTCTTATACGATAATAACATACTACTCTCCCATATTCCATAAATATGGCAACTGATAATTATGTGTCTAGCTTTTTATAATCTTTTCCATAGTAAAGTTTTCAATTATATCACCTGTTTTTATATCTGAAAAATTTTCAAGACCAATACCACATTCATAACCTTTTTCAACCTCTTTAACATCGTTTTTGAATCTTTTTAACGAAGAAATATTGCCTTCAAAAACAATAATATTGTCTCTTAAAAGCCTTATTTTTGTGCCTCTTTTTATCATCCCGTCAACAACAGAACAGCCTGAAATAGTTCCATAACTCGAAAGCTTAAACACCTGTTTTACAGAAGCCTTGCCAAATATTTTCTCCTTCATATCAGGAGCAAGCAAGCCTTCCATAGCAGATTTAACATCAGCAATTAAATCATAAATAATTCTATAAACATTTATGCTTACCATTTCAAGTTCTGCAAGTTTCTCAACAGCAGAATCCGGACGTAAATTAAAGCCAATTATTAAAGCGTCTGATGCAACAGCCAGAGCAACATCAGAAGATGTAATTGCACCAGCACCCTTATGTATTATTTTCAAGCTTATTCCATGGCCCGAAAGTCTTTCCAAGGCACCACTTAAGGCACCCAAAGACCCCTGAACATCAGTCTTCAATATTATCCTTAAATCCTTAGCTTGGCCAGTACTTATATCTGCAAGAGTCAGATGATGCCTGGATTTCAATGAGTTCTCTCTAGCTTTTATTTCCCTGGCTTGGGCAATTTCTCTGGCCCTAGATTCACACTCAACTACAATAAATTTATCACCAGCTTGCGGTGGCTCATTAATACCAAGAATCCCAACAGGACTACTTGGTGTAGCTATATTAAGTCTTTTACCATGCTCATCAACTATAGCCCGTACTTTTCCATATGTTGTGCCTACAACTAAATTATCGCCAACTTTTAAACTCCCGCTTTGAATTAAAAGCGTAGCAACAGATCCTTTACGAGAATCAAGCATTGCTTCTATAACTACACCTGCAGCGTTTTTATCAGGATTTGCTTTAAGTTCCATCATTTCAGCTTTTAGTAAAATCATTTCAAGCAATGAATCAATATTGATTTTTTCTTTCGCAGAAATATCAACTACTATCGTATCACCACCCCACTCCTCAGGAACAAGACCATAATTGCTTAATTCCTGTCTTATTTTCTGTGAATCTGCAGACGGCAGATCAATCTTATTCACTGCAACTATAATAGACACCTTCGCAGCTTTTGCATGATTTATGGCTTCCACAGTTTGAGGCATTACACCATCTGTAGCAGAAACTACGAGTATAACTATATCGGTAACCTGTACCCCTCTAGAACGCATTGCTGTAAAGGCTTCATGTCCAGGTGTATCTAAAAATGAAATATAATGTCCGCTTTGTGTTTTAACTTTATAAGCTCCGATATGTTGTGTGATCCCACCATGTTCGCCACCAACAACATTGCTACTTCTTATAGAATCCAAGAGAGACGTTTTGCCATGATCAACATGCCCCATAATAGTAACAACTGGCGGCCTTGTTTTTAGCTTTGAAGGATTTTCTACAAAGTTAGGATCATTTTTTTCTTCGAAATAAATTGATTCTAACTTTGTATCATATCCAAACTCATTAGCTAAAAGCACAGCTGTATCTACATCAAGCCTTTGATTGATTGTAGCAAGACTACCCATCAAAAGAAGTTTTTTTAAAACATCACTGGATCCAAGTTTCATTTTATCTGCTAACTTCCTAACTGTTATCAACTCATTTATTAAAATTACACCTTTAAATTTATTTTTAACTATTTCACTTGACACCTTGACAATACCTTTCAACACCTCAGATTTCACAACAGATACTCTCTTCTCAGAATTATTTGCCTTTTGTTGGATTTCTTTTTTATTTTTTAATTTTTCTTCTTTGTCTACTAATATCTTTTCAATAGATAGAGTATTTGGTGTTTTTACATTAGCATATTTTATTCCAGATTTTAACCCTATTTTTTTTGATATAGTTTTTATCTTAACTCCTTTCTTGGCAGACGAAACAATATTCTTTTTCAAGCCTTTATCAATCGAGGCATCTTTTATTTTAGCTAAAATTGTCGTTGTTTTTCTTTTCATAATTTTTTCTTCAGAATCTTTCGATTTATTAGTTTGTTTTAATGGCATAAATTCTCCTACTTATTTATTTTGTTGACAAACACAGCACTTAAATCTAAACATGAGTATAATAGATTAGTTCATAAATCTTTTCTTTGCCAATTCAATAATTTTTTCAGCTACTTTAGGACCTATGCCCTGTAAAGCAGTCAAATCATCAACACTAAGTAATGCCAACTTTTCTATACTTGTAAAACCTGCCTTTACAAGTATTTCTATTGTTTGCTCATTTAAATCTTCAAACTTTTCTAAATTTTCTATTTGCTTTTCAAGTTTTTGTTCATTTTCTTGCTTTTTCTGTCTCTCAGATTTTACATCAATATGCCAACCAGTAAGCTTTGCAGCAAGTCTCACATTGTGACCATTTCTCCCAATAGCTAAAGATAACATATCATCAAATACCAACACTTCAGCTTTTTTCTCATCTTGAGAAATAACAATTACAGAAATCACCTTTGCTGGGGACAAAGCTCCAGCAATATATTTTACAGGATCTGCAGAATAAAGAACCAAGTCAATTTTTTCACCTCTCAATTCATCAATAATAGGTTTAACTCTAGCACCTTTTACTCCCACACACGCACCAACAGGATCAACTTTTGGATTATGTGATAACACAGCTATTTTTGTTCTAGTTCCAAGATCTCTTACAATATTTACTATCTCCACAATTTTTTCATAAATTTCAGGGACTTCAAGTTCAAAAAGCTTTTTCACAAACTCAGTACTTGCCCTTGATAAAACAATACCAGAACTTCTAGCGTTTTTATCAACTTTTATAACCACTGCTTTTATATGCTGCCCTAAATTGAATTTTTCTTTGAAAACTTGCTCACTTCCAGGAAGAATAGCTTCAGTTTTTCCAAGATCTACTATAAGATTTTTATTTATTATACGATATATAATACCACTTACAATTTGTCCAATTTTTTCTTTCATTTCCTTAAATAGAGAATCTCTCTCAGATTCTCTAATTTTTTGAACTATAACTTGTTTTGCTGTTTGTGCAGCAATACGTGAAAAATCCTGTGTGTTAAGAGCTATTTTTACTTCACTACCAATTTCTAATCTTTGCCCAAATTTTTCTGTATCTTGAACAGAAATTTCCAAAAGAGGATTCGTAACATTATTAACAACAATCTTTATCACACTTGCGACCATTTCACCAGTTTCAGGATTAACTTTTGCCTCAACATTAACATTTCTGCCAACATGTTTTTTATATGCCGATACAAGAGCATTCTCTATTACAATTAAAATATCTTCTTTTTTTATCTTCTTATCTTTCTCAATCTGCTCAAGAGCTATTAAAAGTTCACACTTTTCAGCCATTTCATACCCCCTCCTCCTACTAAATATCTGTTTCTATATTCGCTCTTTTTATATCTAAAAATTTTATTTCCACTATATCTTTTTTTGTTATGTCTTTTATTTTTATCTTGTTCCTATTAAAATCTAAAAGCTCTCCTAAAAATTTTTTTTGATTATTTATGGGGTTGAAGGTTTGAATTCTCACTATACTACCTATAAAACGTTTAAAACTTTCCTCTTTTTTTAAAACCCTATTAGGACCAGGCGAAGAAATTTCAAGAACATAATAACACTTAAATATATCACATTCATCCAGAATTGCTCGGAAAATATGACTTGTGTTTTCACAGTCATCTATTGTTATCCCACTATTTTTATCAATAAAAATCCTGACTACTAATTCACAATTTTCTTTAACACACTGTATATCAACTATTTCAACTCTTATTTTTTGTGCCACTGGCTCAAGTAAATCCTCTATTTCTTGCTCTTTACACATTTACAATTAATCCTCACAAAAAAAACAAAAAGCAGCCTTAAGCCGCCATTTTAGTATAAAAAATATTTAAAAAGAAAAATTTATAACATTCTCTGTTCAACAAATATGCCAGGCCCCATAGTTGATGAAACAGAAATGCTTTTTATATACATACCTTTTGCACTTGAAGGCTTTGCCTTTATAACCACCTCAATTAAAGCTCTTATATTGCTTATAAGTTTCTCTTTTTCAAAAGACACTTTTCCAACAGGAACATGAATAATACCAAAAGAATCGTTTTTATATTCAACTCTTCCTTTTTTTAATTCTAAAACTGTGGCACCAATTTCAAATGTTACAGTTCCAGATTTTGGATTTGGCATAAGACCTTTAGGTCCAAGAATTTTTGCAACTTTACTCAAATCTTTCATAACATCAGGAGTTGCAACTAAAACATCAAAATCAATATCTTCTTTTAATATACTTTCAATTAAATCAACATAACCTATAATATCTGCCCCTGCAGTCTCTGCCTCTTTTTGTTTTTCTCCTTTTGTCAAAACTGCAATTTTTCTTGTTTTGCCAAGCCCATAGGGAAGAGATATTGTACCTCTCACTATTTGATCTCTTTGTTTATAATCTATTCCAAGTCTAATATTAATCTCAACTGTTTCGTCAAATTTTGCTTTCGCTGTTTCTTTTACAAGGGCCGAGGCTTCTTCTATTGTATATTTTTTTTTCTTATCTACTAATTTTGATGCTTCAATTAATTTTTTACTCATTATTTTTTTCTCCATAAACAGTTTCGAATATAAATTCAAAGACATTTTTATTATATTTACTACAAACATACTAATCACACAGTCTACATTAAATTATCGTCAAAAAAAACAAATTGATAACAAACACATATAATAATCTATTTAATTACATCAATACCCATACTTCTTGCAGTTCCTTCGACCATAAGCTCAGCAGCTTTCAAATTTCCATTTGCGTTCAAATCTGGCATTTTTTGCCTTGCTATTTCTTCTAGCTGTGTTATAGTAATTTTTCCTATTTTATTTCTGTTAGGAATGCCAGAAGCTTTAGAAATACCAACAGCTTTTTTTAACAAAGCAGAAACAGGCGGCATTTTTGTTATAAAAGTAAATTTCCTATCTTCAAAAATCGTTACAATTACAGGTATTATCATGCCTTTTTCCGCTGTTTTTGTTCTTTCATTAAACTGTTTGCAAAAATCAATAATATTCACACCATGTTGCCCCAATGCTGGCCCCACAGGCGGTGCAGGATTCGCTTCACCAGCTAAGATTTGTAATTTAACCATTGCTTTTATCTTCTTTTGTGCCATTTTATCTTACTCCTGTATTATTTTCTTCACTGTCGGCAAAACTAGCGAAAATATTAATCACTTAATTCTTATTTCTTTTATATTTTCTCAACTTGCAAAAAATCAAGCTCAACAGGTGTAGGTCTTCCAAATATTGTTACCATAACTCTAAGTTTACCTTTTTCATGATTAATTTCTTCTACAGCACCAATAAAATGCTTAAATGGACCTTCAATAATACACACATTTTCTTCTTTCTCAAATGATACCGCCGGTTTTGGTTTAGAAACATCTGGACTAACAAGGGTATTAATAAGATTTGCAACTTCATCTTGCGCCATTGGAAGTGGCTTTATACCACCAAGAAAACCCGTAACACCGGCAGTATTTTTAACAAGCCAATAAGTTGCATTATTTACAAACATTTCAATAAAAACATAACCTGGATAAAATTTTCTTTTTCTAATTCTTTTTTTGTTTTTTTTAACTTCAATTACTTCTTCAGTGGGAACAAGTACTTGCAAAATGACATCATGCATATTCAAATTTACAACCGCCATCTCAAGGCTTTTTTTTACTTTATCCTCATGCCCCGAATAAGTATGAACAACGTACCATTGGTTTGCCATTTTTTACTCCAACTCACAATATAATACCTACAACAGCACTTAAAAACAAATCTACAATGCTTACAAAGATAGACATAACAATAACAAAAACAAACACAACCATGCTAGCAACAACAACTTCCTTCTTGCCAAGCCATATAACTTTTGTAAATTCGTAATATGAGTTCTTAAAGAAGTGTATGGCTCTTTTAATTAAGTTCATCTTACACCTTGCTCAAACACAAAATCAATGACCAACACATTATCAAAAACAGGGGTAGAAGGACTTGAACCTTCAAAGCTGGTTTTGGAGACCAACAGTTTACCATTAGCTTATACCCCCCCCGCGACACATAACACAAAATCATTTTATATCTCTATGCTCAGTACGTTTACCGCAACTCTTACAAAACTTTTGTAGTATAAGCTTCCCTTCTTGTTTTTTGCCTTTGTTAAAATAATAATTTCTATTTTTACACACGCTACACATCATACTTACAATGATTCTTTCAGTCATTTTATCTAATTCTCCAATCTTTCTGACATTATATATTTATTGCCATCCTTATCACATGAAAATGAGCTACATCATATCGCACATATTGTACACACAATAAACACTATATAAAACAAAAAGAAAAACACGCTCACATCACATATCGCCAACGATTCAGGCTACTGTTTTTTACTCTATTCTCTTATGTCGCAAATATTTTTTATGAGAAATCATATTTCATCAATAAATCTCTTACTTACATTTGCTTAGGCTATCTTATATGCACCCCCACCTACCCCGCACCTCATTGCTAATATCGTCACACACTATATGTACTACTTACTTGTACTATAACATACTACAGCGTAATTACATTTTACATAATCCGTGTACATAGATAACATGAGCATAATACCGTTCAATCTAGAATGTTACACACACAACTTACAGTTATTGTTACTATCTTTATCAACTAGATTTCATATTCCGTAAGCTATCTCTATCTCTACAAATACTTTTTATTATTGCCATATTCATAATGTGACTTACTTCTATCAAATTTTGCTTCAGTTATTTTAATTCCCTACACATATCCTACAATCAAAATACATCAGCTTTTTTAATAAAAACAAACTAGCCGAGAGCGGGAATCGAACCCGCTACCACCTCCTTACCAAGGAGGTGCTCTACCACTGAGCCACCTCGGCAAATTTTTAAAAATAATAAACAAACAGACAAACGAGCGGGAGACGGGAATCGAACCCGCATAACAAGCTTGGAAGGCTAGGACACTACCACTGTGCTACTCCCGCAGAACTACAAAAATGGGGGCGGATGGATTTGAACCACCGAAGGGCAATAGACCCGCCAGATTTACAGTCTGGTGCATTAAACCACTCTGCCACGCCCCCCCCTCATCCGCTACTTACGATGAACACAAGTAAATCATAAATTAGAAAAAAATTTGTTTATATATAAATTTTGCAATAATAAATTAAAGTAGTTATTATGTTTATTATATAAAAAAATGCATCCTTGATCAAATCTAGATACCTTTTCACTAAAAACCTAGAAAACAACATTCAAATACTTATAGTAATCGTAATTTCTTAGTAAAGTAAAAAATAAACTTGTTACTGTCACGGCAAATATCCTCAAAAAAAACCTTATCCTTATTTATTACCGTACTGTGAAATATGCTCGTCAATTCAATTAAGTACAATAAACATAAAAAATATTATCATTAAATTTATCAGACAAACATATATTAAGTCTGAAACTTCCGCCATAAAAATATTTAGTCAAAAATTAAAGTTACTATATTCTATGTTATAATATAATTTATGTTACAATACAAATAAAAAGAAATATAATGAAATTTTATATGCCTCATTTTTATGTAGAACCAGAGAATATAAGTGGAAATTTTTTCTTAATCAATGGTACACAGTATCACTATGTATCTAATGTACATCGCTTCAAAATCAACGATGAAATAATGATTTTTGATGGTATAGGAAATTCCTACAAAGCAAAAATTATTTCTATAAACAAAAACAAAATCATCGGACACATTTTGTCTTCTTCATATAAAATGCCTGTATTTACTATAAAACTATATACATCTGTGCCCAAGGGCAAACGATTTGAATGGCTTATAGAAAAATGTGCTGAAATAGGTGTTTCTAAGATTATACCTATTAATACCAGAAGAAGCCTAAAAATATTTTTTTCAGAAAATAAGCTTGAACGATATAAAAAAATATCTATTGCTGCAAGCTCTCAATGCGGAAGAAATGATATTATGGAGATCAGCAATGTATTAAATTTTAAAAACGCATGCAAAGCCATTTATTCAATTAAAAATTTCATGTCTATACTATTATGGGAAAAAGAAACCAGCACCACATTAAATAATTTTATTCAAAAACCAACGTACGTTGGAGCAAATATTTTTATAGGTCCTGAAGGTGGCTTTGAAAATGAAGAGATAGAGTTTGCTAAATCACTAGACATTCAAACCATAACACTTGGAAACGATATTTTGAGAATAGAAACAGCTGCACTGATTTCGAGTGCTTTGGTCTTAAATAATCAAACATTGGTTCTCAAAAATATGGTGTCACTTAAATGAAAAAATATTATATATACACTTTTGGATGTAAAGTAAACCAATATGAATCACAACTTATTTCTGAAAAATTCGAAAGTAATAATTTCCAGCGTATGCAAAAACCTAATGAAGCCGATATCATAGTTTTAAATTCATGTACAATAACCGCTAAAACTGATAAAGAATGCAAATATTTTTTAAGAAAAATTTTAAAGTTACCAAATAAACCAAAAATAATACTTACAGGATGTCTTGTAAAAAATAAAAATATCAATGTAAGACAAATGTTCCCAAATATTGAAATAGTTGAAGACAAAACAATACTTTTTAAAGAACCTCAGAAACAAAGGATTTCTTATTTTGATAAGCACTCAAGAGCATTTCTAAAAATACAAGATGGATGCAAAAGTTTTTGCAGTTATTGCATAGTCCCTTATGTTAGAAACATTTTATGGAGTAAACCTAAAAATGAAATCTTATCAGAAATTATAAATCTTGTAAAAAATGGATACTCAGAAATAGTTCTAACAGGAATACATATTGGAAAATATAACCATGGAATATCCAATCTCCTTAAAGAGATAGTTCAAATTCCTTTGAGTTTCAGAGTGCGAATCTCATCTATAGAATTGAATGAAATCAATGATGAATTAATAGAAATTATGAAAATAAATAAAGAAAAAATATGTCGTTACATACATGTTCCATTGCAATCTGGCAACGATGATATTTTAAGAAAAATGAATAGAAAATATTTAACAATAGATTTCGAAAAAAAGATAAATAAAATAATGCAAATATTACCAGACTTAGCACTTACAACAGATATCATTGCAGGATTCCCTGGTGAAACAAGAAAGCATCATAAGGAAACATGTAGTTTTGTACAAAAAATTCCATTCGCAAGATTTCATATATTCAGATATTCAGACAGACAAGGAACAAATGCTTTTTTGTTTAAAAACAAAATTCACCCAAATGAAATAAAAAACAGAGCAAAAGATCTTTTTGAAATAGACTCATATAAAAGAAAAGATTTTTTGAAAAAAAATATGAATACAAGAAGAAATGCAGTAAAAATAGGGAAAGACAAAGTTCTAACTGATAATTATATAACAATCAAAAAATCGGTCAAAGATTTAAATGTTAAAAACGATATCTTTGAAGTTGAAATTACAGATTCAGCCAAAATATAATCAACATTAAAAAATGTTTTCAATAATTGTTACAAACAAATTTATTAACTAGACAGCTCCAATGTTATTCTAAAAATTGTTCCACGGTATATGCAACATACTCTGCAGCTTTTAGCATAACACTTTCATCGATATTGAAATTACTATGATGCCACGGATAAGATGTGCTTTTATCTTTAGAGGTTCCTATATATATATAATTGCCAGGCACTACACTTAAATATTCAGAAAAATCTTCACCACCCATAGATGGATTTTCTAAAATTTTAATATTGTCTTCACCATAGAACTTTTTAGCGGTTTTAATACAAAGTTTTGTAATTTGAGGCGTATTAACCAAAGCATTTCCTATTTCATTATAACAAAACACAGATTTAACTCCATATGCCATCTCTATTGCTTTAAGCTTTCTCAAAATACTTGCCTTTATTAAATTTCTTATTTTATTATTAAAAGTTCTTACTGTGCCATATAATATTATTTTTTCACAAATCACATTATACGCATCTCCACCTTCAATTTTACCTAAGGTTATAACAGCAGGCTCAATAGGATCAATTTCTCTTGAAATAATACCTTGAATCATATTTACAAATATCGAAGCTGCGAGCAAAGCATCCTTCCCCTGTTGCGGATAGGCACCATGTGCTATCGCACCTGTAATTTCTATTGTTAATTCATCAACAGCTGCCATCATCGATCCAAATTTTAAACCTATTTTCCCAGATTTCAACCATGGATTAACATGTATACCTAAAATAAAATCTACATTAGGGTTTTTCAAAGCACCACCATTAATCATCGATTTAGCACCATCAGAAACTTCTTCACTAGGCTGAAAAATTAATCTAACATTACCTTTCAATTCAGATTTTTTTTCACAAAGAAGTTTTCCTGCACCAAGTATTATTGCAATATGTGCATCATGCCCACAAGCATGCATAACATTGATTTTTTTAGATATATACTCAATATTAGTATTTTTTTCACAAATAGGCAAAGCATCCATATCTGCTCTTAATGCTATTGTTTTTCTAGATTTTAAAGCCTCAATAGTAGATATTACCCCAGTCTTACCTACACGCTTATATGGCATTTTCAATTTTTTCAGCTTAGATTCAATGAATTTCGCAGTATTAAACTCACAACCACCAAGTTCGGGGTTTTGATGTATGTATCTTCTTATTGCAATAATTTCTTGTTCCAAATTCATTTTGTATCTCTCAATATTAAGTTAAACAACACCTACATGAATTACAATTAAACTGCAAATCAAATGTCAATTTTGTAAATATTATATATCAGTATAACAATAATAATTTAAATATTTTTTATTGCATAACAAATATTTTCCACGATATCACTTGCAATTACACCTGTTGTTCCTTTATCTTTCTCAGCAATTTCACCAGCAAGGCCATGAATAAAGACTGCAAATTTTACTGCTTTAAATATATCATCTGCAATAATATTTACGAAAGAAGCTATCAAACCGCTCAAGACATCACCGCTACCCGCGGTTGCCATAGCAGGCGTACCAGTAACGTTAATATATATTTTCTTATTTGAAGATACAAGCGTATTACTACCTTTTAAAACACAAACTAATGAACTTTCTTTTGTAAGATCTCTAATTATCCTTTCTCTATTATTTTTTATTATATCAATATGTAAATTTAACAATCTAGATAACTCGGCCAGGTGTGGTGTTAATATAAGCTTATTTTTAGTATTTTTAAGTTCATATACGTTGTCGTTAAAACATGAAATTCCGGATGCATCTAAAATAACGGGTATATTATCAACTGTTGAAATAATCTTCTTAATAAATTTACGCAACACAGCACTATCTGTCTGCAATCCAGGACCTATAACAACAGAAGTAACTTTTTTTGATTTAATGAAGTTTAAAATATCGAATACGGTTTTATATATAAAAAACATTATTTCAGGATTAGAAATTCCACATACTTGATTTAAAAAATCATCTTTAACAGCATAAGTCACAACTCCAGCACCTGAACGCAACGCCCCTAAGCAACACAACACTCCTGCGCCAGGCATAATTTTAGAACCCGCTATTACCAAAACATGTCCATAATTATATTTATGGCTATCTTGTTTCCTTTTTAATTTTGAAATAAAACCTCTAATTTCTTGTTTTTTCATAATACATCTCAAAACACTATTGCTACAGCTATTGCATATCTTTTAGTATGCGACAATGATATGTCTATATTTTTATACTTTTTATTTTTAATATAAATCTCCGGTTTACCATCTTTATTGTTTTTGACAGAAATATCAACAATAATAATTTTTTTATTTTTAGATCTTAACGCTTTTAAAACAGCTTCTTTTGCTGCAAAGCGTACTGCTAAATGTTGTGTTGTATTTTTCTTAGAGAAAGAATACAATATTTCTTCCATTGCAAAAATGCGCTCCAAATATTCTTTATTTTTTATATATTTATTAAATTTTTCAACTTCTTCGATATCAACGCCTATATTCATTTTATGCCCTATATAGCAAAACTATTTATACTTAAATAATTCATAGCAGTCTCGAACAAAATATACAAGGCACAAATTCACATCTCAGCCTTATCATTTTCTATATTTAGTTCCATTAAAACTTTAACATACATGATTAAAATACACAACATAAGTATTTAATTACACAAACCCATCTCTATAAAAAAACAAGAAAAATAAAACAATTAAATCCTACGCAATCAATAATAATCAATTTTTTGGATTAACATATTCCCATTTTTGTTATTCATTAATAGACAATAATAACATTAACAAGAATTCCAAATTTTTACATTTACTACTACAAGACTTTTACATTGCAAAAGAAGTTTTTATGAAAGTAATAAGAGCAAGCATATAAAAAATAATTAAATTCATTCTACTGTAACAGACTTAGCTAAATTTCTTGGCTGATCAACATCGCAACCAAGCAATGTAGAAATATAATAAGCCAAAAGCTGCAGAGGAATTACAGTCATAAGAGGTGATACAAACTCATCAGTTTTAGGGACACAGATTGTATAATCACTTTTGGTATGATTTTTTTTATTGGATTGATATTGATTTACTATAGCTATAATAATACCGCCTCTAGCTTTTGCTTCTTCTATATTTGAATTTATTTTTTTACACACTTTACCTTCAACAACTATTACAACTATAGGCATGGATTCGTCAATTAAAGCAATTGGCCCATGTTTCATTTCACCGGCCGCATAGCCTTCTGCATGTATATATGAAATTTCTTTGAGTTTTAGAGCACCTTCCAAAGCTACGGGGTAATTTACATGTCTTCCCAAATATAAGAATTTTTTCTTGTGTGCAAATATTTTTGCAATCTTTTTTACTGATTTATCGTTTTTTAAAAACTCGCTAATTTTTACTGGAACATTCCACAATTCTCTTAAATATCTTTTTAGTTCTTTAATTGTGAAAACCTCTCTTTTGTATGACCAATCTAAAGCAAGTATATAAAGAGCAGTAAGCTGCCCCGTAAAAGTCTTTGTAGAAGCAACGCCTATTTCAGGCCCACAACGTGTATAAATCACATATTTAGCTTCATGACTTATACTTGAGTCCACAGCATTACAAACAGCCAATGTTTTACAATTTTTACTTTTTGAGAGCCTTAAAGCTGCTAAAGTGTCTGCGGTTTCACCAGATTGCGAAATAACTATAACTAAAGTTCTTTCATTTAAAATTGGTTCTCTATATCTGAACTCAGAAGCAATATCAACCTCTGTTGGTATTTTTGTAAAATTTTCAAACAGAAATTTTGAAACAAGACCTGAATGATATGATGTTCCACAAGCCACGATATAAATATTTGAAATATTTTTAATATCTTCGTCAGTGATTTTAACCTCTTCAACACAAATCTTCCCCTCAACAGGATAAATTCTTCCTCTAAAAGTATCTTCAATCGTACGAGGTTGTTCGAATATCTCTTTTAACATAAAATGTTTATATCCATCTTTTTCAGCTTTCAAAGGATCCCATTGTATGTTCTTTATTGGCCTGTTTTTTATATTGTTTTTAATATCCTTTACAATTATTTTATCTGCAGTAATTTCCGCAATATCCCCATTTTCTAAAAAAATAATATCATGAGTATAACTAAGCAAAGCCGGAATATCTGAAGCTACAAAATTTTCACCTTTACCAACACCTATAATTAGAGGTGCATCATGTCTTGCACAAATTATCTTATTGGGTTCATATTTAGACAATATTCCAACAGCATAAGAACCCTTAATTTCACTTAAAGTTTTCTGAATAGCAAAAAATAAATTATTTTTATAATATTTTTTTATAAGATGTACTATAATTTCTGTATCGGTTTCAGACTTTAGTTCTTTGCCATTTTTTTTGAGTTTAGATTTTAATTCAATATAGTTCTCTATTATACCATTATGAACAATAACAACACTTTTTGTAGGATCTATATGTGGATGAGCATTTTCTTCAGATGGCCTCCCATGTGTAGCCCAACGCGTATGTCCTATACCAATATTGGATCTAATTGGTTCTTTGACAAGATTTAAGGCAAGATTACAGAGTTTTCCTACACTTCTCCTCACGTGAAGCTCTTTGTTTACAATAACAGCAATCCCAGCAGAGTCATAACCTCTATATTCAAGTTTTTTTAAACCTTTAAAAACTATATCTACAGCATTCTTTTTACCAACATATCCAACAATTCCGCACATAGACGCCCTCAATCCTTACCTATTAATAAGTTTTTCATATCTCTAACAGCTATTTCTAATCCAGTAAATACTGCCATGGCAACAATTGAAAATCCTATATTAAATTCATTCATACCTGGAACCTTACTAATTCGTTTTAAATTACCATAGTCTAAACCATGTCCAGCATTTAACAACAAGCCTCGATTAATCGCTTCATGCGATGCCTCAATAATTTTCAACATTTCCACTTCAAATTCATAAGAACTTTCATGATTTTCTTTAAAAAAACTTGCATATTTCCCAGTATGCAACTCTACTGCATCAGCATCTATATCACTACATGCTAACACTTGATTTATATCAGGATCAATGAACATACTAACAACAATTCCGACTCTTTTGAGTCTCGCAACAACACTTTCAAAATTTTTAACATTACCTTTAACATCAAGACCACCTTCAGTAGTAAGTTCTTGCCTTTTTTCTGGAACCAAACATACAAAATTAGGCTTCACATTCGTAGCAATTTCAATTATTTCTTCATTTATGGCCATTTCAAGATTTAGTTTAGTCTTAATAGATTTTCTCAAACAATAAACATCTGAATCCTGAATATGCCTTCTGTCTTCTCGTAAATGTACCGTTATGCTATCTGCACCAGCCTTTTCACATATTTCAGCTGCATTAATTATTGATGGGCATTTTTCTTTTCTTGCCTCTCTTATTGTTGCTATATGATCAATATTCACACCAAGTTTTATCATTCTATTAATTATCCTATATACTCTTTTTATTATCTTCAATCATTATTTTATATTAAAGCTTTGAACACTATATGTATGGTGCAATATTTAAAAACTTTATATCTTTTTCAATACTATTTGCTATATTTTTAGCTACTGTATTAATCTCTCCCATACTTTCACCTTCAACCATGATTCTTAAAATATTTTCCGTGCCTGAATATCTTACAAATATACGACCAACACCGCTTAACAATTTTTCATAAGTTTTAATAAGTCTATAAGATTTTGAAAGCTTTTTAATAGGAATCTTTTCAGAAACTTTTTTATTTATTATCACTTGCGGAAACTTTTCAATTACATTCATAAACTCCGACATTGTTTTATTTGTTTCATTCAGTGCCGAAAGAAGCATAACTGCACTTAATATTCCATCACCGGTAGTCAGTATATCCTTAAATATAAAATGTCCTGATTGCTCACCACCAAATGAAGCTTTGTGTTTTTTCATATTTGCAATTACATATCTATCGCCTATTTTTGCAGATATCACTACTGTTATCTTTTTTTTTCTCATAGCATTCATAAGCCCCGCATTAGCCATTACTGTTGATACAAGTATATTATTATTAAGTTTCTTTTTACTTTTTAACCAACATGCCATTGAAGCAAGAAAAAAATCACCATCTCTTACAATACCTTTTTCATCTATACATATTAATCTATCAGCGTCACCATCAAAAGCAAATCCACAAAAAGCTTTATATTTTCTTACTGTTTCTGTGGCATATTCAGGATGCAAAGCACCACAATTCAAATTTATATTTCTACCATTGGGCTTAATGTTTAATGCTATAACTGTTGCTCCAATCTTTTTTAAAACATATGGGGCTGATTTATAAGATGCCCCGTTAGCACAATCCACAACTATTTTTGCACCTTTAAGATTTCTGCCTATAAAATTATCTATAATAAAATTTTCATAAAATTTTAAAAGTTTAGAATTCTTCTTAGTAGATATTTCTTTATTTGAAACAACAGCTTTTAAAGAAAAATATTTGTTTATTTTATTTTCAATCTTGGCCTCTATTGAGTTTGCAAGTTTAAATCCTTTTGAATTAAAAATCTTAATACCATTATCCATGTATGGATTATGGCTTGCAGATATAACTATTGCTGCAGAATATTTACCATTACGCATAAGTAAAGAAGCCGAGGGTGTTGGCATAACACCGCCAAAAACAGGGAATGCACCACCCATAATAACTCCTTTAGCTAATTCTTTCTCTATCCTTTTCCCAGATTCTCTCGTATCACGGATAATAAGAATATTTTTTTTATCACATAAAGTTCTAGCTATAGCTCTTCCAATAATTTTAAGCGTTAAATTATCAAATGGGAATGCAGAAGAATCACCTCTTATCCCATCAGTTCCAAACAATTTCATTTTACATATATCCTCCGTAATATTTTTTTTAAATCTATTTCATTCTGTATAACTACAAATCCACCACCACAGAAACGTTAAATCTTCTTATATCCCTCGAAAAACATCAATTATTTTTAAAATATTTACCGTCTCCTTTACATCATGTACTCTAATGATATCTGCACCACAGAATGCAGTAAGAAAATTTATAGCAACAAAAGAAGTTTTATTTTTACCAACAAGATGTCTCACAAATCTTTTTCTGGATACTGCGCCAACAACTACGCCTAGTGTTGAAAAAACATTGATATTTTTTATTAATTCAATATTATGCCTTATAGTTTTTCCAAAACCAGGCCCAGGATCAACAGCAATATGCTCCTCTTGTACACCAAAACTCATTGCATATTCTTTTCTCTGAACAAGAAATCTATATACTTCCGAAGTGCAATTTTTATACTCAGGATTTACCTGCATATTTTTAGGAAATCCTTTCATATGCATAAGTATTATACCGGAATTTGTATCTGCAACAAGCTTTGCAAGGTTTTCTTTTCCTTTTCTTAAAGCAAAAATATCATTTATTATATCTGCACCTTCAGAAAGTACTACTCTTGAAGTTTCATACTTATAAGTATCTATCGAAATTGGAATACTAACAGCTTTTCTTATTTTTTTAAGAGCCGGAACGAGTCTTTTTATTTCCGTTTTTGCATCAATAAGATTTACACCTGGCCGAGAGGATTCAGCACCTATATCTATCATTCTAGCTCCAAAGTTTTGAAATTCCACAGCTTTCCGCAGTGCTGCATCTGGATCTGTAAAACCATCTCCAGAAAAAGAATCCGGATCCATATTGATAATACCCATAACAACAGGCTTCGATAAATCCAATGTTTTTTCTTTATATTTAAAAATTTTCTTTTTATTCACTATATCATCTAATTTCAAGGCAACTTCTTTTAAACCAAAAAATTGCAAGTAAAGTTTATTGATTAATTTTTCAATTTGAATTCTGTTAGCAAATAAAACCACATTAGAAAATCCTTGCTTAAATCTGCTAATAAACTCACTTACAGCAACATCGGCACCTATGGAAATAGCTTCCTGTTTTAAAATATTCGCAGCTCTATTATCTATATCTTCAATAATTATAGAGTTTAGGACACCCTTCTTGGCAAGTCGATCACAAGCAACAACACTACAGCCTGTGTTTTTTACAAGCTTTAAAGCATCATTAAAGTTATTTATAGTTGCTGTTCTTACTATCATAATACAATCTCTTTTATAAAGTTTCTATTTTTTTAACAATGACATTGCTTCCGCTCTAGTTCTAACATCTTTTAAAAAAACACCTCTCATAACCGAAGTGATCATTTTCGAGCCAGGTTTTTTAACACCACGCATCGTCATGCATAAATGTTCAGCTTCAATTACAACCATAACACCACATGGCTCTAAAAAAGATTGCATTATCGTGTCTGCAATTTGCTTTGTTAACTTTTCCTGAAGTTGCAATCTGTTCGAAAAAACTTCAACAAGGCTTACAAGTTTTGATACACCTATTATTTTATTTTTTTGAGGAATATATGCAAGATGCACATTGCCAAAAAAAGGAAGCAGATGATGCTCACACAATGAGTAAAAAAAAATATCTTTAAGCAAAATTATTTCTTCATGGCTTTCAATTATATAATGCACTTTTATAAGTTTAAATGGATCCGCCATGTTACCTAGCAAAGCTTTTTCATAAAAATCTGCTACCCTTTCTGGTGTATAGCGAATATCACCTCTATTTGTGTCTTCACCAAAAGATTCAAGTAAAAGCTTTATAGCATGTCTTGCTTTTTTTTTATCAAATTTAAATGTTTTCACCTTATGCTTTTTCACTTACGATTTCATTCTTTATGCTTTTTTTATAACGGTACTTTCTTGTTTATTTACTGAATTGATAAAAGTGTTTTTAGATAATGGTATCAACTCTTCTCCTTTTATAATTTTATTTATATCTTCACCACTTAAATTTTCTCTATCCAAAAGATAATTAACAATTTTATTTAGAATAAACATATTATCTTTAAGAAGTTTATAAGCTTTTGCTTTTGCTTTTTCTATAATACTCTTAATTTCCTCATCTATAATTTCAGATGTCTTGCCAGAATGTCTTGTGGCCTTGGAAATATCTCTTCCCAAAAAAACTTCTTCATTTGGTCTTTGTAAGGCCATAGGGCCTATCTTATCACTCATACCAAACTCAGTAACCATTCTCATCGCAATTTCTGTAGCTTTAGATATATCATTTTGAGCACCTGTTGTAATTTCAGAAAATACAAGTTCTTCGGCAACACGCCCTCCAAATAATATTGAAAGTTTGTCTAAAAGTTCCGTCTTTGAAGTTAAATATTTATCTTCCTTTGGAAGCTGCAACGTATACCCCAAAGCAGGGCCACGTGGCACTATAGAAACCTTATGAACAGGATCTGCCGTGGGCAATAGTTTTGCCACAAGAGTATGACCTGCTTCATGATAAGCAATAACTTTTTTTTCTTTTTCAGACATCAATCGAGATTTCTTTTGTGGACCTGCAATAATTCTGTCTATTGCTTCTTCCATATTTTTCATATTAACAGTTTTTTGATTATACCTTGCAGCTAATAAAGCAGCTTCGTTTACAAGATTTGCAAGATCCGCACCAACAAAACCAGGAGTTCTTCTTGCAATAACATTTAAATCTACATCAACATCAAGTTTTATTCCCTTTGAATGCACCCCAAGTATTTCTTCTCTATCTTTCAAATCAGGGTTTGGCACAATAATCTGTCTATCAAATCTGCCAGGTCTTAAAAGAGCAGGATCTAATACATCGGGCCTGTTAGTAGCAGCAATTAGAATAACACCTTCTTTAGTATCAAAACCATCCATTTCAACAAGCAATTGATTTAATGTTTGCTCTCTTTCATCATGTCCACCACCTATACCTGCAAATCTATGTCTACCTACAGCATCAATTTCATCTATAAATAATAAACATGGAGATGACTTTTTACCTTGATCAAATAAATCCCTCACCCTGGATGCACCAACACCGACAAACATTTCAACAAACTCCGAACCACTTGAAGAAAAAAATGGGACGCTTGCTTCACCTGCTACGGCTTTTGCAAGTAAAGTTTTTCCAGTTCCAGGAGAACCGAAAAGTAAAACACCCTTTGGAATTTTACCTCCAAGTTTCTGAAACTTTGCTGGATCTTTTAAAAACTCTATTATTTCTTGAAGCTCTTCTTTTGCTTCATCACACCCTGCAACATCTTTAAAAGTTATTTTTTTTATACTACCGTTGTTGCCTATTGTAGCGAGCTTTGCTTTTGTTTTACCAAAAGATATGGCCTGCTTACTTCCTCCTACCATACCACGCATCATCCAAAACCAAAACAAAACCAACAGAAGAATTATAGGACCCCAGCTTAAAAACAGAGGTCCAATCCATCCATTTTTTTCTGTAGCAGAAAATTCGATAGTTTTAGCATTTTCCATATCCTTTACAAGAGCAGGATCATCCATAGGAATAGTTTTAAACTTTTTCCAAACTCCATCTGTATCTCTGAATTGCCCTCTGATAAAATCTGGTGCTACTAAAACTTTCGATACATTACCAACATTTATATAGTGTTTAAATCGAGAATACTCAAGTTTTGTTTCCTGGCTCTTATGCCTTGCAGAATTCATAAGCATAAATATAATAATAAAAAGGGTTATCCAAAAAAATATGAACCATGGACTTTTCTTTTTCATTTAACAAACTCCTTTAGTTTTCCTATTTTTAAGTTTTTTAATGCACTTTTTCTTGAGAAAATCTAAAGTTATTTCGATGTCAAAAATACCTTCTTTTCAACAATATGTGTTTATTACCATATTTCCTTTAATTATGAAATAAGCTTTAGTTTCCTTTTTTTGGATTACTCTTAAATTAAGAGCTAACCGATATAAAATCTACCCTGTATTGGATATCTAATTTACGAATAATGCATGCAAAAGAAACATAAAGTATCTTTAAAATCTTCAAATATTTTAGACACAACCCCAGAAACCCTTGTATCTACATTTCTTTTTCAGAAAACACATCAACAGGCTTCTTTATACTTTCATCTCTTACAAAATACGCCTTTGTCAGATTTTATTTTAAAAACCCAATTTTCAGATAACTTATAAACAGAACTATCTGACAATAAAATTTTGTGCATTATTAAATTAATACATGGATTATATTTTTTCTGCGGCAATATATTTTTTAAAATCCTAAACCTAAGCGCTTCATTATACCGTAAAAACACTGTTAAATCAAGCAAAATTTGATTCTTCATAAATATCACACATTTCTTTAATATTTTATTTGAAATTTTATCTAAATATGCATTTTCTCTCGCCTGTATACAACTTAAAGCAAAAATATGTTCTACTGTCATAGGGTTAATTTTTTCACAAAAAGGTATAAGAAAAAGTCTTATTTTATTTCGTGTATATACTGCAGTAAAATTAGACCTATCACTACAAAACAAGAGTTTATGTATTTTAATATATTCTTCAATGAGCTTTCTTTTCACAGGCAGTAACGGACGAATAACGGTAAGGTTTTTACATATTTTCCTTTTTTGAGGTATTCCCACAAAGTTTCCGGTACCTCTCAAAAGCCACATAAATATCGTTTCAGCATTGTCATTCGCGTTGTGTGCTGTAGCAATCTTATCAAATTTGTATTTCTTTGCTATTTTTTCAAGAGTCAAATATCTCAAATCCCGGCCAGCTGTTTCAAGCGAAACAGATTTCTGCTTAGCGTAAAACTTTACATCAATAGACTCAAGAAGACAATCTATACCAAGCTTGTTTGACAACTCCTTAACAATTTTTGCTTCTTTTGCAGATTCTTCTCTTAAATTATGATTAAAATTTACTGTCAAAAGTTCGATATTTATTTTTTTGAGCAAACGCCAAAACAGATGTAGCATACAAATAGAATCCATACCACCAGACACAGCCAAAACAATTCTACTGTTTGATTTTACAAAATTATTGCAAGAAATATTGTGATAAAAAATATCCCATGCATTCATTTTTTAAAAAATCTTTTCAGAAAAAATTTACCCTGTGTAACTTGTGATGCTGAAATAAGTGTAGTAAAATTCCTGATGAATGCACCAATGTATTTATCTGGATGTATTGCTATATACTTATTATGCCATACCGGAGAAAATTTATCTTTAAACTTCTTTAAAGCTATAAGATCATAATTAAAATGTTCAGCAAACATAAACATTTTTGCAAAATATTTCACAACTTCACCGCTATTATCCATATCCGGAAAATAAGCAAAACCTAAATCAAACCACTTATATTTATTTTTCTTGGCCCACAAGATATTTTTAAATATTATATAAGAAAAAATATCCTTATCACATTCTAAATATCTTATAATGTTTGATGACATTTCATGTTGATTTTTTGTTTTTGCTATTATAGAAAAAGCACAAACCTCACTGTTTTTTTCTAAAACGCCAAAATCCATATCCTTCATGTAAGAATCATCATATTTTCCAGGTATAAAATTTCTTTCAATATAATTTGTATCACTCTCCCATTTTTTATTTATTTTTATAAAAATTTCTCTATATTTTTCAAATTGTTCAGATTGTAATATTTTATATTGAAATCCAATTGTTTCTATTTCTTTTTCCATATTTCTGAAACATTTAAAACGCTCATTCTCTTTATCAAAAATTCTTAACTGAATTTTTGCTTCTTGCCCTATATTGAAAATATCAAGTCCTATATCATCATAAAGCTTTATATATTTATGATCTATACCTATAAATGCTGGTTTTACAGAAACACTATCTGTACTTTCTTTAAATTTCCACAAAAGTTCATTTTTATGTGCGTAATTACCAACAGGATCTCCTAGGACAATCCAGCTGTCTCCTGATTTTGCATACATAATAAATGCATCTTTTTCATCATTCACTATATAGTTTTTATCAGGCGCAAGAGCATTAAAAGCATAAACATAATCTGAAGAATAAACTATATTTTTTATATCTTCTTTAGTAAATAAAACACGATTTTTAAGAAAGATTTTAAATATCTGTTCCAAAACAACTATAATAATCACAATTAGCATGCCCAATACAGCTCTCAAAAATCTTGCGGTATCACCGGTCATAAAAATATTGTTAAAAAATGTATTCAAATGTATCAAAGAACAAATATTTTGTACGTTTACAAAGAAACCTATCCAAATTGAAAGAACAAAAACGGCTCCAACAATACTAAACCACCAAACACTAAAAGTTGTGTTCAATACAGATATATTCCTATAAAAATACTTTCTTGAACTTAAGAGCACAATTAACACAATTATAAAATAATAAACCACTAGGGAAAACTCCCCTACAATCATTATAAGAACAATCGCAAAGCTTATCAAAGCAAATGTTATGTTCCACGCATTTTTAATTCTCAATTGTATCGCCCTTGAAATAAAAAGCAAGGTTGTTGATGTAATACTTAACATAAAATGTGATAAATCAACAAACCAAGAAGGCAACAAATTTATAGCAAGTTTCGAATCTACCATATTATCCGTCTCAAACGGTATAGAACTTGAAAGAACTGCAATCATACCCGCAAGAAATGAAGACAAGGATACAATACGAATCATGATAGAAGAAACATTTTTTTCAAAAATTTTTGCTTTTTCTTTAAATTTATTCGTGAACATAACAATCTCAAAAGTCCCTAAAAGAACAAGTGCTATCAAAAGAGGAAAAAAATAAAATATCACTCTATAAGCTAGGAGAGCTCCTATAATGCCAGGATTACTAGCTGAATTTGGCAACAAAAGAGCAACTGAAGTTTCGAGAACACCTATGCCACCCGGGACTTGACTTATAATTACTGCAAACTGCGTCACAAGAAAAACTTTAAGCAAAACAAAATAAGAAATATATCCTTCAGGCATAAGAATATAAAGAGTAAGTGATGCAATAATCCAATCACACGTTGCAAGCAAAATTTGCGAAAAAACTATTTTAACATTTGGGAACGTTATGGTCCACTTAAACATTTTAATAGATTTTGAATGTAACATGCTCAAAAAAAAGTATAACATCAAAATGCTAACACAACACAAACCTATTAGCCTTGTAGAAAAGTTTAAATTAAATATCCCATCAAGAATAACAGGCTCAACAGTAAAAACAAATCCACCTACAGCCAAAAGACCAAGCCAGATTGTGGCTGACGAGAAAAGCAAAACCTTTGTAACATCTATCATTGATACATTATAAGCCGAATAAAGTCTATAACGTATAGAGCCACCAAAAAGCATTGAATAACCTGTATTGTTTGCTAATACATTACTTATAAAACAAGTAAACAAAATATCTTTAGGTTTTGCTGAAATACTTGAGCCTATATAATTAAATGCAATTATGTCATATCCGCCCAGAATCAAATAATACGACAGAGCTAGACATAAAGCTATTAAGATTCTAAACGTAGGAATAGCTTTTAGTGCATTTACAATATCAATATAACTTAAATTTTTTAACTGATTGTGAAGAAGTAACAATGCTGCAACAAAAATTAAAAACCCTAAAAACAAAAGAATAAATCTCATCCATTTTTTCATTATATCGTTAATTAGCCTTTTAAATTTCATCTTAAACTATAACAATATTGCATAAGCCGTTATTTTCACTAAGCCTTAATTTCATGTCAAAAAGGGAAGATAGCTTGTCATCTCTAAAAACTTCGCTTCGCTTTCCATCGGCAAATATTTTGCCATTTTTAAAAAAAATAAATCTATTAATTTCAGGAATAATATCTGAAACCAAGTGTGTCACAAGTAAAATTTTTGTTCCAGATGCTGAAATTTTTCTCATAATGCTATGTAATTTTGTAGATGACGCAATATCTAAATTGTTTGACGGCTCATCCAAAATTAGAACTTTTGGGTTATTTACAAGAGCTCTTGCTATTAGAAATTTTCTGACCTCTCCAGATGACACATTCGCAAGACTTTCGTTTTTTAAAAATGTTATATCTAAAAATTCAATTATATCATTGGTCTTTTCAATCATCACCCTTGTAACTATGTGATTGCAGGATATTCCAATGCTTGAAAAAAATCCCGATATAACAGCTTCAAAGCCCGTAATTCCGTTATGAAAATCATACTCAAGATCACTTGTCACTATTCCTAGCATACTGTGCAAATCATGTATATTCCACTGTGAACACCCGAATAATCTACAAATACTACCACAACCTGTATAAGAGGGATATACTTTGCCTATTATAAGTTTAATAAAAGTCGATTTGCCTGAACCATTTGGCCCTATTATTACGACATTTTCATTAGAGTTTATACTAAGACTAACATCATCTAAAACTTTTCTTTTGTCACGTAGCACAGAAACATCTTTTAATTCAATAAAACTATCCATATTCTCTTTCCTCATAAAACTTATGTGCTGATTTTATAATATATGGTAAAAAAAAGAAAGCAATCATTATGTTCAAAGTCTATAGTTGTTCTTTACAATCAAAAAATTATATAAGGTATATAGTCTATGATTAATATAAAAAAGATTTTTGCAAATATAAAAAAGAGATGGAATGCTTTTGCAGGATATTACGAATTTCTGAGAATAGCTATCCCTTTAATTATTTCCACTGGGGCATGGGCATTTCAATCATTTGTAAACAGATTTTTTCTTGCGTGGTATTCTAACAATGCTTATGCCGCATCGCTTCCAGCAGGGCTTTTAGAATGCTCTATCATGGATATATTTATAGGTACAATAGCATACATAAATGTTTTTGTGGCACAATATAACGGGAAAAAAAAGTACAAAGCAATAGGACCATCTCTTTGGCAAACTGTTCATATTGCATTTTTAAGCTCAATTATCATGTTGGCTGTTGCTTTTTTTTCAGACAAGATTTTCAACTTCATAGGACACCCTCAAGATATCATTGTTGAAGAAATTAAATATTTTAAGATTTTATGTTACGGAGCGTTTCCATACCTTGCATCCACAGCTTTATCAGGTTTTTACGCTGGAAGAGGGAAAACAAAAACTATCTTGGTTATAAATATTGTAGGTATAATTGTAAATATTATATTCGACTATCTTTTGATTTTCGGTTATTTTGGATTTCATGAACTTGGCATAGTTGGAGCCGCAATCGCCACTATTATAGGTGCTACTGTAGTACTTATTTTGTTTTTATCTTCAATAACTTCAAAAAATAATAATAAAACATATAATACGAGAAAAATAAAACCTGACTTGAAATTTATAAAATATTTTTTAAAATATGCTTTCCCAAATGGGATGAGCTGGTTTTTGGATATGTCTGTATTTACATTTTTTGTACTAACAATAGGCACACTTGGGAAGATAGAACTATCAGCAACAAATGTAGCTTTCAATATTTATAGCTTTGCTTATATGGCTATTGTAGGATGTGCAATGACAACATCAATCCTTGTTGGTAATTATATTGGCAAAAATAAATTTTATATTGCACAAACAGTCGTTAAGACGGCACTGCACATAACATATACATATATTTCTTTAATGGTTGTTTCGTTTTTATTTATTCCTAATATTCTTATATATCCTTTTTCAAAAGGTTCTGAATCATTGATTATTGAACAAATAAGACCTATAGCAATAACCTTATTAAGGTATACAGCAATCTTTGCCTTTTTTGAATCATCCGGAATTATATTTTCTTCTGCAATAAAAGGAGGTGGTGACACTAAATTTGCAATGAAACTTTTAATAGCTCTTTTTATAATTACCGCACTAACAATATATTTAGCAGTATTCATCTTTAAGGTTGGGTTGTATCAATGTTGGAGTATTTTAATTGCTTATGATATTATACTCATGATTTCTTTTTATTTAAGATACAAGACAAACAAATGGAAGCATATGTGCATAATTGAAATCAAAATTGTTGATAACAAATAAATATATGCTTGTTTCATTGTTGGATTAGAAACATTATTTTAACATATGCTTTTCAAATTATATAAAACGAAAAACATATGGATGCTATCATTGCCACAACAGCGTTATAAAAAACACAGTAAAATTGACAAATTATGTTATAAGATTTATACTCACACAGTAGTAAGTAGTTCTGTAAATGTATAAAACCACTTCACAGTTTAAAAATACACATTAAAGTACAAAATAGAAAAAATAAAATTAAAAGATTGTAAAGAAAAATAATATAATTTTAAAGACTTAAAAAAACCTAATCGTTTTCGAGAATAAACGATATTGACAATATCCGTTGTTTAATATAGAATCTTTTTTAAGTTCGGAAAATCTAGTTTTTCTATCTTAACTTTATTTTCAAAGCCAATTTATTATGTATTATTTGTACGAAAGTAATCAAACAATTCCTTGAAATCTAAATTATTATTTTTGCTACGAGTAGATTTGGCGTAAATACTTTGTTTTGATTCAATTAAAGTTGAAGAGCATATACCATATTCTAAAGCCATTGAAGCTTCAATATAAGCACAAAGTTTATCACACTTCTCAATTAAAGTTCCATCAATAGCATTATATTTATGATCATCAAAATTTGCTGCATTGTCTATTTTTTTTACTTTGCCATTTTCAATAATCTTATCAGAAAACTCATCTTCTATAAAATACTGCATTTCCATATGCCAACTTGAAGGCATTAAAGGAAGCACTTTTTCGTCAACCTGTTTCTTCTCATACTGCTTAATTATATCTTCAAGACCTGATATCGAAGATTTTACGGGTTTGCTAATATCCTTTGTTAAAATCTCAGGAAGATCATGAAACAGCGAAGAGTAAAAATTATTACATCTTCTTCTTTCAGAAGCATTTATTTGCATTGATAACAAATATGCAAAAATAGCCACTGTAAGCATATGACCCAAAACGCTCGTCTTTGGTATTCTGAACGCCTGTGCCCATCTTTGTTGAAACCTTAATTGTCCGCACAAATCCAAAAATCCATAATATTTTCTATTTATAACTAATTTTCTTATACCTAACAAATCATCAAAAACAGCAATATTGTCTTCTATTTCTTGTTTTGTTTTTTCTATTCCATAAATCATTGAATTCCATGGATAAATTATGCCAAACTCCCATTTTGTTGAAAGACAATGTGCTGCACTTAAAACTCTTCTTTCATGTTTAGCATAATCAGAATCTAAAAGATAATTAGAACATCTTTGACTAAAATCACTACCTAAAACACATAAATCAGCATTTAAGTTCTCTATTACCCATTTGTTTAACTCTTTTTCTTTTTTTGACATTATCTCACGAAAAACCTCAGGTTTTAAATCTGTAAGCATTACTCTTTGAAAAAACTCAAACATTCCACCTTCAATAAGTTTAATCCAATTAATAGATTTGCCATCTTCTTCTTCAAATTTTGCAAGCATATAAGCAATGACCATCTTATGAGCCTGTTTGTCAAGTTCAAAAAAATCAAAAGGACGTATATGATCATTCCATCTCAAAATATCTGCAGCAGAAAAAATTCTTGAAATCAATTCTTTTGTTATCATTTTGTTTTAACTCTCGTATTTAGTATTTCTTTTAATACAACCTGTTGTACTAACAACCACTATCACAACGATAATAAAAATTATTTTTCCAAATAGTATTTCTTTTGCTCATATGACAATCTTTCAATTGAATACCTTAAACATGTTCTTGGCATAATCGTAAAATATTTATCTAAAAATGATATTAAAATTCTTACATTTCTTTTGCCAATTTCTCTAAGCATCCACCCAGATGCTTTATGTATCAAGTGGTGTTTATGTGTCAAAAACAATTTCGCGAGTTCTAGAGTTTCTGAAAACCTTCCTTGTCTTATAAAATACATAGTAGAAACCATAGCAACCCGTTCCTTCCAAAGATTTCCAGATTTTGCATATTTCCAAAAATCTATCAAAAAATTATTATACCAGTAATGACCAGGAATATATGGTGCAGATGAATCAACCAGATCCCAATTATTAATGTACTCAATATTTTCTAAATATATTTTATAAATATACAACTTACCATTATTATCTGCCTTTTTATATTTTTCAACTAAAATCATTAATGATGTAAATCTTACTTCGTGCACTTTATGTCTTAATAGTTCTTTAACATCATTTAGATTTATATCTTTCCAATATTTCTTAACTATATTACGTTGGCAAGGCACACGTAACCCCCATAGCAAATCACTTTTACCGTAACCATTTTTACATATATTTAAAACTCTCGCAATTTGCTTCGCAAAAATTTCATTTTTAAATCTTTCTAGGTCATTTAAAAGAAGATCTTTGAGATCTTCTTTTAAATCATATCCATACATACAATTAATATATCTCCTTAAAATAAAAACAACAGCAAAGCACATGACTAAAGCAAAAAAACAGAAATGCAAAACTTATTTTAATGATTTCCGCTTTATAATATATAAAAATATTGATGTATAAAAAATACTAAAAACAACAGTTTTGCCAACACAAAAAAACAATTTAACAACAAAATGTAAATCATAATCTAAAATAAATTATTACAAATACGCATAATTATGTTTTATACACAACACATATAAAGCATTACTTATGACGATTAAGATGTAGCTTTAAATAGCATCCTGTAAAAGATTTTGGATTCTTCATTATATCATCAGGTGTTCCCTCGGCTACAATCTTACCACCTTTCTCACCACCATCCGGTCCTAAATCAATGATCCAATCAGCAGTCTTAATAACATCAAGATTATGTTCTATAACAAGAATCGTATTCCCTGCATATGAAAGTTTATGAAGAACTTCTATAAGTTTCCTAACATCCGCAAAATGCAATCCTACAGTAGGTTCATCAAGAACATAAATCGCTCTTCCGGAAGATCTTTTAGAAAGTTCAGTTGAAAGCTTTATTCTTTGAGCTTCACCACCTGAAAGTGTTGTAGCTTGTTGACCTATGCTTATATATCCAAGGCCAACATCAATAAGTGTCGATAAAATTCTTTTAAGTAGTGGGATATTTTCAAAAAACTTAACACTTTCTTCAACCGTCATATTTAGAACTTCATCTATATTTTTACCTTTATATTTTATCTGTAGCGTTTCTTCATTGAATTTTTTCCCACCACAAACATCGCATTTAACATAAATATCTGATAAAAACTGCATTTCGATCTTTAAAGTACCATCCCCGCGACAATTTTCACATCTTCCGCCCTTTACATTAAAAGAAAATCTCCCAGCTTGATATCCTCTTATTTTAGATTCACTAACCTGTGCAAATAAATTTCTTATTGTTGAAAACGCTCCTGTATAAGTCATAGAATTGGACCTGGGACTTCTACCTATAGGAGACTGATCTACAATTATGGCCCTATCTATATGTTCCAATCCCTGCATACTTTGAAACTTCCCAGGTTTTTCTTTAGAGTTGTAAAATTTGTATGCCATATTTTTATATATTATTTCATGCACCAAAGTAGATTTGCCACTACCTGAAACTCCAGTAACACATACAAAAAGACCTAATGGTATACGAACATCTATATTTTTTAGATTAAACTGTTCTGCACCATCAACTATAAGCCATTTATCCAAATGTTGTTTCCTTTTTTGTGGACAAGGTATTTGCAATGAACCTTTTAAATATTGTCCAGTTAAAGAATTTTTGAATTTAATGATTTCTTTTATATTTCCTTGTGCTACAACATGACCACCATGTGTCCCGGCACCAGGGCCCAAATCTATTATATAATCTGCAACCCTCATGGTATCCTCATCATGCTCAACAACAATTAAAGTATTTTCTAAATCTCTAAGATTCATTAAGGCTTCTAAAAGCTTATTGTTATCTTTTTGATGAAGGCCTATCGAGGGTTCATCAAGCACATACAATACTCCAGTAAGCCTTGAACCTATCTGCGTTGCTAAATGTATTCTTTGCGCCTCACCTCCTGAAAGAGTACCGCTTTCTCTGTCCAAACTTAAATATCCCAGTCCAACATTATTTAAAAACTGCAACCTTTCACATATTTCTTTTAAAATAGATGTACTTATAATTTTATCTTTCTCATTAAATTGAATCTCATTAAAAAAAATAAGTGATTTTTCTATAGACATTTTTGTAATATCTGAAATCGATTTCCCATTAATTAAAACTGAAAGTGCTTCTTTTTTTAGTCTTTGTCCTTTACACAAAGGACATTTTTTTTGAATCATGAACTTACTATAAATCTCTTCCCTTACAAAAGCAGATTCCGTCTCATTGTATCTGCGTTGCATATTTGTCACAACACCTTCAAAATCATCATGTCCATACAGTAGAATTTCCTGATGTTTTCTCGTAAGTTCTTGCCATGGAACATTTAAAGAAATTTTGTACTTTTTTGCAATCTTTATTAGGATTTCCAAATAATATCCACCCCAACTATTTTTCCATCTGTTAGTTTTAGTTGTTATCGGTTCTGACCAAGCAATAAGAGCACCTTGACTAATAGAACGATTTTTATCAGGAACTATTAAATCTTCATCAATTTTCACTTTATTACCTAATCCTGCACATTCATGGCAAGCACCAAACGGCGAATTAAAAGAAAATAATCTAGGCTCTAGTTCAGAAATACTTATACCGCAATCAGTACAAGCATAACGCTCACTATAAATCATTTCAGATAAAAGCTCACTGTTTTCTAGTATCGCAACAGACACCACGCCCTTTGATTCTTTTAAGGCAATTTCAACTGAACTAGCAACCCTTGAACGCAAGTTCTCATCAATCTTTATTCTATCCACCACTACATCTATTACATGCTTTTTACACTTATCTAACTTTATATCTTCATCAAGCATACAAATACTATTATCAACCCTTACTCTAGAATAACCGCTTTTTGCAAGTCGTATAAAAAGCTCTGCATAACTACCTCTTTTTCCTCTAATAAGTGGAGATAGTATATAAATTAACGTCCCATTCGATATTTTCATAATCTCATTCACTATTTGTTGAGCAGATTGAGAACATATAGTTTTACCACATTTATAACAATAAGGAACACCGACTCTTGCAAATAAAAGTCTTAAATAGTCATAAATTTCTGTCATTGTACCTATCGTAGAACGAGGATTATGAGATAGATTTCTTTGTTCTATTGAGATCGCAGGCGACAAACCTTCAATAACATCAACATCTGGCTTGTCCATAAGATCTAAAAATTGTCTAGCGTAAGCAGATAGAGACTCAACATATCTTCTTTGTCCTTCAGCATAAATTGTATCAAAAGCAAGAGAAGATTTACCTGAACCTGATAAACCGGTAATTACAATCAATTTATTCCTTGGAATATCAAGATTTATATTTTTTAAATTGTGCTGTCTTGCACCACGAATTTTTATTATATTCATATTATTTCTTTTAAATCTTTATGTTTATAACAGTATCTTTAATATCAGATGATATAAAGGGATAATCAATGTTATAATGCAACCCTCTGCTTTCTTTTCTCATCATAGCAGATCTTACAATAAGATCTGCTATACACGCTATGTTTCTTAGTTCAATATTGTCTACGGTTATAGCTACACTGTTGAAATATTGATCTATTTCGTTTTTTAAAATATCTATTCTCTTTTTTGCTTTTGAAAGTTTTTCATTGGAGCGAGTAATACCAAGATAATTCCACGTTATACGTCTTATTTCTTCCCATTCCTGCATATAATAAATAGTAGAATTATTTTCTAAAGAATTCTTATTTCTAACAGATTTATTTTCAAATCTTAATCTTGAATATTCTTCTTTTATAAACTGCAAAGAGTCTTTATAAACTCTATCCGCATAAACAATCGCCTCAAGAAGAGAATTTGATGCAAGCCTATTTGCTCCATGTATTCCAGAACATGCAACTTCTCCTGCTGCATATAGATTCTTAACATTAGTTCTGCCATTTTCATCCACTATAACACCGCCACAAAAAAAATGTGCAGCAGGAACTACAGGAATCATCTCTTTTGCCATATCTATATCATATTCAAGGCATTTTGCATAAATATTGGGAAATCTTTTCATGAGAAAATTTCTGCTTTTTGAAGTAATATCTAAATAAATAAAGTTCTCTCTTCTAGATTTCAATTCATTATCTATTGCTCTTGCAACAATATCACGTGGAGCAAGTTCCTTCTGAGGGCTATATTTATCCATAAACTGTTCACCATTTTTAAGTCTTAAAATAGCACCTTCGCCACGTACAGCTTCAGATATTAAGAATGATTTAGTTTCGCTATTATATAAACATGTCGGATGAAATTGTACAAATTCCATATTAGCTATATCAGCACCGGCTCTATAACTCATTGCTATTCCATCACCAGTAGCCACATCGGGATTCGTAGTATATAGATATGTCTTCCCCGCACCACCACACGCCAAGACCGTTACTTTGGCCTCAAAAATCTCTAGATTGCTTTTCTTGTTACTAAAAATATAAGCACCCCGACAAATTTCATTACTATCTAAAATTAAATCTACTGCAGAGTGCTCCTCGTGAATAATTATGTTTTGATGTTTCACTACATTGCTAATTAACACTCTTTCTATTTCACTACCTGTAATATCACCAGCATGAAGAATCCTTCTTTTACTATGTCCACCTTCCAATCCTAAATCAAAATCCGAAATTGAATCGTTTTTTTTAGTAAAATCAACTCCAAGATCTATGAGTTCTTTTATCCTGCCAGGTGCCTCAATAACCATCTTTTTAACCATCTTTGCATCACAAAGACCAGCTCCAGAAACTAAAGTATCATATATATGTTCTTTAAAAGAATCAAATTTATCAGTGACACAAGCAATACCACCCTGAGCTCTACCTGTAGATGAATCAAATATTTTTCTTTTTGTAATCAATGAAACGCTTCCATCTTTTGCCGCTTTTAATGCTAAGCTAAGGCCAGCTATTCCAGTTCCAACTATTAAATAATCAGATTTCATTATTTTTCCTTTACAGTCACCGTTTAATCATTATAATGTTATCGATAAGTCTTGTTTTACCTATCCATATAGCCAACACAAAAACAGCTTTTTTTGTTTTTTTATCAGCAACTATAGATAAATCATTAAAATCTACAATTTCAGCATAGTCTAACTTGCTGTTTTTAATTTTATTTAATTTAGTCACAGTATTTTTTTTAATTATGTGTAAATCTTTTCTCTTAAAATCTTGTGCTGCTGTTTTTAAAATTTTAAAAATATTTACACTTATATTTTTCTCTTCCGTAGTTAAATAAAAATTTCTACTTGAACGAGCAAGCCCGCTTTGCTCCCTTACAATAGGACACGCAATTATTTTAGTTCTAAAATTTAACTCTTTTGCTAATTTTTCTACAATTTTGAACTGTTGAAAATCTTTCATTCCAAAATACGCTCTATCCGCATAAGATATATTAAAAAGTTTTGTAACTATTGTAGCAACACCTTTAAAATGTATGGGCCTAAATTGTCCACATAAAACGTCCTGCAAAGATTTCACTTCCACAAAAGTTTTGTGTTCTTGTTTAAACATCTCATTTACAGAAGAAGGAATAAAAACATAATTCACATTATATTTTTTGCATACACATAAATCCTCATTAATAGATCTTGGATATTTTAGATAATCTTCATTAGGACTAAACTGCACCGGATTTACAAAAATTGAAACTATAGTAACATCATCATTTTTTTTAGATTTGCCAATTAAAGAGATATGCCCTTCATGCAATGCCCCCATTGTAGGAACAAGTCCTATCTCATCACCACACTTAAGATGCTTTAAAGCTATTTTTTGCATACGCAAAGCATTTTTTATAATTTTCATTTATATGTATTCTCTTCCCGAGGAAATGTTCCTTCTCTAACTTCTTTTATATAACTTCTTACAGCAGTTTTTATCATTTCGCCAACATCTGCGTATTTCTTTACAAATTTAGGAGTAAAATCAGTAAACATTCCAAGAATATCATCAATAACCAAAACCTGTCCATCACAATAACGCCCTGCACCTATACCTATTGTTGGTATTTTTGATATTTCTGTAACTTTTTTTGCAAGATGCTCTGGAATAGCTTCCAAAACAAGAGCAAATGCACCTGATTTTTCTAAAACTTGAGCATCGGCAATAAGTTTATTATAAGACTCACAGGTTTTCCCCTGGATTTTAAACCCACCAAATTTATTTACCGATTGAGGAGTTAATCCTAAATGCCCTATAACAGGAATTTTCGCATCAACAATTGCCTTAACTTGATTTATAATTTCAATGCCGCCTTCAATTTTCACTGCTTCTGATCCACCTTCTTTAACAATTCTTGCAGCATTTCTAACAGCATCTTTAACATCTATCTCATAAGACATAAATGGCATATCGGTAACAAGCAGTGCTCTCTCATTTCCTCTTTTCACAGATTTCGTATGATATATCATATCATCTACTGTAACAGGAAGAGTGTTTTCATAGCCGAGTTTAACATTGCCAAGGGAATCACCAACAAGCAGTATATCGATGTCTTGCGAAGAAATGAGTTTAGCAGTAGTGTAATCATAACATGTGAGCATTGTTATTTTTTTATTTGATTTTTTATTATCCAAAATCGTCGTAATAGTTTTTTTACCCATTAAGTCTATCTTCCTCCATTCTATGTAATCAATTAATTTTAATATACCTGTACAACTCTAATTTTTTGACATTTAAAAGTTAACAAATTATTAGACAAAATAGTGTTGATTTTAAGGCTTAAAGTAGGATGTACAAAATCACTCTCTATTTCATTCATCGGAACTAAAACAAAAAGTCTGTTTTCTATCTCTTTGTGTGGTATAGTCAAAAGAATAGTATCAATAATTTGATTACCAAAAAATAAAATATCTACATCAATGATACGTGGTCCCCATTTGATTACCTTTCTTCGAGCTAAAATATGTTCTGCCTGTTTCACTAAATAGAACAATTCATAAGAATTTAACTCTGTATATGCTTTAATCACAATGTTATAAAAACTTCTTTGTTTTGGCCCTATCGGAGATGTCTCATAAAAAGACGACAATTTTATAATATTTACAAGCAAACTACTTTGCAAGAAAGATAAGGTCGAAATAATATTCTCAGCTCTATCACCAATATTTGACCCTAAACTTAAATATATTGTTTCTTTCATCATGTTTTAAATATAAACAATATTTTTGATAAATGCAAATTTGCCTAAATTGTTTTTGTTATGTAGAATAAATGCAGATTTTGAATTAGCGTTAATTTGCGATTTAAATTTAACACTATTTCACAAATAAGATTTCTTTTTTGAAATATATGATGATTATTTAAATTCAATTAAGTTTTAATTGTGTTTTGTGGTGTGAAAATATAAGTAAAGTCGATAAAAGAATTTCAATTTACAACAAAAAAGATTTATTCTATTATTTAATTCTCAAACCATGTTTAAACCAAAATTATTCACACTGATAAAAAACAGCCGGCAAGAATTTACGTTCACTCGTATTCTTACTGATATAAACGCAGGAGTAATAGTAGCTTTCATTGCTATCCCTCTTTCGATAGCATTTGGGATTGCTTCGGGAGTTATGCCTGGAAAAAGTCTTATAACTGCCATAATAGCTGGATTCTTGATTTCCTTTCTTGGTGGTAGTCGAGTTCAAATAGGCGGCCCTACGGGTGCTTTCGTGGTTATAGTTTATGGAGTTATGCAAAAATATGGAGCTGAAAGCTTAATTATAGCAACTATTATGGCTGGTATTTTCCTTATAGGTATGGGGCTTTTGAAATTTGGCAAAATTATACGCTATATTCCAGATCCAGTCACTACAGGATTTACAAGCGGAATAGCAGTAGTTTTGTTTTCAACACAAATCAATGATTTCTTAGGATTAGGGCTTGCTACAACAACCATACCATCAAACTTTATTGAAAAATGGTTACTATATATCAGAAATCTTAATAATATAAATATTCATACCTTTATTATGGGTATAGGGGTACTATTATTTATGAGATATTATCCTAAAAAATTTAAATTTTTCCCCGCATCATTAACAGCTCTTATATTTTCAACATTAATTGTAAAATTGTTTAACCTGCCTATTGAAACAATATTCTTACACTTTGGCAATATAACAAAATCCATGTCCTTTTGTCCAAAAATACCAATGTTTAATTTTGAACTGATAAAAAAATTATTACAGCCAGCTTTAACAATAGCAATTCTTGCCGGAGTAGAATCTTTATTATCTGCTGTGATTGCAGATGGAATGATAGCCAAAAAACATAGATCAAACACAGAACTCATAGCTCTAGGTATAGCAAACATATGTTCTGCAATTTTTGGAGGCATTCCCGCCACAGGGGCAATAGCGAGAACTGCTGCAAATATAAACAATGGCGGGAGAACGCCAATTGCAGGGATAACACATGCAATTTTTGTACTTATAATATTGCTTTCATTAATAAAATATATCGTTCTTATACCTATGGTGACACTTGCAGCTATCCTTTTTACGGTAGCATACAGAATGATGGATTTTAATTCTTTTAGAGAAATTACGAAGTCTCCTGCAAGCGATTACATAATTTTACTTACAACTTTTATTTTAACAATATTTGTTGATTTAATTTGCGCAATTGAGATAGGAATGATTTTAGCTTCATTCTTATTTATAAAAAGAATGTCAGATATCGCAAATATTGATACTACATCAAAAAATATGTATGAAGGGATAAATGAATCTGATATTGAAAATAAAAAAAAGTTGAAAAATGTGGTTCTATATGAAGTTAATGGCCCCTTCTTTTTTGGAGCCGCAAGCACATTTATAGAATATATAGAAAGGATTAAAGACTGTAAAGTTATAATTTTAAGAATGCGTAAAGTTCCGGCAATGGATGCTACTGGGTATCACACTCTGTACAAAATTTATAAAAAATGTGCTTCATCAAATACAAGTCTTATTCTATGCCAAATACAAAGACAACCTCTTAAAGTGTTAAAAAAGTATGGATTCATTGATATCCTAAGCAGAGCAAATTTTGCACTAAATATAGATACCGCATTTAGAAAAGCTGAAGAATATATAAGATATCTCGAAGAATACAATAAGACATTCAACATAAAAAAATGATACTATGAATCATGGGTAACTGTGAATCTTATTTGTAAAGTTAAATTATGTCTATTGTTGTTTATATTGGGGTATGAGTTATATCGTATTTTTTAATGGTTTAGGTGTTTACATGAAGTCAATTGAGATGACGGTTGCATCAAAAAAATAGTTGATATGTAAACTTATTTTATATATATGAACAAAAACAAAAGATGTATAACTGAAATCTGTCAGAAAGGATCCATTTTGGTGAACTTATGAAAAGAAACGATATGAGAAATGTTGCTATTATAGCACATGTAGACCATGGCAAAACAACAATAGTAGATTCTCTGTTAAAATTTTCAGGACAGTTTAATATTAACGATGATATTCAAGATATGATTTTAGACTCTAATCCTCTTGAAAGAGAAAAAGGTATAACAATTCTTGCAAAATATATATCAGTTAATTATAAAAAGAATATTTTAAATATAGTAGATACTCCTGGGCATGCTGATTTTGGAAGTGAAGTAGAAAGAATACTAAAAATGGTTGACGGTGCAATACTTATTGTTGATGCTGTTGAGGGACCCATGCCACAAACACGTTTTGTTTTAAAAAAGACACTTTTACTTGGATTGAAACCTATTGTTGTCATAAACAAAATGGATAGGCCTAACGCAACTCCAAGCAAGGTTTTGGACAATGTTTTCGATCTATTCATTAAACTCGGTGCAAGTGATGAACAGCTTGATTTTCCAGTACTTTATGCTTCTGGACGCGAGGGCTGGGCAAGCAGAAGCATGGAAGAAAAATGTAATGATATAGAACCGCTTTTTACAACAATTCTTTCACATATTCCAGCCCCTGACGCCAATATTGAAAAATTTCTTCAAATGCAAATAACTATGCTTGATTATAATAATTTTTTGGGCAACATAGGTATAGGTAGGATTTCAAATGGAGTTATAAAAAAGGGGCAGACTGTAGCACTTGTAAATAATAATAATACTAATTCGCCAAAGATTACAAAAGCAGTACGCATAGATAAAATTTATGGACTTGGAAAACAGGAAATTGGGCAAGCAGAAGCTGGTGACATAGTTTCAATAGCAGGTCTTGAAGGTGTTGAAGTCGGCGATACAGTATGTAGCATTAATAATATTTTGCCTTTGCCAAGACTTTTAATAGATGAACCTACTGTCTCTATGAATTTTATGGTAAACGATTCTCCATTTGCTGGACGAGAAGGTAAGTTTTTAACAAGCAGGCATATAAAAACACGACTTGAAAAAGAAGCTAAGACAAATATCGGATTAAGAGTTGAAACACTGGAAGAAGAAGACGGAAAATTTAAAGTTTCAGGAAGAGGAGAATTACATTTAACTATTTTAATTGAAACTATGCGACGTGAAGGCTTTGAACTTTCGATTTCAGCTCCAGAAGTAATATATAAAGAAATAAATGGAAAAATTTACGAACCTATGGAACTTCTTAGTATGGAAATAGAAAGCCAATTTCAAGGCTCTATCTTTGAATTATTAAGTAAAAGGGCAGGAAAACTTGAAAATATGATTAAAGATATAGAAAACAAAGTACACTTTGAATACATAGTCCCTTCAAGAGGATTAATAGGTTTTAAAAATGAGTTCCTAACAAAAACCAGAGGAAATGGAATTATGTATCATAGCTTTTACGATTACTCTCCGAAAACTAATATCGCAGAGTTAAGAGTAAACGGTGTTCTCATAGCAAAAAATCTGGGCAAAACTACAGCTTATGCATTAGAAAATATACAAACAAGTGGGCAATTATTTGTAATGCCAGGGATTGAAGTATACGAAGGAATGATAGTTGGACAAAATTCCAGAGAAAACGATTTGGTCGTAAATCCCTGCAAATTAAAAAAATTGACCAACATAAGAAGCAAAAGCGATGATACCCCAACACTTTCACCGCCAAAATTTATGAGCCTTGAACAGGCAGTTGAGTATATTTCTTATGATGAACTTGTGGAGATTACACCAAGTTCTATTCGTTTGAGAAAAAAAAAGCTAAATCATTTTTTGAAGAAATGATTTAATCAGAATAAATATAAAATTGAAGTAGATAAAAACATAGATTTCTTTGTTGCTATTTCTTCTATCTTCATTTTTTTTCGCTGCTAGTTTTTTATCAAAAATCTGTATTCTATTTCTCCGGGAGCTATAACATTCAATTCACTACGCACCATCTTTTCTAAATATGAAGATTCATTCTCAAGATAGTATATTCTCTTTTTTAACAAATCATTCTGACATCTAGCATTTTTAATATCTGTTTGTAATTTATTTTGTTCAATGAACCGCCTGATAAAAGTTCTATTACCATCGTTAAAAGACAAAACCAAACAAATAAATATCATAATAATATAACGAATTTTAAATTTTCTCATAAAACACTCAATGCTATTTTATACTTGAAAAAGCACACTTTCCTAAATATTTACCTTTAGATCCAAGTTCATCTTCAATTCTTAGAAGTTGGTTGTATTTACACATTCTATCACTTCTCGATGCAGAACCTGTCTTAATTTGCCCTGTATTAAGAGCAACAGCTAAATCTGCAATAATACTATCCTCTGTTTCTCCAGAACGATGTGAGATAATTGCAGTATATCCTGCTTTATATGCCATCTGAATAGCGGAAACCGTTTCTGAAAGTGAACCAATTTGGTTAACCTTTATAAGAATTGAATTGGCAATACCTTTATCAATACCTTCTCTAAAAATTTTTGTATTTGTAACAAAAAGATCGTCACCAACAAGCTGAAGTTTTGATTTTAATTTATCTGTTAAAATTTTCCATCCATCCAAATCAGATTCGCTTAATCCATCCTCTATAGATATTATAGGATACTTCTTCAAAAGATCCTCATAAAAAGCAATCATATCTTTTGATGTCTTGACAGTATTCCTCGCCTCGCCTTTAAGTATATATTCATTATTTTCATATATTTCACTCGCCGCAACATCTAAAGCAAAAACTATATCTTTCCCGACTTTATAGCCAATCACTTCAACAGCTTCGCATATTATTTCCAATGCCTGTGCATTAGACTTCAAATTTGGTGCAAAACCGCCTTCATCACCAACACTAGTGACATAACCATTCTTATTTAAAACCTTTTTTAAGCTATGAAAAACTTCACATCCCATTCTTAATGATTCACGAAAATTTGGAGTACTTACTGGAACAATCATAAATTCCTGCAAATCAACATTATTATCCGCATGTTCACCACCATTAATAATATTCATAAGAGGTACAGGTAAAATATACTGATTACTTTTAATATTGTAAATCTCTCTCACATATTCATATACTGACAGTTTTCTTGAATTTGCACCCGCCTTAGCACAAGCAAGAGATACTCCCAAAATAGCATTAGCACCCAAATTGCTTTTGAAATCCGTACCGTCAAGCTTTATCATTATATCATCTATTTGCTGTTGTTTTGTTACTTCAAAACCTATAAGTTTCGGTGCGATTATATTATTGATATTTGAAAGTGCTTTTAATACACCTTTCCCTTCAAATCTATTTTTATCATTGTCTCTGAGCTCTAAGGCTTCCATCGAACCTGTTGAAGCACCCGACGGAACAGCTGCCCTTCCATAAAAATCATCATCAAGATTAACATCAACTTCAACAGTGGGATTTCCACGAGAATCGATAATTTCTCTGCCTATAATGTTTGTAATTTTTGCCATATTCAAATCCTCCTTTTAAAATTTAAATTTATACTACATACCCAAGACATATTCTTTATGTAAACATGTTAAAAAAACCAACAGAAAATTTACTAGCCAATAAATTATTGCAAGAAATAATTTCAACTTTAACATTATCATTACAAATTTCTGTTATAAAAACACATATTTCTGTTGAATCTAAACATAAACCAGAAAATGTTTTTGTAAAACCAAAGGCCACTATATATCCCTTCTTAAAACTCTTATGAGTAACTTTTGCTTGAAACTCTTTTATTATGTCTAAACTTTTATTAAAACATTCTTTTTTCGATATTTTAAAAACTTTTATAAATTTTTCTTCATTTGTTTTTCTTTCTTCAAACTTTTTCACAGAGAAGCCTAAAAATCTATCAAAATAATTAGAAAATACACATGGTACTTTTGATATCATATCACAATTCTTATACGACTCAAAATACTTTTTCATATTATACGATAATTTAGACTCAAGACAAAGGCATTTTGAACTAACTCTTGAAAAATCTGCAAATTTGTTTTTTTGAAAAAATATAATATCATTTTTGACATCTTTATTACTAATCTTGTACTTATAACCACACAGCATTCTGCACGAAGATTCATCATAAAAATTATTTTTGAAATCTAAAAAACCTAATAACCTAGTGTCGATATGTTTAATTTGCTCATCACTAAACAACGAAGAAGCATTTAGAGTAGAGTAAAGATTCATTTCATATTTCGATGTTGCATTAAAAGATCCCGTCAAAAAAGAAACATAACTTAGCAGATTGGTATTTGTTGAATTAACAAATTGGATCGCTACAATACAGACATCATATTGATCTTGATCATCAACAAAAGTACCACTATCTGCAATCTCCTTATTTAAAACCAAAACGAAAATAAATATGAGCAACAATAAGATAAAATTTATTGACGATCTTACAAATGCTAAAACACTAAATTTAATTCTATATTTATACAATACACGCAATATTTTTTTTATAATCAAATTTTTCATTTTAAACTTATTAATAATTACTAATCTTGTACTTATAACCACACAGCATTCTGCACAAATGCTATCTTATTATAATTCTTTTAATATCATATTAACAAGCAATATAAGTGTTATGGTATAAAAACATAAGCAATTGACTAATCATGGGGAGGAAGATATAATTTTATAATTATCATTTTAAGAATGAAGCAAAAACTCACATACCAACAGTTAAGTTGGTTTCTATGAATTCTTCTACAAAACAATCTATACTTTACCAAACAAATGCATTGTTTTACCTGGAAGATCTACTGTTTTTGGTTTGTGATTTACAGATTGCCCTGCTATATCAGTGCCACTAATAAACTCACCTTGACGATAACATTCACAACACCCTATTAAAGCCATGAGCAATACTGCTATAATTAACAATTTCATATAGACTCTTTCTTTATAAGGTAAAAAACTACACCCTATTTTTCATTTTTTATATATCAAGACTCCTGCCTGAGAAGATTTACCACTTTTCTTTTTTGCTACTAAACATCACACAAGCAACATAAATGAAGATATACAAACACAATTCGTCACCACTGTAAAGATTTTTTTTCTTAATGATTCACATGTTGATAATAACAACCTTTCTAGAGAAGCTCTAGAATTATAATTTAGTTCATCAATACACACAAACTATTAACGACTACATAGACTTGGTCTTCACAAGCACAACTGTGCTATCACACTCTTCTTTCATCATATGCCTTACTTAATTTTAATCAAGTAGCTTTTACACAAATTGCACAAACACATACTTCACACCACAGTCAGTCTAAATATTTTATTTTCCCTACAACAAATACCTGATTTATTAATCATCAAAAATTACTTTATGACACTCTGCTCTGTTTGTACAACATCCATCCTTTCAAACTTTTTATCCATATCCTAAATGTTTATTCACCTTTCAATACTTTTTCTTTAATCCTGCTTCCTCTTTTTCTACATATTTCTTAATCAGTTCTTGGCTATTTAATATTTTTTCCTTGCAACCCTCAAGTGTTAAATTTTTACCATCAACACTGTTATTGTAAACCTTATAATCTTCAATACAAAATTTCTCATAAGCATACTCCTTTAAATCATCAATCTCTTCGCCAAAATCAGCCATATATTCTTCTATTTGCTTCTCAGTTGTAAATTCAGTATATCCTGATGCTATGTAATCTTTTATGTCATTTATGCCATTCATTAATATTGTCTCCTTTTTCAGGTAATATTTGAACTTATGCTACATTTTAATGGTACTTGCACTCGCCAGAATTTCTTACTCATTCTCACCAACCAGGCCATCCGCCCCCCCCTCTATACTTGTAATAAATTACATACCGAGATTGACATTCAATTATTATTTCATATAGCAACCTGTGCTACTTGACTTTACAACATACAACAATATGATAGAAGATGATAATATCTGCTGTCAAGTACTATAAGATCAAAAGTTTCTAAGAAAAGAAAAAGCAAATACATAATTTAATGGATCCATCGCTTAAATCTTTATAATTTCATACTATACAAATTTTCTTCCACTAAGAAGCTTTATATTTAAACATTGTTTTTATCTAATATAAAAGCCTAGCTGATTGTATTAATTTTTACCAACACTTAAAATGCTTCTTAGAGTAATTTTAGATGTACATCAGGACATTATTATACGCACTACTGAATCTTATTTATCTATTAAGTATGGATATGTTTTTTATACACAATATACAATACTAAAAGTCCTTTTAACAATTTTGCGTTTTTACACAATTTGCTATTCTTATAAATAGCTATATAAACCTCATTCACAATGATTACATTCTTGATTTATGCCTTACAATTAATACACAGTTTTACTAAGATTAAATGCTACTCCTCCATATTCAAAATCATTTTAAGTGCATAAATTTATAAATATTAAACAACATTTTCGCACATTTTGCCAATACTTAATCTATCAAGAATGCTTTTAATATTACTTTGTCTGTTTTTAAGGCAACAACAATCTACATAATTAATATCAAATCAATTGTAAAAAGATAGTACTACTTAGTATTCTGTATTTTTTACAAGTTTCTATTTTAGTCTCTTAATTTTTCTAATATTTTAGTACTTGCTGTAAAACTTTCTTCATTTTATAACACTCCTTTTGTCTAGGATAAATAATTATTATCACAAGTCTATTTTTCAAACCTCATGAATTTCAACTATTCATAAACTTTTTGTTAATTACAATATCATTTTCAAGTTTATTTAATTTTATTAAGTTCATACAATTACCTTGATCTATATATTTTTACTTTTACTATCAATCCTAGTTGACTGTAAATTTCTTAAAACATATTTAAGTAATTCATTCTATATAGAATATAAATATATGAGATGAATGATGTGAAAAGAAATATTAAAGATATATAATGTAACAGGTTCTACACAAATAAATACCATCGAACTGCAAAAATAAAATATAGTGTCATGTATCCCCTCCCACGCCCACGTTTCACATTCATTAATTATGCTCCATATATCAATTTCAAAGAATATCATGTATTAACACCAGAGAGAAACCTAAAAAATAATGTGAGTATCACAAACTTCTACGATATCACTTTTCTCTGTATTCTGCGATGTGTTGTTTTGTATGGATGTGCGGATGAATGAACTACTTTGGGAGTTTAAACTATTTATAAACTTCATCATTACTAGCAACGTTCTAGTGTTCAACTTTAGTAAACAGCATTTCATTTCTTGATTATTCATCTATCAACATTTTAAGCGGACATCAGTTGGAATATTCTTGTACTTTATTTATACGCTATGCTCAATTTGACCATATAAATAATCTATACATTACATATATAAGTAACACCGCATCATATTGTTTTTTTCATATTTTTTATCTTGAATCAAAAAACATGTTTTGTTTAACAAGGATTCTATAATTTATAAACAATCTCATCATTTGACCAAAACAACACACTATCTTAAACTATTCTTTAAAACAATCCGCACATCTTATTTCTCTTGGGTCACATTTTTCAAATATCAAACAGAGTCACACTCTTGGATTACTTTGTGCTTAATATGATACCATGTCTTTCTTTTTTTATTTCATCGTACTTTTATTAAAGCTTGATACATACTCAATACTTTTAGCATTTCTTTATTAATAATTTTTGCTAACCAATTGCATAAGTTACATAAATGGCATTACCTCGCCATAAATTTTTTGTAATCTTTAAGCTTCATGATTTCAAATATTCCAATAAATATATATAACTTTATTATTCTGCATCTCCTTAATAATACTTTTACAGCATAACATCGGATATACAAATCGATATGCTATATATTAAAACAATAAATTTTATACATATACCTACAATTAAAAAATTAATCTTGAATTCCACAAAAAACATAAAATGGTTACTTAATGAAAACCAAATTAAAGAAGTTATAAATTATTCTATATTCGAGACACAAGAGAGTATATTAAAAAAAATATCAAACATTAAATATTGATTGCAATCTATATCAAAATACAATTGTTTAAAAGTTTTTAATAAAAAATATTTGGAATAATACAGTTTTTTTGTTTTTACAAAACAAAAAAAATAAAGTATGATCTACATATTATAAGGTATGTTATATACTAATATCTCAAAAATATGGGCTTGTATCTGAACTAACATACACAAATATTTTAATAATATTGTAAAATTTTCAAAAGTGCATGTACAAAAATTTGATGATAAAATTTATTTTATATTTTATAAGTAAACTTATAGCAGAACAAGTTATTGATATAAAAGTTAAGTTTCGATAAAAAACAAACAATACTTTTTAAGAATTAAAAATTAAGGAATATGGTATGGATAAAATTTACAAAATTTTGCAAAAAGTAAAAAAAAGTTCGCCTCTAGTGCATCACATCACAAACTGCGTTACAATCTCCGATTGTGCCAGTATTGTTAAAGTTTTTGGGGCTTCGCCTGTAATGACAGATACACCAGAAGAAGCTGAAGATATGGTATCTATATCAAACTCTCTTGTAATAAACATAGGCACACTAAATAATGACAGCATTGAAGCTATGAAAAAAGCAATGAGTGTAGCAAACAAAAAAAATATTCCTATTGTTATTGATGCTGTAGGAGTAGGAGCAACGAAATATAGAAACGATAAAATAAAAGAACTTCTAAAGTACAAACTTGCGGTGATAAAAGGCAATGCTTCTGAAATCGCAAGCTCAGCTGGAGTAAAATCTAGCACAAGAGGAGTTGACAGCGGAACTGTTTCAGGTAACATGATACAAATTGCGAAAAGTTTTGCTTGCAAAAACAGATGCGTTGTTGTAGTAACAGGGAAAGAAGACATTTGCACAAATGGAACAAGCACTGTTATTATCAAAAACGGCTCTCCTATGATGGGTCAAATTGTAGGAACTGGTTGTATGGCAAGTTCTGTTATAGGAGCATTTTGTGGTGTTGAAAAAGACTATCTTTTTGCATCTGTTGCAGGTCTTGTATGTTTTGAAATTGCTGCAGAAAATGCAGAAAAAGTTTCTGAAGGTCCTGGAACTTTTAAAGCAAAAATGTTTGACAAAATAACAACATTGAGTTATATTTCTATCAAGAAAATGAAAAAACTTGAAGAAGTAAAATAATAGACTAATAAAATAGGGTTTGAAATGAACAATATTATAAAAAAATTAAATAAATTAAAAAAAGAAAAAAATGCTGTGATTCTGGCACATATATACCAATTGCCTGAAATTCATGAAATAGCTGATTTTGTAGGAGATTCTTTGGAATTGAGCAGACAGGCTACCAAAACTAATGCAGATGTTATTGTTTTTTGTGGAGTACATTTTATGGCAGAAACTGCATCTATTCTTAGCCCAAACAAAAAGGTTTTAATCCCAAATATAAATGCCGGCTGTCCTATGGCAGATATGATAACTGCAGAAAAATTGAAAAAAATTAAGTTGCAACACAGAAACCCTGTAGTTGTAGCTTATGTAAACACTTCTGCCGCAGTAAAAGCTGAAAGCGATATATGCTGCACATCTTCCAATGCAATAAATGTTGTAAAAAGCATTGTTCGAAACAAAAATGCAAAAGATATAGATATAATTTTTATTCCTGATAGAAACCTTGGAAGTTATATTCAAAAAATCTCAGGTATAAGTATGAACATATGGAACGGTTTTTGTCCTACACACAATAACTTTATTCTTCCAGAGTATATATTAAAAGCAAAAGAAGAACATTGCAATGCTGAAATTCTTGTACATCCTGAGTGTCGTCCAGAAGTTATCTCTTTAGCCACACATGTTATGTCAACCGCTACCATGTGTAAATATGTTAATAAAAGCCTCGTTAAAGAATTTATTATCGGTACAGAAATAGGAATTTTATACAAACTTAGAAAAGACAACCCAGATAAAAAGTTTTATTCTGCAACAATGCTTGCTGAATGTCCCAACATGAAGAAGATTAAATTAGCTAACGTTATAGATACACTTGCGAATATGAAAAACATTGTTTCTGTTTCGGATGACATAAAACAAAAAGCTTATATCCCAATTTTTAAAATGCTAAAATTTGCCGCTACTTAAAAATTAAATTGCCTTCTCATGACCCCCAACTTACAAACATAGAAGGTCATATTTGCAAATTTGGAACTTTTTAGAATCACAAACCAGATTCTGTGGGTTTCTGTACATGTATTAAAATAAAAACTATGTTGACAACTTTTTTAAAATTCAAATTGTGCTCCATGTGCAACTATAATAATTTTAACTAAAAAACACTCCTCACAAACCATCTGATTTATCGTTTCATGTAAATAGTATATACAAATCAGATTCAGAATTTTATGAAAATTCAAATCAAAAAATGCAATTTTTCCTTTGATACAATGTATTTTTTATCACGTAATTACTCCTTATATTTCAAAAACTTATCAATTCTTAGAAAATACTGATGGTGATAAAGATTTTACATATTCCGCTGTTTTCACAGCATCTTTAGCATAAGCATCAGCACCAATTTCTTTTGCAAATCTTTCAGTTACAGATGCACCGCCTATAATTATTTTTGTTGGAATATGAGTCGCATTTCTTAATTTGACAACAGTCTCCATTTCAGACATTGTAGTAGTCATAAGTGCTGAAAGTCCTATTACAATTGGATTAACCTCCTGCGCTTTATCTATTATTGACTGAGAATCAACGTTAGTCCCCATATCTACAACATCAAAACCATAGCTTTCAAGCACAGCTCCAACTATATTTTTACCAATATCATGCATATCACCCTTAACGGTAGCCATTATTATTTTCCCCATGGAAGAAAACGGTGCTTCTTTTTTAATACTGCTTTTAATTATAGCAAAAGCTGTCTGTGCTGCTTGTGCAGACATAATTATTTGTGGTAAAAAATACTCTTTGGAAGAAAATTTTTTTCCTACAACATCTAATGCTTTTAAAACATTATCATTTACAGTCTGAAAAGGGGCAATATCACAACTAATAATATGCTCCACAATATTAGCTATTGATTCTTGATCTCCGTTTAAAACTGCAAAGTAAAGCTGTTGATCTAAAGAGAGTTTTTCAGCTTCAAGATATGTCATCTGCTTTTTAAAAGAAGCAAAAACCTGCATATATTTGATAGCACCCTTGTCTTTATTTTCAAGTAAATTTTTCGCAAGAGAGTTATCTATTGTCCAGTCTTCATGAGGATTAACAATTGCAAAATCTAGACCTACATTTACAGCCATTTTTAAGAAAGTTGAATTTATTGTCTGCCTTGAAGGCAAACCAAAAGAAACATTCGAAACCCCTAAAACAAGTTTACATTCAGGGTATATTTTTTTTGATTTTCGCATTGCTTGTAATGTTTCTACTATTTGCTCAGGTGAAGAACTAACTGACAAAACAAGATAATCAAAAATAATATTTTTTCTTCTTAAACCATAATGGTCAGCATAATATAAAATCTTCTCTGCTATTTTCAATCTTTCTTCCGCCGTTTTAGGGATTCCATTATCATCTGTTGTCAGGGCAATAAGTGATGCTCCATAACGTCTTGCAATAGGCAAAATCTCATTAAGTTTTGAGTGTTCACCATTTACAGAATTTATAATAGGTATTCCGGCACAGTTCTTAACTGCCTGTTTCAAGGCATCAACGTTACTTGAATCTATACACAAAGGGACTGAAACTATTTCCTGTATACGATTTATAGAATCTATAAGTAATTTTATTTCATCCGCACCAGGAACACCCATATTTATATCCAAAAGATTCGCTCCAGATTGAACCTGTAAACGGGCTTCATCTTTTACCATTGTAAAACTTCCTTTGATTAACTCTTCCTGCATTTTTTTTCTGTTTGTGGGATTTATTCTTTCAGCTATTATAATTGGTTTATTAATTTCATTTATATCAATAGCTTTTGCCCTCGTTGAAAGAAAATACTTATTCGTTATTTCGCGAATCTTTGGAGGCTTATTTTTTAATTCAGTAGCTAAAACCTTTATGAACTCAGAATCAGTACCGCAACATCCCCCAAACATATTAACACCGTAAGAATATGCTCTTAAACTTGATTCGAGAAAGTCTTCTTTTGTTTCAGGAAAATAAGTTTCACGATTAATTAATATAGGCATGCCAGCATTTGGCTTAAAAGATATAGGCAAATTCGTATTGGCACACAAAACTTTTGCAAGATCTGCTAAATCCTGAGAACCTATAGAACAATTTAATCCCAATGCATCAACACCTAAACCTTCTGCCATTGCAATAAAACTTTGCAAATTTGTACCTGTGGCAGTAATACCATCTTTTGAAAATGTCATTTGAGCAATTATAGCTCCTTTAAAATTTTCCTTTGCAGCAAGAATTGCAGCTTTTATTTCTTTTATCTCGGTCATTGTTTCAATAACTATGACATCTGCATTATACCTTTGTAATAAAGATGCTTGAAACGCAAAAGCATCGTAAATTTCGTCAAAAGACAAAACTCCTAATGGTTCAGCGTATTCGCCTATTGAAGAGATATCTCCAGCTACAATTATTTCCGAAGAAATTTGTCTTACTAAGTCAATTCCAAATTTTATTATATTATCAGCTTGAGCTAACAATCCATGTTGTTCCAACCTTATAGAATTTGCACCAAAAGTATTTGCGAGAACTAAATCGGACCCTGCATTTATATAGGAAGAATAAACTTCTGATATTCTTTCCGGAAATTTAATATTCAGTTCTTCAGGTATCACAACATCATTAAGATATTTTTTCTTTTGCAATTCAGTACCAGTGGCTCCATCCATTATTAAAACACGATTCTTTAATATCTTTAAAAAATCTAATTTATTCATTTTATATCCTTAATATTTTTTATAACTCCTATCAAAGCCGAAATTGACTTTTCTGGCTTCATATGACAAGATTCGTTTAAGTCAATACCTATACTTTCTGCATCAATCCAGTTTAAAAAGTTTCTATTGTCATCAAGGATCCAATCACCATATCCAGGCGAATATCTTTTCGTTAAGGCATTGCCAAGCTTTTCTTCATAAAATTTTATTTGCATATTTACAAGCATCATTGTTTCTTCTGCAGCTACAGAACCTGCAGCATCCATTATCAATGCATTAAATGTTGCCTTTTTTTTAAAAAATTCATCTCTTCTTTTCTCTAACGCACCACCTATAGTTATACCTACACCATAAGCCTTAAAGCTATTTTTTAAAAGATTTGCAACGTTACTACTTACAATTTCATATCCATCTTTAAAAGAAACAAATTCCTGATTCATCATCACATTTTCAAAAACTACTGTAACTTTAGGAACAATTAACTTCTGTGCTAAATTCAAATTTTCTTTTATTAAACACGCAATTTTGTAAGTAAGTTTTGTTTTTGCGTGCAAATACCCCAATCTTATAAGCAATTTTGTATACGATATCTTTACTGTTGGCACCAGAAATTTTAATAGCATGACTCGACATTTTATCAAATTTTACAAGCAAATAACTATTCTAGCACAGAACTCTATAGATTACAGATATTACAGAACAAAAAACAACTTCTCGCAATCATTCAACTGAAACTAAAAACCGTTCACTGATATAAGCTTATTTCTACTAATGATCAACGGTTGATTTGATAACACAAGATATCCCTTGCCAAAAAGACGAAGATTCTAAAATTAAAATTTCTACACTAACCTTACTAATCCTTGACAGTTGTCATTTAAACTACAAAAAAGTCACAAGCACTACAAAATACTGCAAAGGCTAATCATTTAATATCATATTTATAGCACATTGAGCGATTTTGAAACACCAACAAAGCAACGAAAAATATTACATATAAAATACAAATACCAAAAAACAACATTATATAAACAATATTTCGATTACAATTTTTTACTTTAAATATCTTTTTTTAGACCTAAAATAAATACATCAACATCAAGTTTAAAATTATTGAATTTTTCTAAATATTACACAATTTATTTACCGACGTTTCCCTCCAGAGTAATTACTTTCCTCTTTTGTTATAAAGATATCATGCGGATGACTTTCCGCTAAACCAGCTGAAGTTACTTTAATAAACTGCCCTTTTTCCTTAAGTTCACGTATAGTCTTAACACCACAATAGCCCATAGCAGCTCTCAAACCACCAATCAGCTGATAAACAACATCACCAACAGCACCTCTGTAGGGAACACGGCCTTCAACACCTTCAGCTACTAATTTTTTTGTATCATCTTGAAAATATCTATCACTGCTACCTGCAGTCATAGCTGAAGAGGAACCCATGCCTCTATAAGTTTTAAATGCACGCCCATTAAAAATTATGTCTTCCCCTGGACTTTCTCTTGTGCCAGCAAATAAAGAACCCATCATACATACGCTGGCCCCTGCTGCTATAGCCTTAGGAATATCCCCTGAGTATTTAATTCCACCATCTCCTATAACTGGAATACCATATTTTGTAGCAACTCTAGCACAATCATAAATCGCTGTTATCTGCGGAACACCTATCCCGGCCACGACTCTTGTTGTACATATGGCTCCCGGTCCCATACCAACTTTAATTGCATCCGCTCCTGCCTTAATCAAATCTTCAGCAGCCCTTGCTGTAGCAATATTTCCAGCAACTATTTGTGCTTGAGGAAAAGATTTCTTTATTCTTTTTATTGCATCAAGAACTCCTTGGCTGTGCCCATGAGCTGTATCTATAACCAAAACATCAATATTTGCATCAAGCAAAGCTTTTGCTCTTTTAAGCATGTCCTTAGTAATACCTATGGCTGCACCTGCAAGAAGTCTGCCTTTTTCATCTTTTGCAGAATTCGGATAACGAATAGCTTTTTCTATATCCTTAATTGTAATAAGACCCTTTAAGATAAAATTTTTATCAACTAAAGGAAGTTTTTCTATCTTCTTACTTTGCAATATCATCTTTGCTTCATGAACAGAAGTCCCTATTTTCGCAGTAACAAGATTATTAGTTGTCATTATTTCTGAAATTTTTTTGTTGCCATCTGTTTCAAAACGCATATCTCGATTTGTAATAATACCTATAAGTTTTCCACTATCTTCCACAACAGGAAGTCCAGAAATTCTGTATTTTGCAGCAAGAGTTTTAGCTTCTTCAAGGGTATTGCTTTTCTTTAAAAAAAAGGGATCATAAATAACAGCATGATCACTTCTTTTAACACAATCAACTTCTGAGACTTGAGATTCAATAGACATGTTTTTGTGTATTATCCCTATGCCTCCTTCCCTCGCAATGGCTATTGCCATCTTTGACTCTGTTACCGTATCCATACCAGCACTCATCAAGGGAATCTTTAACTTAATTTTTCTGGTAAGATTTGTCTCTAATTTTGCAATACTAGGAAGCACCTTTGAATGTCTCGGAATCAGTAAAACATCATCAAAAGTTAAAGCTTCTTTTGAAAATTTCATATGCATTTTTATCTCCGATTTTATCACAACACAACTTTAACACAAACTATAACAATTAAAATCTGTTTTTCCATCAGATTAAAACTCTTGAATTTAAAACTCCGACGGCTGGACTCGAACCAGCAACCGATCGGTTAACAGCCGATTGCTCTACCATTGAGCTACGTCGGAATCAAACATACCGTATTATACTTTATGTTTTAAGAAAAAATCAAACACCTCATACTTAAGAAGCAGTTACTATTCAATACTAATAAATATTCAATATCAATTTGTGAAGATTAAATAAAACTTTGGTATAATGCACAGTGTTTAATTGTAAGCAAAAAAATAACAAATAGAACAATATTAATTTATAAGCTTAGGCAACTAGTATTGATACAATAAAGATAAAAATAGGGAGATTTTTATGAGGAGTGATAAAATAAAAAAAGGAACATCAAGAGCACCAAACAGGTCTTTGTTATACTCTACAGGAATAAGTCCCAAAGATTTAAATAAGCCTTTTATAGGAATTGCCTCTTCTTTCACTGATTTGGTTCCTGGACACATTACAATGCGTGATTTGGAAAGATATATAGAAAGAGGCATTGCTGCCGGCGGAGGTGTCCCTTTTATTTTTGGAGCTCCTGCGGTATGTGATGGCATAGCTATGGGACACAGCGGTATGCATTATTCACTTGCTTCAAGAGAAATAATTGCCGATTTGATAGAAATTGTTGCAAATGCTCATATGCTGGACGGACTTGTTCTTCTTTCAAATTGTGATAAAATAACACCTGGAATGCTTATGGCTGCAGCAAGGGTTAATATTCCAAGCATTGTTGTTACTGCGGGTGCTATGATGACAGGAATATATAGTAAAAAAAGACGTTCCATGGTGAGAGATACTTTTGAAGCAGTTGGACAATTTCAAGCTGGTAAAATTACAGAAAAGCAATTATCAGAATTGGAGATGGTGGCATGCCCAGGTGCTGGTTCTTGCCAGGGGTTATACACCGCTAACACTATGGCATGTTTAACGGAAACAATGGGGATGTCTTTAGAGGGATGTGCCACTGCCCTTGCCGTAAGTGCAAAGAAGAAAAGAATTGCTTATGAATCTGGAATAAGAATAGTTGAACTTACAAAAGCAAATATAAAACCCCGTGATATTTTAACACTAAATGCTTTCAAAAATGCAATTACGGTAGATATGGCTCTAGGTGGTTCTACAAATACAGTTTTACATCTTCCTGCTATAGCTAATGAAGCAGAAATAAAATTGCCATTGGAATTATTTGATGAAATATCTAAGACAACACAACAAATCGCATGCTTAGAACCCGCTGGTAATCATTACATGGAAGATTTAGACAATGCGGGTGGTATACCTGCCGTATTGTTTGGCATTCAAAGAAAAATAGTTTATTCAAAAACAGTAACAGGAATAGACATAATTGATATTGCAAAATCAGCTAAGATTTTGGATGAAGACGTTATAAGAGTAAACAACCCTTATAAATTAGAAGGAGGAATCGCAATTTTAAAAGGAAATATTGCTCCTAATGGCTCTGTTGTTAAGCAAGCCGCAGTAAGTGAAAAAATGAAAATTTTTTCTGGTAAGGCACGCGTATTTAATTCTGAAGATGAAGCCATGATAGCAATTCTTGATAGTAAAATTGTTTCAGGAGATGTTGTTGTTATAAGATACGAAGGCCCTTCAGGGTCTGGCATGAGAGAAATGTTAAGCCCTACAAGTGCTTTGCATGGTATGGGATTAAGTGATTCTGTTGCTCTTATTACCGATGGACGATTTTCGGGAGGAACGCGAGGGCCATGTATTGGGCATATTTCACCCGAAGCTGCTGGTGGTGGAACAATAGCTGCAATTAACGAAGGTGATATAATACACATAAATATACCAAAAAGAACGTTAAATGTTGAATTAACAAATGAAGAAATAAAGACAAGGATTATCAATGTAGTTAAACCAGAACCTAAAATTAAAACAGGTTACATGGCACGTTACACTAAGTTAGTACAATCTGCGGATACAGGGGCTGTACTAAAATAATTTATAATTTCTATATTTCGCACAACTATTTTTGAAAATGAGAAGGGATTATGGAAAATAAAACTGGTGCTCAGATTTTAGTGGAAAGCTTGTTAAAGGAAAATGTTGAGATAGTTTTTGGGCTTCCAGGCGGACAGGCGTTACCAATATTTGACGCAATTCATAGGTCGTCATTAAATTTTGTTCTAGCAAGGCATGAACAAGCGGCAGCACATATGGCTGATGGTTATGCACGCTCTACTGGCAAACCAGGAATATGTATAGTCACCTCTGGCCCCGGAGCAACAAATATAGTAACCGGATTGGGTACTGCATATATGGACTCTGTCCCTATGATTGCAATTACTGCACAGGTTGCAACAAACGTAATCGGTCAAGACGCTTTTCAAGAAGCAGACACAACGGGTATCACAAGACCTGTAACAAAACATAATTTTCTGATCAAAGATGTAAAAGATTTAACAAAAACAATAAAAGAAGCGTTTTATATTGCAACTACTGGCAGGCCTGGACCTGTTTTACTTGATATCCCAGTGGATGTTCAGCGTAATTTCTGCGAGTTCAGAATTTACCCTGAAAAGATCGAAATACGTTCATATAAGCCCAATTGTGACGGTCATATAGGACAGATAAAAAAAGCAGCCAATGTTATAAATAAAAGCGAAAGACCCGTTATTTATATAGGCACAGGTGTTGTAATTTCCAATGCAAAAAAAGAAGTTCTTAAAATATCAAAAAAAGCCAATATTCCCGTTACAAATACATTACTTGCTATTGGTGCCTATCCGCATGATACTCATTTAAGTTTGGGAATGCTCGGAATGCATGGAGCTTTTTGTGCAAATAAAGCAATGCAAGCTGCTGATGTCATTATTGCCATTGGTGCAAGGTTTGATGACAGATGTACAGGTAAGGTTTGTGATTTTGCAAAAAGTGCAAAAATAGTTCATGTTGATATAGATCCTACTGCTATATCAAAAATTATTGATGCAGATATTCCTGTTGTAGGTGATGCAAAAATAGTTCTAAAAAAAATGGAAATTTTGATAGAGAAACAAGAACATAAAGATTGGCTTAAAATTATTAACACATGGAAAAAAGAACATCCGCTATCATATAATAAGGATGATGATAAATTGCATCCACAATATGTTATTGAGAAGATTTCAGAACTTACAAATGGCGAAGCAATTGTTGCGACAGAAGTTGGTCAACACCAAATGTGGTCAGCACAATACTACAAAGCAAAACACCCTAGATTTTTTTTAAGTTCTGGTGGTCTTGGAACTATGGGGTTTGGATACCCTGCAGGTCTTGGAGCAAAATTTGGCAACCCTGAAAAAGAAGTTATAGTCATAGCCGGAGATGGTTCTTTTCAAATGAATATGCAGGAAATGGCCGTAGCAGTTTTAAACAATATTAATGTCAAAGTTGTTATACTAAATAATCAATATCTCGGCAATGTACGACAATGGCAAGAAATGTTTTATGGTAAAAGATATTCACATAGTTGCCTTTCAAAACGTAATAAATGTCCAAGGCGTTGCAACACACCAAACAGAAATACATGTCCAGTTTATATTCCTGATTTTGTAAAATGGGCAGAGAGCTATGGTGTTTTGGGGATACGCGTAATAAATAAAAGAGATGTTGTATCTGCTTTAAAAAAAATGCTAGAAACAAACAATTCGGTCGTTCTTGATATATGGGTCGAAATAGAAGAAAATGTTTTTCCAATGGTACCTGCAGGGGCTTCCCTTGATGACATAATGATGAGAATGAACGGGTAAATCTTTTTAAAATGCAAAAGCTGTTGCGAAATAATTCTAAAGCTATTAACATCAGGTGAGTGAATTTCAATACAAGAATAAAACTTTTTATAATTTCATTGATTGGAGGTGAAATGGCAGTATGCGTCATATGGTTTCAGTTTTAGTAGAAAATAAATTTGGTGTTTTAGCAAGAATATCAACACTTTTTGCGGCCCGTGGATTTAATATAGATTCGCTTTCAGTGAGTGAGACCGAGGACCCTGTAATCTCAAAAATGACCATTGTTGTTAAAGGCAATGATTCTATCATCGAGCAGATTACAAAGCAATTAAATAAGCTTGTTGATGTCATAAAAGTTCACAATTTCAACAACGGTGAATATATCGAAAGAAGACTAGCTCTTATAAAAATAAATTCAACCAAGTCCACTCGTGATGAAATTATACGATTGGTAGGTGCTTTTAGGGCAAGAATTATAGATATATTACGTGATTCAATAATCGCAGAAATAACTGGTGATAATGAAAAAATTAATGCCTTCACGAAATTACTTATACCATACGGCGTAAAAGAAACATGTAGAACAGGTGCTATTGTTTTAGGATGTGATCATATTAACAAAATCAATAAGGTAAAGATAGAAAAGGAGAGACAAAAATGACAGAAGCGAAAATGTATTATGAAAATGATGCAGATTTAAATTTTTTAAAGGGGAAAACTATTGCTATTTTAGGTTATGGAAGTCAAGGACATGCGCATGCTTTAAATCTTAGAGATTCAGGTCTAAACGTTGTTGTCGCGCAAAGACCAGGTGGATATAATTATGAAAAAGCCATCGAAGACGGATGGAAGCCGGTAAGTATTGCTGAAGCTGTTAAACAAGCAGAATGGATACATATTCTTTTACCTGACGAACTACAAAGAAAGGCGTGGGAAGAAGATATAAAACCTAACATTAAAAAAGATATAGTTTTAAGTTTTTCTCACGGTTTTAATGTACGTTTTAAACAAATTTTGCCTACAAAAGACCTGGATGTAGTTATGATTGCACCTAAAGGCCCTGGTCATTTAGTAAGAAGACAATACGAAGAAGGAAAAGGCGTTCCGTGTTTAATAGCTGTAGAACAAAACGCAAGCGGTAAAGCGAAATGCTTGGCCCTTGCTTATGCAAAGGGTATAGGAGGTACAAGAGGTGGAGTTCTTGAAACAACTTTTAAAGAAGAAACCGAAACAGATTTATTCGGCGAGCAGGCCGTTCTTTGTGGCGGTGTAGTTGAACTTATTAACGCAGGATTTGAAACTCTCGTAGCAGCAGGATATCAACCCGAAATCGCATATTTTGAATGTTGTCATGAAATAAAACTAATCATTGATTTAATTTTTGAAGGCGGATTTAGTAAAATGAACTATTCAATTTCCGATACAGCAGAATATGGTGAATATGTAACTGGAAAGAGAGTAATAAATGATACAATAAAAGCGGAAATGAAAAATATTCTAACAGATATTCAATCTGGGAAATTTGCAATTAATTGGCTTGAAGAAAATAATACTGGCAGACATTTCTTTAACAAAAAAAGAAAAGAAATAAGCGAAAGACTTATAGAAAAAATTGGAGCGAGGTTACGTTCCAAGATGTCATGGACAAAAAAATAATTTTATTATAACTTGAAGCTTTATTCACTAACGTTGTCGCTAATGACATTCTAAGAAAAAAATGCATTTAATAATGTGTATTTTTTAAAGGGAAAGAGTGCTTTTATTAAACAAGAAATTTAGACTATTTGTTGCGACACTAATTGTAGGCAATGCGATTTATTTTGCATTCAACATGGTTATGAAATCTTTAGTTCACAACAAAAAGGAAGTTGTTGTTCCAAGTATTGTAGGTAAAAATATTTATGATGCATTGGATAAACTTTCAAGGGACGGTTTTGGACTTCAAAAGGAAGCTGAAGAGAAGAGTCAAAATTTTAAAGCAGGAATAGTCTTAAGACAAAAACCAGCAGTAGGAATGAAAGTTAGAGAAGGAAGAATTATCAGAGTAACGATAAGTCAGGGTAGAGAAATAATATGTGTTCCAAATATTGTAGGACAAACTGTTCGTTCTGCAGATATAACTTTAAGATATTCATCTTTGATCATAGGTGAAGTTTCAAGGAAATTTTCACTGGTAACAGAAAAAGATATAATTATCTCCCAAGATATTGTAGCAGGTTCTAAAACAGATAAAACTTCTCTTGTAAATATCGTTGTTTCTGATGGATTTCCTCCAGAAAACATAATTCTTATGCCAGATTTTATGAATAAAACGCTTAAAGAAGCAAAAATGTGGGCATTACACTATGGAATCAATTTAAATATTATAAATGAAGAGATATCTGCTAATAATCTTGCTCTAAGCTCAAAAAACATTATTATAAAACAGTTTCCCAAGTATGATACAGATATAACAAGTGCGAAAAATATAGATTTGTATATTGCTACAAATACAGTTTAAATTGGAATAAAAATGAAAAAAATTATTATCGCTCCATCAATTTTATCTGCAAATTTCGCAACATTAAAACGTGATATAAATATGATAGAGAAAACACCTGCTCAGTGGATTCACATTGATGTAATGGATGGACATTTTGTACCAAACATTACAGTAGGTCCAGCTGTCGTAAGATCACTAAGAAAAATAACAAAGTTATTTTTTGATGTACATCTTATGATAACAAATCCTGAAAAATATTGGCGTGAGTTTCAAAAAGCTGGTGCGGATTTAATAACTTTTCATGCTGAAATTAATACTGATAAGAATAAACTTATAGAAGATATAAAATCCTCGAAAATCAAAGTTGGTATATCAATAAAACCAAATACAGATGTTTCTGAAATAAAAAGCCTGCTCTCTTGTATTGATTTAGTTTTAATTATGACTGTTGAACCTGGATTTGGCGGACAATCGTTTATGGAAAAAATGGTTCCAAAAATAAAATTTTTAAGGGAATTGATTGATAAAAACAAATACAACTGTATTATAGAAATTGATGGAGGAATAAATTCGAAAACTTCATCTATTTGTATTAATTCCGGAGCTGATGTATTAGTTAGCGGAGATTATGTTTTTTCGGATAAAAATATTACAGAACGTATAAAATCTCTTTTTATATGAATAATTGTATGAAAAAATTGACAACTTTGTTGTTTTTATCATTAGTACTGCTTTTTACAACATATTCTTATTCTTACACGACAAAGAAAGGAGATGTTTCTTCACAAGCTATAAATGTAATTATTGATGGAAAAATTTTTCATGGAGTAAAGGTTTATAAAATATCAAACCATACAAAATATTTTTCTGTTAGAGAAATCGCCAAAATTTATAACGCTTCTCTTGAATGGAAGCATATGAATTCACAAATAACAATGCATCTAAATAATGGGAAGGTTACTATTAAAGCAAACAGTAAAGAAGTCATATTCGAAAAAAAATTAAAAAGAATGCAATTGCCATCTTTATCAGCAAAAAACGATGTATATATTCCATCAGAAATTTTTACTTGTCAAGATTTTTCAAAAATAGCTGAAGCTGATACCAAATTGGAACCATCATATTTAGTATTGAACGTAATACATCGCCAAAATATTTTTAGCATAAAATACTTTACAAAACCAGAAAACACTCAAATTCTTATACAACTTGATAAACCATTATCATACACTACTTCAATACTTTCAAAAACTATAACCTTAAAAATATCAAAATGTAAAGCTCAATACAATTTTATCAATGTAAACAACGGCATTATTAAAGATTTACAATATGATACACAAGGGAAATACACTATAATAAAAATTAATCTAGAACAAAAACCTCAATTTGTTAAAACATCAATCCTTTCAAAGCAAAATTCAATATCTATTGACATTACTCATTCTAAAGACATCGATAATCTATCTAATTTTACAAGAGCTATTGCAACAGAACCTGAAAAACCTAATACTATTACCACGGAATATGGGCAGGCAAAAACAAATGAAATTGTGTCTATAAGCGAAAATGACGAAAAAGATAAAGATCTTACGAGAATCCCTATTACAAAATTCGAACATACTAATAATATAATTGACAAAACCGAAACTACAGTAATAAACATGGTTCCTAAAAATATAGATAGGGAAGAAAATTCTTATAAACGTAAAAAAATCATAGTTCTTGATGCAGGACATGGAGGACAAGATCCAGGAGCTATAGGAGCAAACGGAACGAAAGAAAAAGACATAAATCTCAAAATAGTGTATGAACTTAAATCATTTTTTGATAATGACGATAATTACGAAACAATTTTAACAAGAAAAGACGATACTTTCATTCCCCTCGCCGAAAGAACAAATGTTGCCAAAAAACATGGTTCGGATTTGTTTATATCTATACACTGCAATGCAAATTCTAACAGAAACGCAAACGGTTTTGAAATTTATTTTTTATCAGAAAACGCTACAGATTCAGAAGCCGCCGCTACAGCAAATCTTGAAAATTCTGTTTTAGAATTAGAAGATATATCAAGTAAAAAACGTGCTTTACTTGAAAATATGTTTTGGTCCATGACTGTTACAGAATATATGAATGAATCATCAGAACTTAGTGGTTTTATAGCAGCAGAAACGTCAGTCAGGCTTAAAATACCAAATAGAGGTGTAAAACAAGCTAATTTTTATGTTCTTAGAGGAACGCAAATGCCTGCAGTACTTGTAGAAAGTGCTTTTTTGAGTAATTATCATGAAGAAGAAAAACTCAAATCAAAAAAATTTCGTACTGCAATAGCTAACTCCATTTATGAAGGAGTAGTTAAATATTATGCAAAAAAAGCAAAAGAGCAAAATACTAAACAATAATCATCCTATAGGAATTTTTGATTCTGGATTTGGCGGACTTACTGTTATGAGTGCTATAAACAAAATTCTTCCTTTAGAAAATCTTATTTATTTTGGTGATACGGCACATGTGCCGTATGGTACCAAATCAAAAAATACAGTAATAAAATTTTCAAAAAAAATAACATCATTTTTATTAAAGAATAAAGTAAAGTTAATTGTTATAGCATGTAATACGGCTTCTGCATTTGCCCTATCTGCTTTACAAAAAACATCAAAAATACCAATAATAGGTGTAATAGGTCCAGGAGCAAGGGCTGCAGCTCATATATCAAAAAACAAAAAAATAGGAATTATAGGTACAGAAGGTACTATAAATAGCAACTCTTACCCTAAGGAAATAAATAAATTTTTAAAGGCCACTGTATATCAACAGATTTGCCCACTGTTTGTTCCTCTCGTGGAAGAAGGTTTGGTTAACTCTAAAATTACAGACAGTATAGTCAAAATATATATACAACCTCTTTTGAATAAAAAAATTGATACAATTGTTCTAGGGTGCACACATTATCCTCTCTTAAAAAAAATATTAAAGAAAAACACTGGAGAAGGTGTTGTATTGATAGATTCGGCTATAGTTACAGCACATGAAGTAAAAAACATTCTAAATAAACAATCTTTAATTGCCAATAGAAAAGGTAAAAAATTTTCGAAGTTTTATGTTAGCGATAATCCTGAAAAATTTCGAAAAATAGGTAATCGTTTTTTCTCAAAAAAAATATTAGATGTAAAAAAAATAGAATTGGAGTGAATAAAAATGAAATATAAAATTTCTGTTACAAGAAAATTTGCTTCGGCACATTGTTTAAGAGAATATAAGGGTAAATGTGAAAATCTGCACGGACATAATTGGAAAATAAAAGCAGTTTTTTCGGGATCAAAATTGGATAACACAGGCATGCTTATAGATTTTGGAAATATAAAAAAACATATGAACAAAATTATAGCCTATTTAGATCATAAATTTTTAAATGATATCGATCCTTTTAACAATATTAATCCTACATCAGAAAATATAGCATTATTTATTATAGAACAGCTCAAATTTGTAGAAACTGAAAATGCAAAAATTCATGAAGTTGAAGTCTGGGAAAGTGAGTCTTCATCAGCAACTGTAACCATATAATTAAATAGGTTCAATTCATTTCACTAAGAAATCCATTTTATCAAATCAAAACTACAACACCAAAAATATAAAATATATAAAAGCTTATCAATCCTCAAAAATGTTTATAAAATAAACATTCACATTATACAACACAATCTTATAATAAATTTTTCGAAATTTTTAAAGCTTTTATTGCTTCTTCTTTCGTAAGATATGGGTTTTCAATCTGCATCTCTTCTATTTGATTTTTTACATCTTTTATCCATTTTCCAGTAGATTTATTAAAAATTTTCATTAAATCATTTCCCGAAAACAACTGCACACCAGAATACAACATATTTTTTAATTTTATCTTGTCAATTCTATTTTTAATTTTAACAAATTTTTTATCATTGCTATCTTTACCATAATACGCCTTTGAAAATTCCATTATCAAATCAAATTCTTCCCCACATCTTTTAATAAATCTATGAATTGCAACATCCGTCAAATCACCAGAACACATTTTGAAACATGCATAATTCTGTATAATCGATATAGTTTTTCTTATAAATTTTTTTGAATATTTAAATCTTTCCAAAATATTTTCGGTTTTTTCACACACCCCATATTCCACTACACTATGCAACAAAGCCGCCATTCTTAAAACAAGAATACTCTTTGTTCTATCCAAAACCTCCAAAGTATGAACAAAGGCATCATCAATAAGGTTAAATGGCAATTTTATTTTTTTTAATCTTGCTATTTCTGGTAAAATTTCTGTTAATAAATTAATCCTATCCATTACAACAAATGCTTTTGATGGAGCTTGTTCTAATAAAATTTTATTCAGCTCATCTCTTATACGTTCATGAGAAACAATCCTTATCCTTTGAAACGAAATCCTCATAGCATTATATGTGTCATTTTCAATAACAAAACCCAATTGCAAGCTTTGTCGTATAGCACGCAATATTCTTAAAGGATCTTGGTGAAATATTATTTTGGCATTTGAAGTATTCGTTACTCGTATTATTTTATTTTTAATATCATCAAGTCCCCGTGAAGTAAAATCTAGAACTTTTAGATCAATAATTCTTAAAAATAAAGCATTTATTGTAAAATCGCGACGCAAAGCATCCTCTTCCAAAGATGCAAGCTGTGTAACAGGATTTCTAGAGTTTAAATCACAATATTCTTCTTTTCTGGGCATCACAAACTCAACTACTTCACCATCTATTAACAATCTAGCTGTGCCAAACTTCTCAAATACAATAGGCTCGCGAAGTTTATATCTTTTTGCGAGATTTTTAGCAAAATTTATTCCCGACAATTGCCTATCTTTATCAGTTTTTTTTGTACAAACAACTATATCTAAATCTTTAGGGTCTCTGCCAATAAACAAATCCCTTACAAAACCACCCACAATATACGCATCAAATTTATTATCTTTTAACATAACATATATTTTATAAATTATTGATTTGTATCTTTTAGGAATCTTTATTTTCATGTATATCACAATATAACGCATTCATCACACAGCAAACCAACTAAAAAAATAATTCATACAGCTAGCTTAAAGATTTTTTTTAAAATGATCAGGCAATTCATTATTTATTTTGAAATTGATTTTTTAATTTATCATCTTTAACAAATCCATTGCAAAACGATCCTATGATAAATACCTATCACTCGAACCAGAACACAACTTTTCAATTAGTTTTCGTAAGAGCACAAAAATTAAACAAAGTTTTTCAATTGCTTTTCTATTATTTTAACTGCTAAATCAATAGCTGAATTTACATCTCTGATATTGAAAACTGATGTTGGTGCATGAATGTATCTTACAGGAATGCTTAAGATGCCTGTAAGAATGCCTTCTCTGTTTGCATATATTAATGCCCCATCCGTCATGCCTCCTTCAACTATATCTATTTGGTGAGGTATTTTATTTTCTACTGCAGTTTCAAGTATAATCTTGCGCACCTTCCGAGGAACTATGGTTCCTCTTCCTGAAGATTCTATCATAGTTATAGCTACGCCTTTTCCAAGTTTCAAAATTGAAAGTTTTTCTTCAATACCAGGCATATCTCCAGCTATGGTGGTATCCATAATAAGAGCAAAATCTGGATTTAATTTGAAAGATGATGTTTTTCCGCCTTTTAATCCTACTTCTTCTTGTACAGTGGCACATGCATAGACCTTAGCATTAAAATCTTGTAATTTTGATAAAACTTCCATAGTTTTTATCATTGCATAACAACCTATTCTGTTATCTGCAGCCTTTCCATAATAAAGATCATCATTTAAAACACCCGCATTAGGCTCAAAAATTATCTGATCTCCTATATCTATAACTTTTAATACATCCTCTCTAGAAGAAAAACCTATATCTATAAACATATCAGTGTGCTTAATTAACTGGTTTAATTCTTTATTTGTCATTATATGAGGCGGTTTTGTCGCTATTACCCCCGTTATATGTTTACCTTTTTTATTTATTATTTTTACTATTTTACCAGGGAGAATAGAATCATTTATAGCACCAACTTTAATAAAATATATATACCCTTTTTCGTTGATATATTTTACAAGCATACCAACTTCATCCATATGTGCTACAATCATTATTTTTTTTTCGCCTTTGCCTATTTCAGCAATAACATTACCAAAATTATCGGTTACAATATTATCACATATTTTTGAAAGAGATTTAATCATAATTTTTGCAATATTATCTTCATATCCAGAAATCCCATCTGATACCAATAAATCTCTAAGCAATTGTTCCATACTACTTATCTCCCTTATATAAATTTCTATATTAATCATGTGAAAGTATTTATTATAACATTTTTAGACATAAAAATTGCAAAATATGAGCAAATTTATATAAACGTTATGTAAATAATTTTAGGATTGGAGAAAACAATGAAATAGCTATTTCATTGTTATTTATATTCGTATAACTAGATGGTGGAAGATACAAAGCAAACCTACAATTTATAAAACAACAAATTGACTATTTTCTATAAATTCTGCACTAGAAATAATCAAATAGAGACACTAAATTCAAAAAAAATACATCAAAACCCTACAACTCTCCTGCAACAAATGAAAAGATAGTAATTTTTGTAACATCAATAATTTAACAATAGCGTATAAAGATTTATTTTATAAGCATAATAGCACTGCTAATATATATATCATCAACACTGGAACCTCTGCTTAAATCACTTACTGGAAGCGCAAGGCCCTGAATTATAGGCCCTAAAGCTTGAAATCCCGCAAGCCTTTCAGTGATTTTATAACCTATGTTCCCAGCATTTAAATTAGGAAAAATAAAAATATTTGCATTACCAGCCACAAGAGAGTCTGGGGCTTTTCTTTTACCAACAATTGCTACAACAGAAGCATCAAACTGTAATTCTCCATCAACATTTATATTATCTTGGCCTGCAAAATGAGCTTTTATAAGCTCTGTGGCTTCTAGAATTTTTGATAAAATTTTATTTTTTGCACTACCCTTTGTTGAAAAAGAAAGCATTGCAACATTTGCCTGTCTACCTGGAAAAAGTTTTTTAAAGTTTTCTACAGTCGCCACGGCAATATCTTTTAGACCAAAAGACTGCGGATCAGGATTTACAGCACAATCTGTAAATATCACAGGTTCTCTAATAATTGGATGATCTTGAGGAGGTATCATAAGCATATATGAAGAAACAAGCTTTATACCATCAGCAACACCTATTATACGAATACTTGCTTTTAAAACATCGGCAGTATCATAAACAGCTCCACCGACACATGCATCACATTTGCCACTTTTCAAGTACATCAGCGAAAAGTATAAAGGATTCTTCAAAAGTTCCAACGAACTTTGTTCAGAAACACCTTCTTTTTCTCTTGCAACAATAAATTCTTGAATTTTATTTTTGTTTAGAAGATCTAAATCTATCTTAATTATTTCGATATCAGTTAAATCTATAAATGCATCAGATGCAATTTTTTCAACTTCTTTTACATTATCTGTTGGCAATACAACAGAAGCTATCGTATTCTTTGTAAGTTTTTGTGCAGCGCTCAGCACTCTTATATCAAAAGCTTCAGGAAAAATAATTTTTCCTTTCGCTTTTTTCGCGAACTCTAAAACACGTTCTCTAATATTCATATACACTAATCTCCTAAAAATGCATTTTCTAAAAACCCGCATAGATCATCATTAAAAAAATATTTAAAAATTTACATTTCCCAATTAAATCAATTAATTAGATGGATTTTTATTTTTTTGTTTCTCTTATTTCCTTTCTCTTTATTTTACCACTTATAGTCTTTGGTAAACTTTTTACAAATTCTATAATTCTAGGATATTTATATGGAGCTGTAATTTTTTTAACATGATCTTGAAGTTCTACTACAAGTTCAGTGCTTGACTTGTATCCTTTTGTAAGTACTATACTGGCTTTTATTACAGCACCTCTAATATGATCTGGCACTCCTGTTATCGCACATTCCAAAACACATGGATGTTCCATTAAAGCACTTTCTACTTCAAAAGGCCCTATTCTATAACCTGAACTTTTTATAATATCATCACAGCGACCAACAAACCAAATATAACCATCGTCATCTCTATAAGCCATATCTCCGGTGTCATATATACCATTACTCCAAGCATTTTTTGTCATAATCTCATCTTTATAATACCCAGAAAATAAGCCCAATGGTTTTTGCTTCTTAGTCCTTACCACAAGATGCCCTTCTCGTCCTGCTTCACAAGAATTATTTTCACCATCTATTATATCTATATCCCAACCAGCTGACGGTTTTCCGATAGAACCAGGTTTTACATTCATCCATGGGAAAGTAGCTACTATAGCAATATTCTCGGTTTGCCCAAACCCTTCTTTTATCTCAAGTCCTGTCATTTCCTTAAATTTATAAAAAACTTCGGGATTTAACGGTTCTCCAGCTGTCTCAACATACTTTAATTTTGACAAATCATACTTTGATAAATCTTCTTTTATTATATGTCTATAAACCGTTGGTGGAGCACAAAATGAAGTAACTCCATATTTTGATATTTTTTCCATTAAATCAGCATGATGAAACCTTTCATAATCATAAACAAAAATACAAGCACCGCAAAGCCATTGTCCATATATTTTCCCCCAAGAAGCTTTGGCCCAACCAGTATCAGCCACCGTAAGATGCAAACTGTTTTCATTTAAATTATGCCAAAATTTTGCTGTTATAATATGGCCAAGAGGATATGAAAAATCATGACAAACCATTTTAGGCATACCAGTAGTCCCAGATGTAAAATAAAGCAAAAATTCATCATCCTTAGTAGTCGCTTCGGTGCCAGATGGCTTTGCAAACATATCAGAAAATTTTTCTACTTCTTTTGAGTATTCAGCCCAATTTTCTATTCGACCATTTACGGAAACTACATTTTTTAATTCAGGCAAAGTTTTTCTTGCTTCATTAATAATTTCCACAATTTTTTTATCTGCTGCAACCGCAACAATAATAAATTTTATATTGGCAGCTTTGACTCTATACTCTATATCTTTTACGCTTAAAAGATGCGTCGCCGGTATTGTTAATGCACCTATCTTGTGAAGTGCAATAACACAATGCCAGTACTCATAGCGCCTTTTCAACATAAGCATTACTGCATCGCCTTTTCTTATACCTAAAGATTTAAAAAAATTTGCAGCACGATTACTTTCTCTTTTAATATCATTAAAAGTAAATACTCTTTCCTCACCTTCAGGATTACACCAAATAATTGCTTTTTTATTAGGTTCTGTGTTTGCAATTTCATCAACAACATCAAAAGCAAAATTAAAATTCTTTGGAACCTGGATTTTACAGTTTTTTATAAAATCGTCATACGAATTATAGTTAATTTTTACATATTTATTTGCTAGCATAGTTTTCTCTTTTTGGGAATTTTTTTATTTCTATTGTTTTAGTTTGTGTTTATATTTCATTTTTTTCTTCAAGCAATATAGTACAAATTTTAAATTTGACATCAATAACAAAAAAAATCAATTACTACCCTGAATTAAAATAAATTGAATTCTTAATTTCAAAAACATATTTTTTAGACTTATAAATCGTTTTAGATATCCTATCTAAAATAAATTCCACCTTTTCTCCTTTTTTATAAAAATAGTGTCAAAACAGTTTTACCAGTAGAAGTAACAACTTCTACTCTATTAAAAAGTTTATTATATTTTTTTGAGCATTTTTGAACTTGCTCACGTAAAATATTTTTTAATATATGATTAACTTTAATATCAACATGTTCCGAAACAAATAAAATTAAGGTTTTGTCATTTATTCCAGCATAATGCAATTGAAGCGTTGATATTAAATACCATGAAATGGGATTACTTCTAGATATTATATTTACTATCTGCGAAACGATTACTCGACCAATATACTCATCATCAGTTATATCGTGTCTATCGGTTATTATCCTTGAGGCAAACGGAAAATATGCTATTTCTAAAATGCACCTAGACTCATAATCAGAACGTGACATGCACATACAAAAATAGCTTTTGATATCATCAATATTTTTTACTACTCTAAAAACTATATTTTTATCAACGTCATAAGTTGTTGTAACCATGTATTTTATATCTGAATCACCACTTAAAATAACCCTAACCATAGCAAATGAGACAAGGTGTATTTTACGCAATATTTCTAAAACTGTTTCCTGATTTTGAGACTTAACAACACCAACTTCCATATCTAAATATAGAGTTCTGCCAAGGATACAAGCCCGTGAGTTCTGTTTACACTCTTTTTTTATAAGTTTTTCTAAATCTTGAACAATATCATCCTTTGGATAAGTTACACCACAATCACTCAGCAAAAAAAAGGATATCATCAAGCATATTATCAACTTTAAAGATTTCAAAATAAACAAATCCTTCTATTTTTTATCTACACCACTACACCATATTATTATCAAAAAAAATAATAGTTAATACTACTTCTATACAACACATTTCCTTTTTTTTACGCTTTCCATTGTTTCTTTTAAATCATCAAAATCCAATTCTTTATGCTCTATAAGTTGTTTAGCTACAGCATCTACAGCATCCCAATTTGTCTTTAAAAACTCTTCAATTTTTGAATGACACAAATTCATTATAATCATCATTTCATCGTTAAGTTTTTCTTTAAGTTTCTGCGATATTTCTTCTTTTGGAATTACAGAAAAATCACCAATAAGAGAGTCATTTCCCATTCCAAACTTCCATACCATAGCGTTCGCTATAGCCATGGCTCGACGAAAATCTATGGAAACAGCTGTTGTAGTTGTATTGTATTTTATTTTTTCTGCTGTATAACCAGCAAGATAAACCATAATATCTGCAATTAATTCATTTCTATGTTCAGTATGCAACTCTTCTTTGGGAAACGGAGCAACCAGACCTAGATAAAGATAACCACCATGATGAGATTTTATAGTAACTTTAAAAACATCGTCAGTTGGATGAATTAGATATATTGCTACCGCATGGCCTGCCTCATGATATGCAGTCATCTCGAGTTCTTTCTGAGTAACATCGATATGCACCTCCATACCAAAATCAATTCTATCCATAGCTTTAGACAAATCTTGCATATCAATAAATTCTTTTTTTTCTCTTGCTGCAATCAATGCTGCTTCTTTGATTATATTTTCAATATCTGCAGGCGATTTATACAATGTTTTTTTTGCAAGTATCTCTATCTTTACTTCGGAAGCAAATTTGACCTTTTTTAAATAAAAATCAAATAGCAACGCTCTTTCTTTTAAATTTGGAAGAGTAATAAAAATTTTTCTATCAAAACGCCCAGATCTTAAAAATGCCTTATCTAAAACACCCTCATCAGCATTTGTTGCTGCTATAACAATAATATTACTTTTTTCAGTGTCAAGACCATCCATTTCCACAAGAAGTTGGTTTTGTGTGCTATTTGTTTCTTCTCCACTTCCCATATAAGAAAAAGCTCTCCCCCTCCCTATAACTTCAATTTCATCTATAAACACTATACAAGCACCGTTAGTATAAGCATAGTCTCTCGCCTTTTTAAAAAGGCTTCTTACTCTGCTTGCCCCTACACCAACTAACATCTCTACGAATTCGCTGCCTGACATTGAAATAAATGGAACTTTGCACTCCGTAGCTATAGCTTTCGCAAGTAACGTTTTACCACAACCAGGCGGTCCAAGCAAAAGAATGCCCTTAATAATTTTGCCTCCTGTTTTTTGAAGGTACTTTCTATCTTTAATGAGTTGAATTACTTCTAATACCTCTTTTTTGGCATACTCAAGACCAATAACTTCTTTAAATGAAACCTTTATATCCTTGGTATTAATTTTATTCTTTTTTATTTGCCCAAAACCTAATTTTTTAAAGAACATTGTATACATAAAAACAAAAGTTGCGGCACTAGTAAATGCCAATAGCAACTGTATTGGCATTGTAGCAAGCGTCATAACTCTATAAAACGACTCAAGCCTGCTTAAACCGTAAATCGAAAGAATCACAAGAACAAGTAAAACAGACACCATAACAAATAACACCTTGTTATTCTTGAAAAACAACCTAAACTTACGCATTATCATCTATCAAAAGATCCTTCCTTCCATTTTTACTGAACCTCTCACTCACATTAAAAAAAATGTGAAAAAAATAATCATTACCATGATTTTCCTTGGTTTGCTACAGCTTCCATAGCTTTCTTAACAGCTTCAGAATTTCCCAAATAGTAACTTTTAATTGGTTTTAGGTTTTCATCAAGTTCGTAAATGAACGGAATTGCCGTAGGAATGTTTAAATTTATTATATCAACATCGTTTATGTTATCAAGATATTTAATTAAAGCCCTTAAACTATTACCATGTGCAACTATAATAATTTTTTTGCCAGATCTTATTTGAAAAGCAATTTCTTTCTCCCAATAAGGAATAACTCTCGCTACCGTATCTTTTAAACATTCTGTTAATGGAAGTTTATTCTCCTTAGACAAACTTGCATATCTTATATCCTTCCCTGGATATCTTTCATCATTTTTGTCTAAAGCTATAGGACGAATATCATAACTTCTTCTCCAAATTTTTACACATGCTTCCCCGTATCTTACAGCAGTTTCAGTCTTATTCAATCCTTGCAAAGCACCATAATGCCTCTCATTTAATTTCCAGCTCTTAATCACAGGAATCCAAACTAAACCCATTGTATTAAGAATCTCCCAGAGAGTTTTAATGGCTCTTGTAAGAACCGAGCTATATGCCAAATCAAAAGTTAAACCGCATTTTTTTAACTGTTCCCCGGCTTTTAAAGCTTCTTCGTGACCATTTTCAGACAGATCAACATCTGACCAACCTGTAAATTTATTTTCTTTGTTCCAAACGCTCTCACCATGTCTAATTAAAACAACTTTATACATTACATATCCCTCTCACATAAAGAAAATTAAATATCAAAGATTAGGCATTATATTATTTATCTTTAAAAAAAACAAACTATTTTTTACAAATTAACATACAATCTATATCATTCAGCACTTTTTGTTAACACCTTTTAATTTAACTCTCAAATTTAACACGAGGAGCATTGTATCTCTATAAAATATCACAAATTAACAAGGCCTAAATCAAGCTTGTATTCATGAACATATTTTATTCAAAACCACACAATAAGACAAGCACAAGTACAATGTTAAATTATACTCGAGTTATACAAGTTATAGATGAAATGGCAACACGGTGATAGATAAAACATAACATTAACTATAAGATTTATCAACAATCAACACCACATCATACTCTCGCGATATATAATCAACAACCAATGAGTTTTTTAAAAAGATGGCATCTTTGTTTTGCAATTTAACTTTGACCTTTTTATTAAACTTAGCCCTCTCGTTCCTTATCCACAATCAACAATCGTACCATGAAATGATGTAGCATTATTATCTGAAGAACATCGTTGTTCATATCCTGTACATATCTTATCTATATGCCCCAGTTAAATATATTGTTTGTTTACCAACCACATGGAAATCATATATTTTTTATCAGTATATGTATAAATACACAACCAGCAGTTAGCACAATTTGCTAAATTTCATGTTTCTGAATTTAATCTGTAGAACACAATTTTATATTGATTTCAAATCAAGAACCTAAACACTATGTTTAGCATAAACACACCACATAACATAACGAACAAAGAACAACAACACGTTAGAATACAACAATAAACATACGAGACATTAAAATTTACAATAATATTAAAAATAATATCACAATCTAGAAGTTTTTTATTACAATAAACAAGTTAACATTTACATTTATGTTTCAATCCATCTCATACATACTACAACACTAAATATATCAATCCTTCTTAGCATCTCTAATTATTAAAGCGGTAGCTTGTTTTAAAGTTTTACATATAGCCATAGGCTTCACTTTTTCATGTACTATTTTACTTCGCTGTCGTTTGCCATGCCCAGTAAGGACAAGGATACCTTTGCCGCTCATATTAAAACCAAGTAGATAATCTCTTATACTATCTCCAACAGTATAAGATTTTTTAAGATCTATATCAAATTCTTTTGCACCTTGCAATACCATACCGATTTTGGGCTTTCTACAGTTACATCCATCAGAATCAATGTGCATACAACAATAAATAGCATCAATCCTGGCCCCAGATTTTTTGAGTAAAAATATAAACTTCTTATTTATCCTTTTTAAGATACTTTCAGTAAACATTCCCCTGCTGACACCAGACTGATTTGTTACAACTATTATTTTAAACCCTGCTACACGCAACTTATTTATGCTTTCTGCAACAAAAGTATAAAGTTTTACTTGTTTAGGTGAACTTAAGTAATTTCTATTGAAAATCAAAGTTCCATCTCTATCCAAAAAGACCGCAGGCTTCTTAATATTGCTTCTTCCCATTGAATTCTTCCGGTTATAAATTGCGGTTTCACAGTAAGAACCACAAAATTTTTTTTTATATCTGCATCAATATTTTGAAATTTAACAGCATCTTTAGCTGTGGTAATAAAATATGAATTTTTACCTTTTTGATTAACGATCTTTTTTAAAATTCTATTGGTATAACGCTTATGATCTCTTAATACTATACTATCCTTAATTTTTATTGTAGATTTACCAATAGAATTTATGAAACTCTCGGTAAAACCTACAGCACTCAAAGAATATACAACAGATTCTTTTAAAAGGTCAAGTTCAAAATCTGTATTTAAATCTACAGTTTTATATTCAAACCCTCCATAATATGTTAGAATAGATTTTTTTTCTGACAAAGTAAATATCGTTTTTTCTAATTTTTGAAGTTTTTTATCTGAAATCATATCAACATTTGTAATAACTACAATATCTGCTCTCTTTAAAACCTGTGGTTTTTCCCTCAAGATACCGGCAGGTATAAGCATACCATTCCCAAAAGGGTTTGCAGCATTTATACACACTATATCCAAGTTTCTTTGAATGTTCCAATGCTGAAAACCATCATCTAAAATATAAACATCTGGTTTTATTCTTTTTTCGAATTTTAAAGCATTGTCATATCTATTCTTTCCAACAATTACAGACGCTTTTGGAACGCTTTTTGCAATTAAAAGAGGTTCATCACCGCTATCTAAGTGATTAATTCCAATTGTGCTTTCTTTCAAAAGTAAAGGAAAGTTACTTATTCGTGAATAGCCACGGGTTAAAACCACAGGTTTAAGATTATTATTTATTAAAAGATTTAAAATTTCTATCACTATAGGGGTTTTGCCCGTACCACCCCAGGTAATATTACCAACACTAATCACAGGCTTTGAAAGTTTCTTTGGAATACTAAATTTTCTATCTGCTTTTAATAGAACAGAATAAAGCAAAGATAGTGGATACAGAAATTTCATTTTTTTTCAAGTTCCCAAAGTTTTATATATTTCATCAAAGTGTAAAACGAAGAATACAACAACGCCAGAATCAATCCTGTCAAACCATCTAAAAATCCTTTTTTAACAAAAAACATTTTTATAAACATTACAAAAGGATCTACAAAAAGATTTGCAATCGTGAATTTCTTGCCTTTTTGAAACATTTCTTTAGAACTTAATTCCGTATAAAAATCAGATTTTCTTACAAAATGCTTTATACTGTAATAAGGATAATGAATGATATCACCTGTAAAATGCATTTTTTTACCTTTATAATCGATACGCTCATGAACAAACTGATCTTTGTATTTCATTTTATTTTTATTGAAAAAAATGGGATGCCTGAAGTCAGGATACCATCCCGAATGTAAAACCCATTTATTTATAAATTTACTTTTTCTAGGAGCAACATAATAATTACTTTTGGGAAAACTTTGCAATTCATGTTCGATTTCCAATCTTAACTGCACGCTAACTCTTTCATCAGCATCAAGACATATAACCCATTCGTGCGAACATTGAGACAAAGCAAAATTCCTTTGTTTAGAAAAATATTCAAATTTATTTTGTATGATCCTGCAATCCATTTTTTTTACTATTTTTAATGTGCCATCCGTACTAAAATCATCAATAATAACGATTTCATCGACCCAATTAATGCTTTTTATACATTCTTTAATATTAAACTCTTCATTTTTCGTTAAAATATAAGCTGAAACTTTTATCATTTCACCAACCGATAATATTTGATATCATTTAATTGAAAATACTTTATCTTTTTACAAATTTTTATGCGATCTTACAATAATATTTCTACATTGAGGTTCTTTTTCACAATTTTTTACTAATGTCCCTCTTAGTATTTTATTGTTGTATCATAATTACCATTATCACATCATATCGGCAAAAAACTTAAACTCCGTTCTATCACAACAACAACTATAGAATTCTTCAAAACATCTGTTATTAAATTACAACATCACCATATATGGCAAACACACATCTTACAAAACTCTAACATAAAACAAAATTTAGCACCATCAGATTATACAGGAACATAACCATCAAAAATTAGTGATCACTAAGACATGAAAACATCTTTTTGTATTTTATATATATGCAGATAAATACTGAACTGAAGAATAATTTATAAAATGATTATGTATGATGCTACAACTAAATTATATAATATTTTTCTATATAAGTTATCGAGTTTTATTATGCAAATATCAAAAACTACTATTGTCTAGCATTTTTTTTGATATAATGAAAGTATGTGTGGTTATATTGAAATATTGCAAAAAGCCATCAACTTACATATATTAAATGAAAGAGAAATTTTATGCCTTCTTAAAATAAAAAATGCAAGAAAACTTTTTATTGAGGCTAATAAGATACGTAAGAAATATGTTGGAGATAAAGTACATTTGCGTGCCCTTATAGAATTTTCAAACTATTGCAAGCAAAATTGTTTATATTGCGGTTTGAGAAAAGATAATTGTAAAATAACAAGATACCGTATGAAGCCACAAGATATAATATGGTTTGCCAAGAAAGCAAAAAATTACGGTTATAAAACAATTATTTTACAGTCGGGCGAAGATTTTTATTACACTATTGATAAAATGACAAGGATTATTAGAGGTATTAAAAACTTAAATCTCACCCTCACACTAAACATCGGTGAAAAAACTTTTGAAGAATATAGAACATATCGTGCCATTGGAGCAGACAGGTATTTATTAAAAATTGAAACTACAAACGAAGCTCTTTACAACAAGCTCAATCCAGGAATGAATTTAAAAAATAGGATGCAATGCATTAAAAATATAAAATTACTGGGGTATGAAGTGGGTTCTGGAATAATAGTAGGATTACCAGGACAAACATTAGAAAGTATTGCAAAGGATATTATTTACCTTAAATCGATTCCAATAGATATGGCAGGAATAGGGCCTTTTATTTATCATCCTAATACTCCCATTAAAAATATAGAAGGTAATTTTTTTGAACTATCACTTAAAATCATAGCAGTTTTACGTTTAATCTTACCCTGGATTAATATTCCTGCAACAACAGCAATGGAAACATTAAATCCACAAGGTCGTTTGATTGCTTTGCAAAGTGGCGCAAATGTGGTTATGCCAAATGCTACTGGAACCTCTTATAGAAAGTATTATGAAGTATATCCCAACAAAATTTGTCTTAGCGATTCTCCGGCGCATTGTAAATTTTGTATAGAAAATAAAATTAAATCAATAGGTAGATATATATAAATTCACAATGCAAAAGCAAATCTAACAATGAAATAGAACACAATACATGAAACATCGTAAGAATGAGAAATGATAAATCAAATTTTAGATTGAATTGTTATATAAAACTATAAACGTAGAAACAAATAATATAAAAAGGATTATATGAAAATGAAAATATTAGTTGCTTTGAGTGGCGGAGTTGATTCAGCAGTTACAGCTTATTTATTAAAAAAACAAGGACATGAAATAATTGGCATTATGATGTCTATATGGGATGACTCTTTTTCCATATCCACAACTAAAAGTGTTAACGATGCTTGTCTTGGAAGTGAAGATGAAAATATTAAAACCACGTATAAAATAGCAAATTTTCTTAAAATACCATTACATATATTAGATTGCCATGAAGAATATAAAAAAATTGTGCTTGAAAATTTTAGAAACGAATATAAAGAAGGTAGAACCCCAAATCCTTGCATATTATGTAATGCTTACATTAAGTTTGGAGTTCTCCCTTTAGCAATAAAAAGAAACGGAATTTCTTTTGATAAATTTGCTACAGGGCATTATGCAAATATAAAATTTAACAATTCTTTGAATATGTATCAACTATGCAAAGCTATAGATCAAAAGAAAGATCAAACTTATTTTCTATATAGACTTACACAAAAAATTCTTTCAGAAGCCATTTTCCCTCTAGGAAAATATACAAAAAATCAAGTAAGAAATATTGCTGAAAAAATAAAATTACCAGTCGCAAAAAAACATGACAGCCAAGATTTCTATTGTGGGAATTATAGCGATATACTACAATTTCCTGTAAACCCTGGATATATTATCAACAAAAACGGAAAAATTCTTGGCAAACATGAAGGAATTTGGAATTACACAATTGGAAAACGCAAAGGACTGGGTATTTCTGGCGGAATGCAAGAACCATTATATGTTGTAAATATTCTAGCTAAACAAAATGTTGTTATAGTAGGCACAAAAAAAGATTTATATTCTTCATCACTTATTGCCGAAAGGGTTTTATGGGAATCAATTCCAATTCCTGAAGGTTATATCGAAGCAACTGCAAAAATTCGACAACAACACAAACCTGCGAAAGCAATTATCATTCCTCAAAAAAAAAATCATGTAAGAGTTGAATTTTACGAACCACAAATGTCCATCACCGCAGGACAAAGCGTAGTATTCTACAAAAACAATATCGTTCTAGGTGGTGGAATAATAAAAAAAACAAAACCATACAAAAGCACATTAATCTAAAACAATTTTGCATTAAATAAAAATACAACAAGCAGACGCATATCAAAAAAACTAAGAACCACTGAAAGAAGATAAAAATATAAAAATGTTCTAATTTATTGCTTCTGTTCCAATTTCCTTCGTACGTACTCGCATAACACTACGTAAATCATAACTAAATATCTTTCCATCCCCAGGACTTCCAGTATAAGCAGCTTTTTGAATTTCTTTTATTGTTTTTTCTTCCCATTCTTCAGATGAAACTATAATTTCAAATTTTATTTTTGGAAGCATAGTTATGCTTATTTCTGTCCCGCGGACAAGTTCTTTATAACCTTTCTGCTTACCACAACCCATTACCTGTGAAACAGTAACTCCATTAACTTCAATTTTACTAAGAGCTTCTTTTATATCTTCCAATTTTTCTTCACGTACAATCGCTTCTATCTTTATCATACGATTCGCTCCTTTTATATATACCTACATAAAATAATCAAATTTTTTCAAAAAAAACTTGCGAAATCTATAATTTTAATCCAATCCAGTAAATGACGGATAAGCATTTTCACCATGCTCCGATATATCCATACCTACAAGTTCTTCTTTTTTTTCTACACGAAGAGCAGTAAACATATTTACAATTCCAGCACAAAATAAAGTACCTATAGTAACTATTATAAAAGTTATAAGTATTCCTTCTATTTGAGAAACAAGTTGAGCAGTTTTTCCATAAATAAGGCCTGGATTTCCGCCATTAATTGCAGGATTTACAAAAACCCCTGTCAATAAACCGCCCCATACACCGCCTATACCATGACACCCAAAAGCATCTAAAGCATCATCAATTTTGAATACTTTTTTAATAAGTGTTATACCACCATAGCATACGGGACTTACAGTTATACCAATAACTAAAGCTGCCCACATATCAACAAACCCAGCGGCAGGAGTAATACCAACTAAACCCGCTATAACACCTGTGCAGGCGCCGATTAATGTAGCTTTACCCTGTTTCATCATATCTAAAAATATCCACGTTAACATACCTGCCGCAGCAGATATGACAGTTGTAATCAATGCATGAGCAGCAAGACCATTTGCAGCAAGAGCGCTTCCAGAATTAAAGCCAAACCAGCCAAACAACAAAAGTGCCATGCCTAAGAAAACAAATGGAACATTATGTATTCTGTATGAAACATGCATATAATCAACTCTTTTTCCAACCAAAATTGCAAGAATTAAACCAGTTGTACCTGAACTTATATGAACAACATCTCCGCCGGCAAAATCTAAAGCTCCAATACTACCACCTATTAACCCACCACCCCACACCATATGAGCCAAAGGATAATAAACAAATATTGACCATAAACCTATAAATAAAAACAATGCTTTGAATCTCATCCTGCCTGCTACAGAACCTGTTATAATTGCTGGCGTTATAACGGCAAATGCCATTTGGAATGCTATAAAGGCAAATGTAGGTATTGAATTAGTAAGAGATTCTTTTGTTATGCCATTAAAAGCAAAATTATGAAAAGACCCAACAATACTGCCACCATGTATTCCAAACGATAACGAATAGCCTATTAACATATATAAAACCACACCTAGTCCCATTATAAAAGTAGAATTCATCATATTATTCACCATATTTTTTCTACGCCCCAGGCCTCCATAAAAAAGTGCAAGGCCAGGTGTCATAAAAAAAACAAGCCCCGCACAGATAATAATAAAAGACGTATCGCCCGCATTAAGCATTATACAACCTCCAGTGAAAATATTTAAAAATATACAAAAACACTATTTTTACCATCTCATTTCAAGTATTTTATCATATTTTCCAATAAAAAACACGTAAAATCATATTTTAATCTTACTTATAGCATCAAAACAACAAAAGTATAGTAACTTTCATTTACTCGGTCAAATATACACATAAACTTTTGATAAAAACATGGTGTTTATAAATTACAAGTTATTGATATTTGTTAAAAAATGATTAACACAGACGATGTATAAGATAAGATCCAATATAACTTAAAGTTTTCTTAAAGTTTTCTTAATTTGTATGTTTAATCATCAAAATTGTTTTTACTTTCTAAATCAAATTAAAGAAAGAACATATAAAACTTTGAAAAACGCAAAACAACCTCAACTCCAGCATTCTGAGAATATCAAATAATATTTGCCTGTATTTCAGATTAATAGAAAAAATTTATTACTTATTTCAGTCACCATAAAATGTATAAACTATTTTTGAAATCAATTTTTTATTTAAGTATTGCTTTGAATGACATGTAAACATTTATAATTTTGTATTTTAGCACACGAATCAAAACCATACTCAAAGCATTCTTTTTGAGTACAAACACATGAAATTATTATCTCTTACATGCAAAGTAAATAATTTATAAGAAACTAAATATTAGTCATGAAAAAACAAACATTTAAATATATTATCTTGTTTAGTAAACATTTTGGTTTTATTTTCAAGATCATAATCAGCATATCCACAAAGATGTAATATTCCATGAATGACTAGGTATGCAAGCTCATGTTGCCAAGTATTTCTATACCTTTTTGCCTGATTTCGAGTACGCTTTCTAGAAATATAAATATCCCCCATAAAAGATTCCCGAACTACTAAAAAGGATATAACATCGGTTATACGTCTCACTTTTCTATACTTTACATTAAGTTTTTTTATTTCTTCATTGCTTATCATTATAAAATTTATCTGATATTTTTTTACTTTTTCAGATTTCAATGTTGAAATAGCTGCTTTTCTAAGCAATGGTACATACTTTTTTGGAAATTTAAAAAAACTTATAAAGTTATTATTTTTATTTAAAGTCGATTCTTGCATGATAATACCCATAATAGTTGAAGTTATACCAATATTTATCATCAATAAATTTATTATTTTCTAACATTATTTTTTATTCTTGTAATTATAAATTTCTCTATATATAATCTAGGGTTTATTACCAAAGAAACATATCCCCCTCCCCTTGAATTTTCCTATAGTGATAGTGATATCAAAAAATAGTCTCTATATGGCTCTATGATAAAAAGCTATACATAAAAATCGCCACGATGCTGTTGATGATATCAATAATGGGATTATTGTTCTGCTGAGCTCTGCATTTGACAGTACGAACGTATTATTTCTTTAGCTCCGTCTATTACAGAAAGTATTTATGAACTGGGTGCTAGCAATTTTTAAATTGATATTATTTTTTATAGCAAAAAAAACAACCCTATTTTTAACATGAAATGCTAAAATCAATTCAATCATTTTAGGACTCAAAGCATCATGAAGATTACATCATTTATTTGATTTTTTTACAAAGTAGAATTTTTAAGCTTGTTACATCATGACAATAAGATCCAATTTTACAAGAAGGAAATTTTCATTTATAATGTTTTAGCTACACACCACCCAGCACACAAAGCTACATATAAAACCTCTATTTATTATTTACTTACTGTTAAAAGCTTTTGATAAATCATAAAACAATTACTTTTTAGTAAGACACACACCAACTTCCTTTAATTGATTTTCAGTTACAGTACTAGGAGCACCTGAAAGAAGATCAACGGCTTTTTGCGTCTTAGGGAAAGCTATTACTTCTCTTATTGACTCTTCTCCCGTGATCAACGCACACATTCTATCAAAACCTAAGGCTATACCCCCATGTGGTGGGGCACCATATTTCAGAGCATCAAGCAAAAATCCAAACTTTTCTTTTGCTTGATGCTCTGAAATATTTAACACATCAAAAATTTTTTTTTGAATATCACTATTGTGCACTCTTATTGACCCACCTCCAAGCTCTATACCATTTAGAACAAGATCATAAGCTTTCGCTTTCGCAAAACATACATCTTCTTTAGTTAACAAATTTGTATCCTTTGGTGATGTGAAAGGGTGATGCAATGATCGCCATCGTTGTTCATCCTTATCCCATTTCATAAGAGGAAAATCAACAACCCATAAAAAATTAAATTTATTTTTACTCATAAATCCCAACTCTTTGCCAATTTTAAGTCTTAATGCACCCAAACCTTGGGAAACTATCTTTTCTTCATCTGCAAGAAAAATAATCAAATCATTAGGCTTAGCTTTAAATTTAGATACAATGACCTTTATTTCTTCTTCTTTAAAATATTTTACTATATTTGATTCTGCTCCTAAATTTGTAATTTTCATCCAGGCTAAACCTTTAGCACCATATTCGTAAACAAATTTAGTAAAAGTATCTATTTCAGATCTAGAGAAATATGCACCTTTTGGAATACACAAACCTCTTACTATTCCACTTTTTGATATAACAGATGAAAACACATCAAACTTACACTTGCTATTTTTAAATTCTTCTGAAAAATCTTTTATTTCCATTCTAAATCTTGTGTCAGGTTTATCAGAACCATATCGCAACATTGCATCTTCATAGGATATTTTTTCAAAAGGAAATTTTATATCAAGATTTAATGCAATTTTAAAAACTCTTGAAAGCATTCGTTCAACAAGCTCCATTATATCTTGCTCTTCCACAAACGACATTTCAAGATCAATTTGTGTAAACTCAAGCTGTCTATCTGCCCGCAAATCTTCATCTCTAAAACATCTTGCAAGCTGATAATATTTATCAAAACCTGAAATCATTAAAATCTGTTTAAAAATCTGAGGAGATTGTGGCAATGCAAAAAAATTCCCATTATGAAGTCTTGAAGGAACCAAAAAATCTCTAGCTCCTTCAGGGGTAGACTTTGTTAAAAAAGGTGTTTCTATTTCCAAAAAATTTTCTTCATTTAAAAAGTTTCTTACTTCATTTGAAATTTTATGTCGCATTATAAAATTTTTCTGAAAATTAGGACGGCGTAAATCTAAATATCTATACTTTAATCTCAATTCTTCAGAAGTTTTAGCATAATTTGAAATTTCAAAAGGAAGCTCCGAAGATGAGTTAAGAACCTCAAGCTCTGATGCCACAAGTTCAAGCATACCAGTAGACATATTTGGATTTAATGTTCCTTCAGGTCTATTTCTAACTAACCCTTGAACAGAAATCACATATTCATTTTTTAAGTTTTCTGCTATTTTAAATATTTTTTTCTCAGGTTGAAAAACAACCTGCAAAAGACCCTCTCTATCCCTTAAATCAATAAAAATTACACCTCCATGATCTCTACGCGAGTGAACCCATCCACAAACTACAATTTCTCTACCTATATTGTTTTCCCTTACAGTACCACAATAACTAGTTCTTTTCATAGAACCCTCTCCACTTATACAAAACAAAGCCTTTGTACGAAATTATAAGATACATAATAAAAGTCTATCAATTTGCTTCCTGCTTTTTCTTTCACGATTTTTTTATAATCCATAATTTTAGCTTTAAAAACAAATGTTATTTTTTATCAGGGTTTGTACCACAATTCAATCATAAAAAATTCGAAAATCTAAAACGTACTCAAACATATTTTTGTATCTTACAAACGCACGGAAAGCTCGCTCAAAAAATTAAACACTACAAAAACATTTATATACCTAATAAGAAACTTTATATAAAACTACTCTCTGGGTTCAAGAGAAACTACAATACTATTATTCATTTTCGATGTAATAAAATTATAAGCACACGCTGTTATAATGCTTCCAATTACCATTACAGCAGTATAAAGAACCATAAAAACAACCCACGACAACATTCTTGCAACAAAATTAAGACTAATAACTAAATCTGTTGGGAAAAGGAAAAATACAAACAAACCAACCACACCCCCAATGATCAAAAAAATAAGAGGCAAAATTTTTAAAATTGATGAAATTTGAACTTTCTTTATATCATAAAGCGGCATTCGGAATCCTCCTTGTTTAATTCCCAAAATCATAACATAAATTATCCCTATACATATAATTTTTTCATGTCTTCAAGATTTCTAGGAGTATAGTCTCTTGCATGTCCTGCAGTTCCAAAAACTTGCATCTTTGAAATAATAAGATTTGTAAGTGCAGTTCTTGCAGGTCCCAAATAATCTCTAGGGTCAAATTTTTCAGGTGTTTCCACAAAAACTTTTCTTATCGCTGCCGTGATTGCAAGTCTTCCATCAGTATCAACATTGATTTTTGACACTCCAAGTTTAATTGCCTCTTGCAAATTCTTAAGAGGTACACCCGTTGCACCGGGCATTTTACCTCCGTAATTATTCACATCATCGATTAGTTCTTTAGGAACAGACGAAGCACCATGCAATACAATTGGAATGTCTATTAAAGATCTAATTTCTTTTAAAACATCAAAAGCAAGATTTGCAAGACCTTTAAATTTATATGCTCCATGTGAAGTTCCAATAGCAATAGCCAAAGAGTCAACACCTGTTTCATCTACAAACTTTTTTGCTTCCTTTGGGTCCGTCAAATGTATTTCACCAGATCCAACTCCATCTTCTAAACCACCAAGTGTCCCTATTTCAGCTTCAACCGAAACACCTCTTGCATGTGCATATTTTACAACTGAACACGTAACATTTACGTTATAATCATAAGTCGAAGCCGTTTTGCCATCTTCCATAAGAGAACCATCTATCATAACCGATGAAAAACCAAGATCTATTGCCTTTACAATCGACTCCAATGAATTGCCATGATCCAAATGCATTGCTACGGGTATATCTGGATTTTCAACAATAGCAGCCTTCATCAAATATCCAAGATATGTAAAGTTAGAATACTTAAGTGCTCCCCTACTTGCTTGAATTATTACAGGAGACTGTGTCTCTTTTGCAGCGGCCATTATTGCTTGAATCTGCTCCATATTATTGACGTTATACGCACCTACCCCGTAACATTTCTTTTTTGCTTCTTCTAAAATTTGTTTACTGGTTGTTAGTGCCATTGTAATTCCCTCCTATTTTTTTTGAAACTTTTTTTATTGTTTCTTTATTATTTTTAGTTTTAAAAATATCCTTATCTTTATAAAAACCCATGTTCCTAAACTTCAAATATCTCTCCTCTACAATTTCTTTATTACTCATACCATCATATCCATCAAGGTATTTGTTTAAAGCAAATTTTACATTAGATGCAACTTTCACATGATCGTAATGAGCACCCCCCAAAGGTTCTTTTATAATTTCATCTATAACTTTTAAATTTAACAAATCTTTGGCTGTTATCTTCATTGCTTTTGCTGCTGCGGCTGCTTTTGAACCATCTCTAAAAAGTATAGCAGCACATCCTTCCGGAGAAATAACAGAATAGTAGGCATTCTCTAACATTAAAACTTTATTTGCAACACCTATCCCTAATGCTCCACCAGAACCCCCTTCACCTATGACAATAGTTATAACTGGGACTCTCAAATTTGACATGCTTATTAAATTTCTTGCAATAGCCTCTGCCTGTCCTCTTTCTTCCGCTGCAATCCCAGGATATGCACCTGAAGTATCTATAAAAGTTACTATAGGTCTATTAAACTTATCGGCAAGTCTCATCACCCTTATAGCTTTTCTATATCCTTCAGGATGAGCCATGCCAAAATTTCTATCCATGTTTTCTTCAAGAGTTCTGCCCTTCTGATGACCAATAACAGCAATGGGCTTATCATCTATTGTTGCAATACCACACAAAATTGCCTGATCATCTCCAAATGCTCTATCACCATGAAGCTCAGTAAAACCTTTAAATATAAGTTTAACATAGTCTGCAGAGTATGGTCTTTGTGGGTGCCTTGCAATCTGTATCCTCTGCCAAGGAGATAAAGCACCATAGACTTTCTGCTTTAATTCGTCTCTCGTTTTTTCAAGATCTTTAATCTGTTCTGACAAATCTATAACTCCACCAGAAGATCCTTTTAATTCATTAATTCTCTTATTAATTTCCTCTATGGGTTGCTCAAAATCAAAAATTGTTGCCATTGTAACCTCTTTATTTATCACTACGTTGTATATATATTTATTGTCTATTTATCAAAACATTAACTTTTCAACAAAATAATCGCTAGATACAACCTACATCTAAATACTATTTTGAAGGCATTTCAAATCATACTTAATTTACTCATACAGAACAAAGTATTTTATACCTATAAAGCCACATTTTGTATTTTATTTAAAGTTAAATTTTAATATTCAGGACAAAATGATAACTTTCACACTATATATAACCATCTGCAATTTATCAACTCCCATGATATTATCAAAAAACTACCTTCACCATATCATAAGAACTACAAACCAAAGCTTTTACTGTTGATGTGTCTACCACAACATTTTAACAGCAAAAAACCATCAACAACAAAACCAATACCTTTCTTCAATTTTCGGTTATATTTTTTGAATTATTTTTTCATTTGTTTTATTAAAATTTATCTCATAAATTGTGGTAACGCTTTATTAAACACATTTAAAGTATCTTTTAATTATAACCCCCCCATCTTACACTCTATTAACATACCTATTTTATATTTCTCTACTGATAATTCACAAATGATGTTTGCATTAATATACAAAAGAAGATCGTAAAAAATTTTCATAACGTACATCTATATACATACTTATTTGTATTTCAGCAAAATCAGGAAATATTTTTTAGCTTTACCCAGTATTTATTGTATCACAATTGGTTACAAATTAGTAAGAAAACAGAAAAACTGTAAAATCTTTTTTCTAAATTAAACTCAATTGGTAGTTTTTCACATGCTCCCCACAAAAATTCAATTGAATTTAAGAATTTATACAACAAGCATTACTATACTAGATCAAGCTAAGAAAATCCTTTCGAATACAACCTTTTGTACTATAAACAAACTACAACAAAAAACTAATTATCCTGCTAACATTAATAGATTTCTATAAGAACATTTTTCCCGCTTAGCGTCTTCACCAAAAGATGCGACATTTATCTTAAGAAATACTAGTTGATAATTTTAATAATTTTGATTATATCACGACTAAAAATCATTAATAACGCTAAACAAACCTATATTTAATCAATTTACACAACCTCAAGTTTGTAGAACAAAAATAGCATTTAATCAATACAACATACTAAAACCACAAAAACTCATCAGTACAATATGAATTTTGACAAACAATTATCTTATAGAAAAAAATAAAAAACCATGCATTTATTACAAATCTCATACTTTATTTCTTTTATAAAATGGTTTAGAAACCACATTAATTTTTCTCATACTATTACGAATTTCAACTTCCAATATATTCGATGTACAAGTAGACTCAACCAAAGCCATACCAATAGATTTTTTTAATGTAGGAGAAAATGACCCACTTGTTACATAACCAATTTTTTTACCACTAAAAAAAAACTCACTTGCATTTCTTGCAATTCCTGCCACACATTCAAAAGCTATTAATTTTCTTAGTGGTTTGTTTTTTATAGACAAAAGTTGCTTTTTACCTATAAAATCATTATCCCAATTTATAGTTTCCTGAAAGCCTGCCTCAATGGGATTAATACATTCATCAATCTCGTGACCATGTAAAGGCATACATGCCTCCAGCCTCAAAGTATCACGACATCCAAGCCCGCATGGCGTCACTGAAAACTGCATAAGTTTTTCCCAAAGTTCAAATACTTGCTCTTTTGATATAAAGATTTCAAAACCATCTTCACCAGTATAGCCAGTTCTTGCTAGTTTGCAAAATTTCGCATCTATATTTTTTATTTTAAATTCTGCAAGCGTAAAATATTTCATGCTCACAATATCGGCTTTAGAAATATTTTGCAATATATAAACAGCTCTCGGACCCTGTACTGAAATAAGACATATCTCATTGCTTATATTTTTTATCTTAACTTTATCTATTATCTGTTCATTTAACCAATTAAAGTCCTTTTCAAGATTCCCAGCATTTACGACAAGCATAAAGAACTTACCACTGAGCCTATAAACTATAATATCATCCTTTATTCCTCCATTTTTATTTAAAATCATTGAATATCTCGCCTTTTTATCATAAAGACCAGATATATTACCAAGAGTTACAAAATTCAAAAACTTCTCAGCATTATCACCACTAACTAAAAATGTTCCCATGTGAGCTGTATCAAACACACCAGCATTTGTTCTTACAGCATTATGTTCATCAATGACAGAGCTGTATTGTACAGGCATTTCCCATCCACTAAATTCTGTAAATTTCGCACCAAGTTTTTTATGCTCATAATATAAACATGTTCTTTTTACCATTTATACCTCTTTTACAGTCTTTATTGACTCAGTACATTTCCCAAATGCATCTTCATAAGCATTAAACAGGCTCTCGCTAAACGATGGATGAAATATAGTTTCTCTGGCTATATGATTTGTTCCGCTTTTAAGAACTTGTGAGGCAATATTAATAAGCTCATCAGAATATACTCCCATAATCCAAAAAGCCAATGGCCTTCTACTCAGTTTATCAACAGCACATTTAACAAATCCTGTACGTTCGCCTTCGATAAAAGCCCTAGCATTTGCACTAAATGAAAACTTTCCAAAAACCAGATCATGATATTCTGAAAAATCTGACACTTTTACCGAAGAAATCTGTGGCATCGTAAAAACAACTTGAGGAATCGCAGAATTATTATTAACTACAACAGAATTTCCATTGATTGCATTTTCAGATGCTATAACTCCATCATTTTGTGCGGTATATGCAAGCAAATTTTTGCCAGCAATATCTCCAACAGCATAAATATTATCTATATTTGTTTGACAAAATTCATTTGTTTTTATAAAACCCCTATTTGTCGTTTCAATACGAAGACTTCCCATGCACAAATTATTAGGAATTCTACCAGTAACAATTAATATTTTTTCATATAGAGCCATATCATTAAAAACACTACTACTACATGGAATCAAAACTTCTACACCTTGCCTTACCAAGTTTTTTCTTATTTCTTCTGATATTTCACTTTCTTCTTTTGGAAGCAAACAATTTTCATATTCAGCTAAAGTTATACAACAACCAAATCCTGAAAATATTGTTGCCATTTCAATGCCTATAGCACCACCACCAATTATAAGCATGCTTTTTGGTACCTTCTTAAGATTTAAAGCATTTGTAGAATTTATTATTTTATTACCATCAAAAGCAAAACCCTTTATTGTTGAAGGATCTGTACCTGTAGCAATAATAATTTTATCAGCAAAAATCTCTGTACTTTTCTCACTACCAACAATTATAAGAGTATTTTTATTCTTGAATTCAGCAAAACCTATGATAATATCAATGGAGTACGAAGCTAATATCAAATCCATTCCCTTTCTAAGACTAGCAATATTTTTATCTTTTTTTGCAATTATATCTGAAAAAACAACTGGTTCTAAAGTTGCTTTAAAGCCATATTCATAAGATTTTTTAATTTTTTGCTTTGTTTTTAACGCTTGCCACAAAAATTTTGTAGGTATACATCCACAATTCAAACATGTTCCACCTACAAAAAATTTTTCTATCAAAACAACCTTAGCACCAAGTTGAGCAGACCTTACAGCGGCCGTAAACCCACCGGGACCTGCACCTATAATAGCAACATCATATCTATTCAAAGCCACTTTCATCCCCTAAACGCAATTATAATAAAATCAATTAAGAATAGCAATGCAGTGTAATCAGCCAAATGTGTTGAATTTTTCATATTTGCCTTAGACACAGCTTCACTATCGCAATAAAGTATAAACCCTGTACCTATAACCATAGTTTAGAATACAAATCAAAAAAATTTTAATCTCTGAATTGTCGGTTATCACCTTATAGAATTATAGTCACTATAATGCTTACAAAATAACTTTCACACACGTCTCTGTAATACTATCATTAATATAAACCCACTGCAACGCAGTGTGGGTTGTCAAATTTTACCAAAAACGATTATAGCACAAGGTTGTTAGAGTTGATATTGCTATTTTTCCAAAATATTATAACTCCATTTTAAAAAGAAGCATTTTTAAAACCACACAAAATCACAATAACAAACACTTCTTCCAAGAAAATGCCATTTTTTACATAATATCCATCATTATTATATCGAAAACTGAAGCTAAAATCATAACTGAATAACAGAATTCACAAAAACAATATACGCTGTTGTAAAGGATGCAACAAGCTTTACAAGAATTTCAATAAAAAGTTGCATCATTTATATTATTATCATGAATTTATTATTTATTAAATATTTTTAATACTTCAGAAATTATACTTTCTGGTTTTAAAAGTCTAACGCTATCGTTATCATCTTTTCTTGCTTTTAATTCTACATTACCGTTTGCAAGGTTTTTCTCACCTACAGTTATTCTATATGGGATACCTATTAAATCCGCGTCTTTAAATTTAACACTTGCCCTTTCATCCCTATCATCAATCAAAATCTCCAGCCCTCTTGCGGACAATTTTTCATATATTTTTTCTGTTGTTTCTTTGATTTTTTCATTCGCATAATTTATTGGTACAATTACAACTTCAAATGGAGCAATACCGTCAGGCCATATTATTCCGCTGGCATCATGAGACTGCTCTATTGTTGCCGCAACTATTCTTGTAACGCCTATCCCATAACAACCTATAACAATAAGATTTTCCTTTCCATTTGCATCAAAATACGTTGCTTTCAAAGACTTTGAATATTTTGTTCCTAACTTAAATATATGACCTATTTCAATACCCCTTGAAAAATTTAATTTTTCATTTCGACATCTAGGACAAATATCACCTTTTACAACTTTTCTAATATCTGAAACCATATCAACATTATAATCTTTTTGATAATTTATATTTTTCAATTGATAATTTTTTTTATTTGCACCTGTTATTGCATTCGGAATTTCAACAACAGACAAATCAGCGACAATTTTTATGTTTTTAAGGACACCTATGGGCCCAGTAAACCCCATAGGTGCATTTGTAACAGAAACAACTGTCTGCTCATCTGCAAGAAATATCTCATTTACGCCAAGGATTGATTGCAACTTAATTTCATTTACCTCATGATCTCCTCTTACTAAAACAACAATAGGATTGCCGTCTGCAATATAAATTATTGTTTTTATAAACTTATCAAGCGACACATTTAAAAACTTTGCAACATTTTCTATAGTTTTAACATTTGGCGTAAATATTTCCTCCATATCTAACACATGTTTTCTTGATTGCTCTATTTTTAAACTCTCAGCCTTTTCACTGTTAGCTCCATAACCACAATTGCACCAAACTATTTCTTCTTCTCCTGTATCAGCAATAATCATAAATTCATGTGAAAAGGATCCGCCCATTGCACCTGAAGTGGCTTCAACAACACGAAATTTAAAACCACATTTTACACATATATTTACATAGGCATCAAACATAATCTTATAATATCTTTCCAAATCGGACTCATCTGTATGAAATGAATAAGCATCTTTCATCAAGAACTCTCTTGAACGCATTACACCAAAACGCGGGCGAATTTCATCCCTAAATTTAGTTCCAAATTGATACAACATAAGAGGAAGTTGCTTGTATGATCTAACATTTTTTCCAATCAAATCAGTTACAGCTTCTTCTGCCGTAGGAGCAAGACAAAACTCAGCGTTTTTTCTATCTTTAATTCTGAAAAGTTCTTTCCCATAAATATCCCATCTCCCAGTTTTCATCCATAAATTTTTAGGAAGCATTAATGGAAGAGATATTTCTTGACCACAAACAGCATTCATTTCTTGCCTTATTATTTTTTCAACTTTTCTTAAAACCTTAAGACCTAAAGGTAAAAACTCATAAAATCCAGACGCGAGTTTTCGTATCATACCAGATCTTATCATAAGCTTTGCAGAAACAATATCAGCATCAGTGGGAGCTTCTTTCAATGTAGGAATCAACAATTTAGAAAAAAACATAAAACCCTCACAATTTTAAAGTAAAAATTAATAAATAATAAAAATCTAAGAATTATTGAATTATCTCATAATCTTTAATATTTTAAATTTTGATTTTCCTGCCGGCAATTCAACTTCAACTATTTCTCCTGCTTTATGGCCCAACAACCCCTGTACAAGTGGAGATTGTACCGATATTTTATTTGATACAAGATCAGCTTCCTCCAAATCCACTACACTATATTCATAATTATCTCCATTTTCATTTTGGATCGTTACAGTAACACCTATAAACACTTTATCAGGCTCGATATTTTGTTCTTCAATAATTCTTGCATATGATATTTTAGAATCAAGCTCTACAATTCTGCGCATAATATTAGCAAGTGTTTCTTTGGCAGCGTGATATTCCGCATTTTCTCTTAAATCACCATGCTCTCTTGCATTCGCAAGTTCTTCTTGAATTAAAATCTTTCTTTTTTGAAGCTCCCCTAATGCTTTAATAAGTTTTTCTCTTCCATCCCTAGTTAAATAAATTTCTGCCATTTTATAATCCTATAAATCATGATATTTTTTTACCATAGAAACAATCTTTTGGACCCACTTACCAGAACTTACTTTTCCTATAATTTCACCATTTTTAAATATTATCCCAGATTTTTCCTTGCCACCAGCTATTCCAAAATTAGCATCTTTGGCCTCACCCAAACCATTCACAATACATCCCATAATAGCTACCTTTACAGGTTTTGAAAATTTTTCTAAATTTCTCAACATGGAAATTTTATTTTCAACTTCTGAAACAATGTTTATTAAATCGACTTGGCATCTGGAACATGTAGGACACGAAATGATTTCCAGTCCTGAATTACGCAATTTCATAAAACACAAAAGATAATAAGCCATCTTAACTTCCTCAACAGGATTGGCAGTAAGAGACACTCTTAACGTATCACCAATTCCACTGTGTAATATTATCCCAAGCCCAGCAGCAGACTTTACAGTACCACTAAAAATCGGCCCTGCTTCTGTTATTCCTAAATGTAATGGATAATTTCTTTTTGAAGCAAAAATTTTATATGCTTGAACTGTCGTAGCAATATTTGAAGCTTTTAAAGAAACAACTATATCATAAAAATTATATTTTTCTAAAATTTTTATATATCCCATCACTGCGTTCACAAGTGCTTTAGCACATGGGAGAGTGTCATGAAATTTGTTAATGTACTTCAATGATCCTGCATTAACACCAATTCTTATAGGAATACTGGCATTTTTTGCTTCTTTGGCCAAAATTATAACTTTATCTTTTGATCCAATATTACCAGGATTAATTCTCAGTTTATCCACACCTTGTTTTATTACTTCAAGGGCTATTCTATAATCAAAATGGATATCTGCAACCAAAGGAATTTTTATATTTTTTTTTATTTTACTTACGTTATAAGCAGATTCAATATCCGGAAAGGAAACTCTAACAATCTCACATCCAGCTTCTTCAAGTTGTTTTATTTGTTTTACGGTAGCTTTCCAATCTTTTGAATTCGTATTTGTCATAGACTGAACTAAAATAGGAGAACCACCACCAATTTGAACGTTGCCAATATTAATTTTTTTTGTTTGAACTCTTTTATAAAATTTCATCGTAATTTATTCTTTTACTTTGAATCACAAATTTACTAATTCATATTACTACTTAAATTTCCATAAAATCCTATTAATTAACGCTATAAAATCATACATAATGAACATATTTATAATTACACACACGAATTTGAAACGCTTGATAAAATATTGTAAATGATTCAAAGATAATAATCATATTTTTTCTAAAGCTATAGTTTTTATTAGTAAAAAACAACAATAAAAATTTATAATTATTTTGCAAATAATCTACATATGCCCAATTTTAAAAAATCACTGTATGTTGCAAAAATAAAAATAGCAACTATAAAAACCAATCCTATCGTATTATATACTTGTAAAACTTTTGTGCTTATTCGCTTGCCAATCATTCCTTCAATACAAAACAGGATTACCATCCCTCCATCAACCATAGGAATTGGTAAAAGATTAAATAAACCTAACGCAACTGATATAATTGCTAGCAACTTTAAATAGTGTTGCATTCCTGATTTCGTGGCATTTGCCATAAGTTGCATAACACCAATTGGTCCTGAAATTTCAGGTTTTTCAAATGAAACAATTTTATTCACAAGATACATAACCGTCATAACGGTCTGCATTATTGAAGTTTTTACCCCTAAATATACTGATTGAAGGGTACTGCTCGGCTTCATTTTTATTACTAAAGGAACCATATCTATCATGCCTCTATCTGTCGTAATCAAATGTTTTCCAACAAGCATATTTAAATCGAAAGAATATTTTCCTCTCTTTATTGCAAAAGTTGTTCGCTTTTCAAATTCATTTTTTAACCTAACTACTGATTTTATTTTATCACCTGGTATCAATCCTGCTTGCACTACAACGGAATTTTTTGTAATAGAGCCTATAGGGGAACTCATCGAAATTATCGAAGCACCCCAAATACTAAAAACAAAAGAAAAAAGAAAAATTGACAAGATATAATTCGAAAAAGGTCCTGCGAATGATATCAATACTTTTTTATACCACTTAAGTGATAAGTATTCTCCATCAGCACCAACTGCTTCGTCAGGGTTTTCCCCAGCCATCGAAATAAATCCCCCAAAAGGAATGGCTTTGATAGAGTATCTTGTACCTTTGTAAACATGCCATATCAAATCTGGGCCAAAACCTAAAGAAAAAATCAATATTTTAACTTTGCACATTTTTGCAGTAAAGAAATGTCCTAATTCATGTATGAATACTAAAAAACCAAGGCCAATAATAACGCCAAACATTTGAAGAAGTATAATCATTTATTTATTTCCTTTTTTTCAATTAAATTTCTCGCATGTTCCCTTGCCCAAGAATCGGCTATTAAAAAAGTATTCAATGATACGTCTTTTGAAATTTTATGATTTTTAATTGTCATGGCAACTACTTTCGCAATGTCTGTAAACCTTATTTCTTTATTTAAAAAAGCTGCTACCGACACTTCATTTGCTGCATTCATTATAGCAGGCATTGTGTATCCTTTTTTTGCTGCATAATATGCAAGCTTTAAACACGGAAATTTATTAAAATCAGGCTTATAAAATTCCAACTTGCCAATCTCTAAAAGATTTAATGATTTGGTATTATATGACAATCTTTCAGGATAAGTTAAAGCATACTGTATAGGAAGACGCATATCAGGGTTTGAAAGTTGAGCTATCACCGATCCATCGATATACTCCACCATAGAATGTACTATAGACTGTGGATGTATAATAATTTCAACTCTATCTATTGGTACACCAAAAAGAACCGAAGCTTCAATCGCTTCAAGCCCCTTGTTCATAAGGGTAGCACTATCTATCGTTATCTTTCTCCCCATTTTCCAGGTAGGATGATTTAAAGCTTGTCCAACGGTTATTTTAGAAAAATCTTTATTGTATTTATAGAAAGGTCCGCCAGAAGCCGTAAGTATAATTTTTCTTATTTGTGATTTTTTTTCACCTACACAACACTGAAATATAGCTGAATGTTCACTATCTACAGGAAGAACAGAAATACCATTTTTAACAGCAAGCTGCATTATATAACCACCAGCCATAACAAGAGATTCTTTATTTGCAATAGCTATATCTTTTTTTGCTTTTATTGCTGAAACTATAGATTTCAAACCAGCCGAGCCGACAATTCCAATAAGAACCATATCAATATTTAATAACGTTGCAAGTTTTTCAAGGCCTTTAACACCAACATAAACATCAGTTTTTATATTATTTGAAGCACACCATTTTTCTAAATTATAAGCATCAATACTGCTATTTACAGAAACTGCACCCGGTTTAAATTTTTTTATTTGTAATTTCAAAAGTTTTATATTAGAAGCAACAGCAAGGCCTTCAATACAAATGTTTTTTTTCATCTTGGAAACTATATCAAGAGTCTGTGTTCCTATTGATCCTGATGAGCCCAAAATTGTTATCTTTTTCATTTTAAAAAAAGTAAAATATAATAATATACAGTAGGTGCAACAAATATATAAGAATCAAATCTGTCAAAAACTCCACCGTGTCCTGGTATTATTTTTCCTGAATCTTTAATATTAGCATCTCTTTTAATAAGTGATTCTGCAAGATCTGAAAATTGTCCTATAATGGCAATCACGAACCCAAGCATTAAAGATTCAGTGATAGTCAAAACATCCTGCATAAATACATATCTACATAAATATGCTGTTAAAATACCAAAAACTATTCCTGCTATTGTACCTTCTATGGTTTTTTTAGGACTAATATCCTTTGCAAGTTCATGTTGTCCAAACAGTATACCAAAACCATAAGCTGCAGTATCTAAAACCCAGACTACTATAAAAAGAAAAAATATAAATTTCATACCATTATCTAAATTACGTATATATGACATATATAGCAAAGCAAGTGGAATAAAAAAAGCTCCGAAAAAAGATATAGCTATTCTTTCAATACTAAAACTTGGATTTTCACAAAAAACTACCTCTACAAAGAAAAGAATAAATATCATTATAATAGCCGAAAATGCAACTTTATCTATCATTGTACTGTTAAAAAAATATATAAACACAAAGAATAAAGACGCCATTATCAGCGAAACAATGGTATGTGGATTATATTTTTTTAAAATAGTTAAACACTCGTAAACACATAAAAATGATATGATAAACATCATTATATAAAACGCAACATTTCCACAATATATACATATAAAAATAAGCGGAACTCCAATAACCGCTGTCAATATTCTATTCAATAACATATTTACACTTTCTCCGCTCATAAAAACCACTAAATCGTTCCTAGCAGTCAAGTTTTATCTTGTCCTGTTTTTCTAAAAACAAATAATATTTCTATTTCAAATGCAAATAAAAAAACCAAACTAATAACAAACATTGTCAAATTCCGCCAAAGCGTCTTTTTCTTTTTTGAAATTCTAGTATTGCATTTTCTAAATCCTTTTCTGTAAAATCAGGCCAAAGTTTGTCAGTTATATAAAACTCAGTATATGCGATTTGCCAAAGAAGGAAATTTGACACCCTAAATTCACCAGAAGTGCGAATAAGCAAATCCGGATCTGGTTGTCCTGTAGTATACAAAAAAGACGATACAATTTTTTCGGTTGGTTTTTTTATACACTGTCTGAATATCTTTTCAAAAGCCTGTATCAATTCTTGTCGTGCTCCATAATTCAAAGCTATATTGAGTTCAAGTTCTGAATTTTTAGATGTAATTTTACATACATTTTCAATTTCAGTTCTCATATTTTTAGGAAACTTTGACAAATCACCTAATATTCTTAATTTAATACCAAAAGTGCTTAATTCTTTTGATTCTTTTATCAAAAATTCTTCAAACAAAGAGAACAATGTTTTTATCTCAGTTTGTGGCCTTTTCCAATTTTCAGTAGAAAAAGTATACAAGGTTAAAATCTTGATTCCAAGGTTACTGGCAGCTTTAACAATTTTTTTCACAGTTTTAACGCCTTGCATATGGCCAAAAACCCTCGGCAAAGATTTTTCCTTGGCCCATCTACCATTACCATCCATTATAATAGCTACATGCTCAGGTATCAAAGTTCTATTACTTCCGCGAAATTGCAGTCACTGGACAATTTGATTCACATGCCCCGCAATTTACACACACAGTACAATCAATTATATACTTATCATCTTTTGCTTCAATAGCTGAAACAGGGCAACTACCGGCACAAACTCCGCACCCGACACATATATTCATATCAATTTGATAAGTCATATATTCCCCCCCCCAAATATTTAGTTTCTGTTTAGATCTGCAAAATATCTTTTTCTTTCGCAGATATAGCATCATCTATTTTACTTATATAATAATCAGTAATTTTCTGGGCTTTTGCCTCAAAAATTTTTTTATCATCTTCAGATATAATTTTATCTTTTTCAAATTTTTTTATATTATCAACCAAGAACCTTCTTTCATTTCTTATAGCAATTTTAAAATCTTCTGCCATTCTATTTATAGACTTTGCTATTTCTCTACGCTTCTCTTCGGTAAGAGATGGCACTGAAATGCGTATAACCTGCCCATCGTTTACAGAAATCATTCCTATATCAGCTTTAAATATCGCTTTTTCTATTGCATTCAACTGAGAAAGATCCCAAGGTTTTATTTCTATTGTTTTTGCATTAGGAATGCTGACACTTGCAATTTGGTTTAGTGGCACAATAGAACCATAACTATCAACTTTTATAGCATTTATTGTGGAAGTACTTGCTCTGCCAGTTCTTACATAAGACAATTCGCCTTTTAAACTATCTATGGTCTTTTTCATAGACTTTTCTGATAACGAGAAAAAATTTTGCATCCGCATCATTTTATGCCTCCACAATTGTACCTATCTTCTCACCATTTAAAACTTTTTTTAAATTACCATCTTTATAAAAATTAAATACTATAACACAAATATTGGCCTGCATACACAACAAAAAAGCTTCGGAATCCATTATTTTTAAACGTCTTTTCAAAACATCTTTAAAAGTCAAAAAATCAAATTTTATAGCTTCAATATTCTCTTTAGGATCTTCATTGTAAATTCCATCGACTTGTGTAGCTTTAAGCAAAATATCAGCATTTATTTCCGCGGCCCGCAAAGCAGCACTAGTATCAGTCGTAAAAAATGGATTTCCTGTACCACCTGCAAATATAACCATATTCCCGCTTTCAATATTCGCTATAACTCTTTCTCTGTTAAATTTTTCAACCAATCCGCTTACATCAGAAGCTGAAAATATAGTTGATTTTATGCCTGCTCTTAGCAAGCTATCATGCAAAGCAAGAGAATTTATAACAGTTGCAAGCATTCCCATTTTATCTGCTGTAACTCTTTCTATAAACTTTCCTGCACCTCTCCAAATATTACCTGCACCAACAACAATTGTAAGTTCTATTTCACTATTTAGAACAACAGACTCAATTTCTTTCACAGTTCTCGAAAGACTGGTTTCATTTATTGATGACGAACCATCAGAAAACGATTCACCCGAAAGTTTCAAAAGAACTCTTTTTTTATGCATTATCATTCTTCTCCTAGCTTGAATCTCGCAAACCTTCTTACTACTATATTCTCGCCAATTTTTGCAATAACATCTGCTACTAAGCTTTTTATTGTTTCTTTACCAGAAACACTTCTAATATAGATTTGATCATACAAACACACCTGTGCGTAAAATTTTTCAATTTTACCTTCAATAATTTTATTCCAAACTTTTTCAGGTTTACCTTCTTTTTCAAGCTGAATTCTATAAATTTCTCTTTCAGATTCTAGAACAGTTTGGGGAATTTGTTCACGCGAAATATAAATTGGTGAAACAGCAGCAATTTGCATAGCAATTTCTTTAACTAAAATTTGAAACTCTTTCGTCTTTGCTACAAAATCAGTTTCACAATTCATTTCAACCAAAACACCAAGTGTTCCATTGCCATGTATATATGAATATACCAAGCCTTGTTTCACAATTCTTCCCGCCTTTTTAACAGCTGAGGCTATACCTTTTTCCCTTAGCCATCTACAAGCCTTATCTATATTATTACTTGACTCTTTCAACGCTTCTCTGCAATCCATTACACCAGCCGTTGTCATCTCCCTTAACTTTGATATAAGTTCTATAGACATTATTTTATTTCTCCTTGTTGCATATTATCTTTGTTAATAATTTCTTCTTTAATTTCATCACTAACCGCATGATCAGATTCATCTTTTTCTTTTTTTTCGATAATATATTTGCCTTCCAAAACAGCATCTGCAACAATGGAACAAAAAAGCTTTACAGCTCTTATAGCATCATCATTTCCCGGTATAGGATAATTAACCAAATCAGGATTGCAGTTAGTATCACAAATTGCAACAACAGGAATATTAATCTTTCTTGCTTCCGAAACAGCAGTAGTTTCTTCGTGAGAATCTACAACAAACATAAAACCAGGAAGAGATGACATATTTTTAAGTCCTTCTAAAGATTTTTCAAGTTTTATCCTTTCCTTTTCAATTTGAGACTGTTCTTTCTTCGAAAGAATCTGAAAAACACCGTCCTTTTTCATTTTTTCTATTGATCTAAATCTTGCAATTGATTTTTTAAGAGTTTCAAAATTTGTAAGTGTTCCACCAAGCCATCTTTCAGAAACAAAATACGCCCCACAACGCAATGCTTCTTCTTTTATAGGAAGCTGAGCTTGTTTTTTTGTGCCTACAAATATTATATTCCCACCTTCAGCAATAAAATCTCTTATAACTTTATAATTTTTTTTTAACTCTCTAAGAGTTTTTTGAAGGTCTATTATGTGAATCTTATTTCTTATCCCAAAGATAAATTTCGCCATTTTTGGGTTCCACCTTCTGGTTTGATGACCAAAATGAACACCAGCTTCCAATAATGCCTTCATAGTAATATTTGCCATATACCCTTTCTCCTCTTTTGTTGTTTTTGCTATGTTTACACTACAGTTTCCTTCTGGAACCCCACATGTGCTTCTTGTCTCATAATCTTCACAATTTTTCAATGTCCAAAGCTTTAAATCTAAAATCTAAAGAACGTCTTAAAAATCCAACTGTGTGTTTACTAAACCCATATTTTTCTCATTAAAAAAATGATTATATCTCAAATATTAATTAATTTTAATTTATTTAAAATATTATCCGCCACTTCAACAGCTTTCAGGCCATCCGTATTAAAAGCGAAATCGTAATTTACATAAGCATTTTTTCTAATAGCAAAAAGCTTCTTTATTTCACCCAAAGAATCGTTACATTTCAAAAGCGGCCTATCACTTTTGGCAACAATTCGATCATATATAACTTCAGCCGAAGCATAAAGATTTATTATTATCCCATTTTTTCTTAGAGCCACAATATTTCTCGAATCTAAAACTACTCCACCGCCACACGAAATTACAGACGAATTCTTTAAAGATACTTTTTTTATAATTTTTGATTCTATTTTTCTAAAATATATTTCTCCATATTTTAGAAAAATATCATCTATTGAAAAACCTTCCTCTTTTTCTATTAAACTATCCGTATCGAAAAAACATTTATTCAAACTTTCTGATACGATCCTCCCAGTTTGAGATTTTCCGGTACCCATAAAACCTGTAAATACCAAATTCATTTATAATGCCCCTAATCTTTCTTTATACATATTGAAACTGTTTTCCATATCCTTGAGACAATCACTACCAAATTTTTCACTTAACGCTTTTGAAAGTTCTATGGCAACGGCAGCCTCTGCAACAACTGCAAGTGCCGGAACTGCACATATATCACTTCTTACTAACTCTGCTGTTTCTGCCTCTTTTGTGACAATATTTACAGAACGTAGAGGATTTGCAAGTGAAGGAATAGCTTTCATAGTACATGTTACAACTATTGGTTCTCCGTTACTCATACCACCTTCTATACCCCCGGCTCTATTTGTTCTTCTATAAAAACCCTTGGTTTCACTATAAAAAATTTCATCATGCGAAACCGAACCAAAACATTCTGCAAGATTTGATCCAGCACCAAATTCAACAGCTTTTACAGCTTGAATCGAAATCAAACTTTGTGCAATGCGTCCATCAAGTTTTAAATCCCACTGAGTATGACTACCAAGACCCACTAGAACATTTTTTGCAATAACAACAATTTTACCACCTAAAGTATCACCATTTATGGATACTTCATTTATCAATTCAATCATTTTTTTACTCGCAACCGCATCGGGACATCTTACATAAGACATTTCTGCTAATTGCTGCACTTCATTTTCTGCAATTGAAAACATATTTGCAACAATACTTCCTATTTGTAACGTATAAGACATAACAATTATCCCAAACTTTTTCAAAAGCATTTTACATACAGCACCAACTGCAACTCTCGCTGCTGTTTCTCTCGCAGATGCTCTTTCAAGAATATCTCTGAAATCATTTACACCATACTTCATAAGTCCCGACAAATCAGCATGACCGGGACGAGGCCTTAAAAGAGATACTCCAACACTAGAAGATGAAGAGACGGGTGACATTACTTGCATCCAGCTTTCAAAGTCTTTATTTGCAATAGACATTGTTATAGGAGAACCAAGCGTTCTGCCATGACGTATACCAGATAAAACTTTGATAATATCCGTTTCTATAAGCATTCTTTTGCCCCTACCATAACCTCTTTGCCTTCTTGCAAGATCTATATTAATATCTTCTAAATTTATAGTAAGTCCAGCAGGAATACCCTCAATAACAACAACAAGGACTTCACCATGAGATTCACCCGCCGTAGTAAATCTAATCATAACCATTTCTCCTAAACGAATTTATAACACTCTATTGCATATTTCTTGCATGTTATTATAATATAACATAATATGCAAAATATACAACTATCAAAAACAACTTTACAAATTTAAGTATCTGCATCTTTATTCAGCTATATACAAAAATGTTTAAACAAGAAAAAAAATAAATTTGCAAAATTTCAAAAATAATTGTATCTCATTATTACATTGTGTCCTTATTATGTAAATACAAAAAAAACACAAGCTATAACCACATAAAATAATCCCGCTATAGTACAAATTCCTCTCTTTCAAAAAAACATTAATGAAAAACAATAACAATTATCATCAAAATACTAACTAAAAAAGCGAACAAAAGAATCGCGTAATATAATCGTTTTTATAAAACATTTACTTATCACAAAATCATATATTAAAGAAATAGTGTAATTATTGGAAACAAAGACGTGACAGTAACGGCACACACACAATCGCTAAGTTGCACAATGAAAAAAACAATGCGGACGCATTGCACATTAGTTCTCGTATCAACCACTATTTTTATTAGAAGATTAGTGAACACTAAATTAACTACAATTTTAAACCTGACAACCCAGCCGATGCTTTACGTTGTAAAAGTTCCCATCTCTCATCAGTATCCTTTTGAAGTGTTTCTAAAATATGAGAATTCTCTGATTTAAAAAGATGCTTAAATCTTCCTTGAAATTTTAAGAACTCACTTACAGGTTTCTTTTCTTTTGGCATAATATTTATTTTATAAATACCATTAACAACCTCATAAGCTGGCCAGAAACATGTTTCAAATGCCAATCTTGAAAGCAACATAGTGTCTTCAGGTTTATAGTTCCAACCAAGTCTGCAGGGCGTTAAAATATTAATAAATGACGGGCCATTAATTGCTATAGCTTTTTGGACTTTCATTATAAAATCATTCCAATTCCCAACATAAGTCTGTGCAACATAAGGAATATTGTGAGCAACCATAATTTGCGTTAGATCTTTTTTATCTTGTTCTTTACCTTGATGCAACTTCCCCGCGGGGGCAGTTGTAGTATGAGCACCTTTAGGCGTTGCCCCTGATCTTTGAATCCCGGTATTCATATACGCTTCATTGTTGTAGCATATATAAAGCATTCTATGGCCTCTTTCCATAGCACCGGACAATGACTGCAGCCCAATATCATAAGTTCCACCATCACCGCCAAAAGTTATAAACCTAATATCTTCTTTGATTTTACCCTGAGCTTTTAAACTTCTATACGCTGTTTCAATACCACTACACGTTGCGGCAGAATTTTCAAAAGCACTGTGGAAAAACGAATTTCTCCATGCAGTATAAGGGAAAATTGTTGTAGAAACTTCTAAACAGCCAGTAGCACATGTAACAACAGTTGGCATATTAGCAACTGCTATCATAGCTTGCCTCGCAACTATGCCTGCACCACAACCAGCACAAAGACGATGTCCAGGAGTTAAACATTCTGTGTTTTTACTTAGCTCTTTCAAATTTGCCATTTTATTCTCCTAATAAGAAACAAGTTTTAGTATTCACTGTGCAAATCATCAATCAAATCCAGATAACTCGTTTACAAAAAAACTAAATGTTTATTTGAAACAATTACTTTGTACTAGAAATTATAACAACAAAAAAACATAAAGAAAAAAATACTTTGTTATCTCATTTTTTTCTCACGTTAATATATTCTACGTAATTTTGTGCTTTCTGAACACCAGAAATAATTTTGCCAAGAGTTTCATAAACACAAACAATATCTCCTGTATCGATCTCTCTTCCCCCAAGACCATAAACATAATTAACAACTTTAATACTTATCACTCCTGCTACATACAAAGAAGCAACAACATCCAAATATAAAGGTGCGAAGCCTCCTGAACAAGAATCCGCTCGATCCATAACTGCAACTGCTTTAACATTGATTAAATCTTTTGCAATCTGTTCTGACGGAAACGGCCTATAAACCCTGATTTTTAAAAGGCCCGCCTTAACACCTTTTTCCCTTAATTCTTGCACCACAACTTTTGCACTTCCTGCCGTAGAACCAATAATTACTATTGCAATTTCTGCATCATCAAGCATATATTTTTCATATAAATCATATTGACGCCCAAAGGTTTTTTCAAAATCTTGTGCTACTTCTAAAATTATATCTTTTGCATCTCTCATGGCTTGTGCGAGTTGATATCTATGCTCGAAGTAATAATCTTGCAAATCAATTGAACCCAATGTATAAGGTTTCTGTGTATCTAGAAGATATCTTTTGGGTTTATATTCACCAACAAATGCTTTTACATCGGCATCAGGATAAAGTTCAACAACTTCCATACAATGAGAAATAATAAACCCATCTGTAGCTACAAGTGTTGGAAGTTTTGCTTTTTCGGCTATTCTTACGGACTGAATCATATTGTCATAAGCTTCCTGTGAGTTTTCTGAATATATCTGAATCCATCCAGAATCTCTTGCTCCCATTGTATCTGAATGATCAGCATTAATATTAACAGGAGCCGAAATCGCTCTGTTAACTTCAGCCATAACTATAGGAAGCCTTAGACCAGAAGCTATATAAAGCATTTCCCACATAAGACACAGCCCCTGCGAAGAAGTACCAGTCATTGCTCTGGCACCAGCTGCAGATGCTCCTATTGTTGCAGACATAGCAGAATGCTCGCTTTCTACTGCGATATATTCACTTTTTACAACACCATCTGCAACAAATTGTGAAAAAATCTGTACAATTTCAGTTGCTGGGGTTATAGGATATGCTGCTACTACATCGGGCTCTATTTGACGCATCGCTTCTGCTATAACTTCATTGCCTGTTTTTGCAACAAGTTTGCCTTTTGAAAACACTGTCTTTATCATTTTCATTAACCCCTTGAGGCAAAGAGAGCCTCTATAACAAAATAATTATTTTTTCTCTTGCTCCATAGTAATTGCTTTAATTTTTACAGGACATTCATTTGCACAAATTCCACAACCCTTGCAATAATCATAATCTACGCCAACAACAATCGTCGTTCTCTTTTTATCAGGAGCAGTTTTTATAGAAGCATCAGGGCATGAAATCCAACATGTTAAACAATGAATGCATCTTTCCTTATTCCACACAGGTCTTTCAGAGCGCCAGGTTCCAGTTCGAAATTCTACAGCTGTCCCAGCTTCTACCATTCCGCCTATAGGAAGTTCAGCAGCTGTTAATTTTTTAACATAACTTTGTCTATGTTCTTCCTTATTCACTTTATTCCTCCAAAAAAACAAATAACTTCGCAAAAGAACTTTTTCTAGATTTTAAATCGAGTATTCTACAAACTCTTATCAACTATTAATGAACATTCAAGTTATTATAAAAAACAACTATCGATTTTTTACCTCGTCAAAAGCACGCTTTATAGATTTAACATTACCATCAATAATTTCAGGCTTATGTCTAAATTTTGACATAAGTTTGCCTTTTATATCTTCTAAAACGCTATTAATATCTAATGTTCCTATAACTTTTACTAACCCGCCAAGCATAGGTGTATTAGGGATATCTTTACCTATTGTTTCTAAAGCTATTTGGCTCGCATTAACCACATAAATCTGACTTTCCTTAATACCAAGTTTTTGTGCTATTTTCGCAACAGTGAAAGAAGTATTTACTATAACCTTACCAATTTCTCCAACACCGTCTATTACCTCCACTGATTCCATAAGAGATGGATCCAGAATAACTACATAGTCTGGATTTGTAATACCTGAGTGAATTGTAATATTCTCATCGCTTATTCTATTAAAAGCCTGAACTGGAGCACCCATTCTTTCTGGTCCGTATTCTGGAAATGCTTGAATATGCTTACCTGTTGCCAAAACAACTTCGGCAAACAAAAGTGCTGCAGTTTTTGCACCCTGCCCGCCACGCCCATGCCAACGAATTTCAATCATTTTTGCCGACATCATTAATACTCCTTTTATATCACAAACATAAAGATGAAAAACCCACACTAAAAGCACAAAGAAAAGACAAAATTTTTATTATCCATTTCATCATTGCCCCTTAATGCCAACCTAGTTTTATACGATTTTCTCCTGCAATAAGCACACAAAACAGCTACCCACACATTTCATATCTCCCATCAACAAATAATCAGAACCCAATCTCGCAATATATGTGCGATATTCAGAACATAAATAACCAACTCATCTCATTATTTTTTGAATCGCATCCACAGCAAGAGCTTCATTAAATAACTATAATTTTTTAATCTTTCATCAATTTGCCAACTCTTACAACCATAATTAGCACATTTATTCTATGATACAAAACACCTCTCAATATAAAAACTACTATCTAAACTCTGTTTACTACTAAAATTTTGAGGAATTTCCACAATATAAACACACATAAAATACTATGACTCTCTATATAAAGCCAAATGTATAAAACGCAGACACTATACTCACACTTAAATTACAACAAATACTACAATTTTCTAGCAACAGAACGAAATTTTTTTGCTATTTCTTCTATATGCTTAGGTACTACCGTTTTTGTTGACTTTTCAATAGTCTGAAAATTACTATCTTCCTTCATAGTTTCATTACTTAAAGGCAAAGTATCTTTAATTAAACTCTTATCAGCACCCACAGGAACTAAAACTTTATCAAAAAAATCAGATTTACTATCTATTAACGTTTGATTCTCATTTTCAGAAGAAGATTGTAAATTATCAATATTTTTTATCTTTACACTTTTCTCTAAATCAGTAATTTTATTTATAAGCTCCCCAACATCGTAATACTGCTCTGACATCTTAAGAAGATACATTTCAAGCACAATCCTTGGTTGATCATTCCAATGCATTTTCTCAAGAGCTTTTGATAAAAGATTGTTTATCCGTACATGGCGTGAGATCGTAAATAAGTTTTTCTGAATATCGAAAAGTTTTCTATCTTCCGAGGATATTTCGTATATTGCAGGATTTATTGAATAAATCATAATTTGCCTTAAATGATCTCTTAAATCTCTTGCAAACTGTAAAATATTATACCCTTTCTCCGTAATTTCTTTAACAATTTTTAAAATTACATGAATATCACCTTTTGCAATATTCTCTGTAACTGAAGCTATAATTTCCTTTGGAAGAAGCCCAAGTAAATCCCTCATCTGTTCACCGGTCACTTTATTATCGCTAAAAGAAACTGCCTGATCTAAAAGATTTAAAGCGTCTCTCATAGAACCACCTGAAAATATGGCAATAATATTCAAAGCATCGTCATCTATTTCAAAGCCCTCTTTTATTCCAATATTTTTTATCGCTATAGATATTTCAGCATTTGATATAGGTCTAAATCTATATCGTTGACATCTTGAAAGAATAGTAACGGGAATTTTGTGTTGCTCAGTTGTAGCCATAATAAAAACAACATGCTCCGGAGGCTCTTCAAGTGTTTTTAACAGTGCGTTAAAAGCCTGAATAGTTATTTGATGAGCTTCATCTATAATATAGATTTTATATTTTGAATTAACACTCGAAAATTTTATATTTTCCCTTAAAGCCCTTATTTCATCTATACCATTATTTGACGCCCCATCAATTTCTAAAACATCGATGCTCGAACTTTTAGAAATATTTAGACAATTTTCACATACTCCACAAGACTCCACTGTAGGGCCGTTTTTACAATTTAAAGATTTGGCAAAAATTCTTGCCATAGTAGTTTTACCACAACCTTTGGGGCCACTGAACAGATAAGCATGCGCAATACGATTTTTAGAAATCGCATTTTTAAGAGTTAATGAAATATGCTCCTGTCCTACAATTTCATTAAAATTTTTAGGCCTAAATTTTCTGGCAAAGACTATATATGACATTTCAGAAAAACATCCTTATATTATTTTTGGTTACTATTATGCCAATTTGCCAAGTTTAGCATATGTATGTGTACTATTACAACATATCATGATTTGCATGGGGAGTATTAAAGCTTAAAATTTATTTTTGCAAAGAAAGTGCAATTGTATACAGTCCCTTTTGCAACTAAACTTCTTTCTAGTTTTAGAAAAGCACAACAAAATCGTATATCAACATTATTTATGCACCCAGTTATACATTAAACTTTTACAAATTGTTCCAAATATTTTTAGAAATGCTAAGCTAAACCGATATTTTAGTAAAATTATGTTAATATTTATAATCAAGCTTTAAACTTTCATTGCTGATAAATATTATAAAGCTTACAGAAGAATAATAAATACAACTATAAATGTTATCAAACTTTATTTATTAACTGCTTTTCAAGAAGCAACAACAATAAAACAAAATAGAGTTGATATGATATATGCAAAAATTAAATATTGCTACAATCATGTGTAGCACGCATAAGATTTAGCATAATTTTACAAATTTTCTTACAGGAAGATGGGGCTATAGTTAAATGGAAAAATATATCGTTCGCAACGATAAGATGCGGGTTCGATTCCCGCTGGCTCCAAAGCAGTACTATTAACTAGGTTTTGCATTTTCCGACTTATATATACTTCATTGTAATACGCACTACAAACACTACATTGCTGACGAATAATTTAGAAACCATTTTCAATGACATTTATAGCAGTGTGGATATCTTATTGTTTGCAAATTTATTATCTATGATATCCTTCTTCTGTCTTGTCGTAGAATCATGTCATATAATATATCTACTGCTCTTCAATGTTATAAACTTTAATCAAGCCTTATTTTGCTTCGGCATTTATTGACTATAAAAAAAATTTATTATAGAATGCGGGGTTGTGATTAATATGGTTAAGCTGTAGTATTTTTTGAACTATTCGAATTGGGCCGAGGTGGTGGAATGGCAGACACGTGAGACTCAAAATCTCAAGTTGCTTAGCAACGTGCGGGTTCAACTCCCGCTCTCGGCAAAATTTGAGATACAATACTGATGATGATATGGTCAATGTATTTTCACACAACAAGTTGCTTTATTTATTACACCATACTAACACATTTTAAGGCATTATAGTTTACATAACAGACACGATCTGTTATGCTGTACAAAAGACGATAGAAAAAAGATCCGTACACTTCGTGAACCATAGTCTCATATGTAGCATTTTTTCTAAAAACATAGATAAAACGATAGTTCTAAACATTCAATCTTTCAATACTTTTATTCGTACAATTGGTATTGGGCTAATCAAATTTACATGATTGGTATTTATAAAATTCCACATACCTCAAAAAAAAACGATTGCCCTAATTAACTTTCCTTAAATTGATAATACGAACGGCTATAATCTTCTATTATCAATTATATAAAATCATACACAATACTAGATATTCAACAAATTTTTTCAGCATACCAATTCTAAATACACGAATAATAAATTTAACAATCATTATCTAAATAAGGGCGAGACCTAAAACATACACCAATTTCTTTAGCAATTGCTTCAACTTTTGAAATGTCAAACCCAGGAAACTTGATAGTAGTTATTATAACTTCCTGAATATAATTTTTTGCTTCTTTCGTAAATTTTAATATTTCATCAAAAGATTCTTCTTTAAACATAGGATTATTAAATTCATTATGCTCTTGAGGATTTGAACCATTTAAACTTATAGAAATGACATCAACAAGATACTTTAATTCAGGCAAAATATTTCTACCATGATAACGATTCGCAAGACCAGCAGTGTTAATTCTTATTTTACCATTATGTTCTTTTACCCATTTCGCAATATCTTTTACCATTTCAATATTAATCAAAGAATCGCCATATCCACAAAAAATTATTTCATTATATTCTTTATGATCCTTTATAGATTCTATAACTTCTTTGCAAGACGGTTCTACTTCAAGCTTCAAATCATTGCCATAAAATTTATTAGCCCACTTATATTTCATACAGTACGGACATGCCATCATACATTTGTTTGTTATATTTAAATATAAATTTCCTTCGAAAACATAAGAAATTGTATTCATGTAATCCCTTCCTTGAGATCTTATAGATTTAAAGATACATGATATAATGACGCTAAGTATCGATAAACACAAGTATGACCATCAACTTTAAATATTAAAAAGTTTGAATGCATTCTCCGTTGTTATTTGGGCAACATCATCGATCGAAATGCTTTTTATTGTTGCGATTTCTTTAACAATTTCAACTATGTAAGCCGGTTCATTTCTTTGACCTTTGTATTTTTTCACAGAAAGATACGGACAATCAGTTTCTACCAACAGTTTATTTATATCCGTTTCTAAAACAGTCTGTCTTAAATTGCCTGACTTCCTATATGTTATGGGACCATCTATCCCTAGAAAAAACCCCATTTCAATAAATTCTTTCGCTTGTTTTGCGGTACCAGAAAAACAATGTACAACACCTATCGGAATACTATGACGATGTGCATATCTCTTAAAAAAAATAATCATATCCGCATAAGCATCTCTGCAATGAATAATAACAGGCATGTAATATTTAGCTGCAAGATCAAGATGCTTTACAAAAGATTCCATTTGAACATCAATAATTTGTAAAGAAAAATCATAATGATAGTCTAAGCCAGTCTCACCAATAGCAACACATTTTTTATTTTGAATTAAAAACTCAAGCCTATCATAATCTTCTTGAGTTACTTTAGATACGTCACTAGGATGAATTCCAAATGATACAAAAATATCATCTCGTTTTGAGATTTCCAAAGCTTTATCCCAACAGTTTACTCCGCAGGATATTTCTATCATTTTTTTTACTCCGCAATCAAACGCTCTTTGTATAACAATTTCTCTGTCTTTGTCAAATTTTGAATTTGAGATATGGGTATGCGTATCTACAATCATTTTTTTTCTTTTATGCTAAAATCTATATTTTGTAAGTTCAAGTAAAACATAATGTTATTTAACAACACGAGGAAAAAGAATTCCGGGAATTTGTAGCGGAGCATTTGAAACCGAAAATCCTTTTCCTGGAATTATATTATCTACAAAATATTGTTTTGCGATTTCATTTATATCACCACTTGCGCCTGTTATTCGCCATATCTTTTCAGAAAACGCGGGCATAAATGCTAATAAGTATATTGCAATAATATCGATAGTCTGCAAGTAAGAGAAAACATGCGAAGCAAGCTTGCCCAAGTCTATTTTTGTTAATTTCCAAGGAGCATCTATCTCTATTTGTCTGTTTACAAGTGTAATTGCATTTTGCACTGCTGTGATCGCTTTATGCAACTGCATGCTCTCCATATTCGTAACGAAACTTCCATTAAAACTTGAGATAATATTATTTACAAGCTCCAAGTTGGGCAAAGTTTGAGGAACACGAAGATTAAAATATTTTTCGGCCATTTTTATTGTTCTTGAAACTAAATTACCAAGGTTATTTGCCAAATCAGTGTTATACTTCAATGTAAATCCTTGCCATGAAATATCGCCATCGTGCCCAAATGGTATAATAGCAATCACAAGATATCTTGCAGCATTAACACCATACCTATCAACAAGTTCCTTTGGAGATATAATATTGCCTAAGGATTTTGACATCTTGTTTCCACTAAAAGTAAAAAAACCATGTGAATATATTTTTTTAGGAAGAGGAAGCCCAACACCCATCAAAATTGCTGGCCAAATTATAGAGTGAAACCACAAAATATCTTTTGCCATTAAATGCACATCAGCAGGCCAATATTTCTTAAACTTTGCATCATCTCCTGCATAACCTACCCCTGTTATATAGTTTATTAACGCATCAATCCAAACATATACAGTTTGTTTTTCATCAAAAGGGAGTGGAATACCCCATTCAATTGCAAGTCTTGAAAAACTTATATCTTCAAGGCCAAGTTTTAATTTTCCTATAATTTCGTTTCTTCTTTCTTCAGGATATATCCCAATGTACTCTTTATGATTATAATCAGTTATTCTTTCCAAAAGTGCATTTTGAAAAAAAGACAATTTAAAGAAATAATTCTCCTCAGACTGCAATACAGGCTTTGTTTTATGAAAAAAGCAACAGCCATATTTATCCAAATCCTTTTTGGCATAAAATCTCTCACAACCAACACAATATAACCCTTCATATTTCTTTTTAAACACAAAACCATTGCTAAACAAAATTTTCACTATTTTCTCAACAGAAAAGAAATGTCTTTGTTCAGTAGTACGTATAAAATCCGTATAAGAGATATTAAAAAGTTTCCAAGATTTTTTAAATTCTGAACTCATCTCATCACATAATTCCTGTGTAGTCTTATGTTTTGCTTTTGCTGCAGCAGTAATTTTAGCACCGTGTTCATCTGTCCCTGTGAGAAAAAAAACATCATAATTATTTAATCTTTTCCATCTTGCTATAACATCAGCAGCTATAGTTGTGTAAGAATGTCCTATATGTGGCATATCGTTAACATAGTAAATAGGCGTCGTAATATAAAATTTCACTTTCCTGCCTTAATATTTTAGTTTTTTATCTGTTTTATTGTAAATATCTTAAAGCCTTTGCTTTCAAAATCAACAGTCACTCTTTCTCTTATACAATCAATTGCCGCAAGTTTAGCTTTGCCCTCAGGTGTTAGAATTATTGAACCTATTTCAGGAAGATTCTTTCTTACATCTCTGTAAGTATCATTTTCGTAAAATATACAGCACATAAGCCTACCGCAAAGCCCTGAAAGTTTTGCAGTATTTGAAGATAAATCTTGTTCTTTAGCCATATCTATAGTTACAGAATTAAAATCTTTCAAAAAACTCTGGCAGCAAAGAACCTGGCCACACGTTCCTATCCCACCAATCATCTTTGATTCATCTCTCACACCTATTTGAACCATTTGTATTCTTGTTTTTAAAATATGCCCTAAATCTTTAATGAGTTCTCTAAAATCAATTCTTGTTTCAGATGTATAATAAACGAAAAGTTTTGAACGATCAAAAGTATACTGAACACATGTTAGTTTCATATCAAGTTCATACTCATCATTTTTTTGCATTATTATTTTATGTACTTTTAAATTTTTTTTCTCATTTTCAATAAGACACTTTTTATCTTCTTCTGTCATCTTCCTTAAAACCTTACCTATGAAGGTCTTACTTTTTTGTATACTTCTTTCTTTTTCACACACCAAGCCCATTTCAACAGCATGTTCTGTTTCAATTATAATTTTATCATTTAATTTTAAATCAAATTTCCCAACATCAGCATACATTTTATCTTTAATCCTTCTAAGCATTACGCCAACAACTATCGGCATAACATCACCTCCTCTAAACATTGTCTGCTATTTTTAAAAAACATAAATTACATTATCGTTGTTAGTATTTTATAATATTGCAAATGCTTTTTTCAGATCCAACAGATCAAAAAATAAATTATCTAAAACTGTCTGAGGGCTTATGTTTTGAAGAAGTAGTGCTCTTGCATCATTTAATAAATCAAGCATCGGGGCAATTATTTCAGGAGTTCTTCTAAAATCTTCTTTTGCCTCAGCTATCATCCTATCAATAGATTTCAAAGAACCATCCTTCGCAACATTTTTTGAAAATTCTAAAATATCAGAAATCCAAAAATCTTTGTTTTTAAATTCATACCAAAAAGAAGTATTATCTCTTACTTTTTCGTCAACAAATTTTTTTGCAATTGAAAAAGATCCATCACTCAACCCAGCTATCTCGTGTGCTTTTGTAGCATCCAACGAATGATTTAACATGAGCCAAGTTGATATTTCATTATGTTTCAAAGGCTGGAAAAAAAGTGTCTGTGAACGTGAAACTATCGTTCTTAGTACTGTATCTGTATGTTGTGCAATTAAAACTATCATTGTATTCTCATGAGGCTCTTCAATTATTTTAAGAAGCGAGTTTGCAGCTACAATGCTCATTTTTTCAGCAGGTTCTAAAATAAAAATTTTCCATCTGCCTTCATATATTTTTGTTGCAATTTCTTTTTGCATATACCTTATTGTTTCGATTTTTAATACCTTTTGCTTTCCCAAATCATCTTCTTCAAGCATAGCTTGTTTGGCAAAATCTATGAAGTGCAAATCAGGATGAAGGTTTTTAGCTATTTTTTCACATGAAAAACATTTCCCGCAAGCATTTATATAAATTCCGTAAGAATCATTTGCAGCACAATTAAGAATTTTTGCAAGCTCAATAGCTAGAAGGCGTTTGCCAACACCTTCCTGACCTGCAAAAATATAAGCATGAGCTAACCTGCCACTTTTGATCTGATTTAAAAGTATTTTTTTTACTTTTTGCTGACCTAAAATATTTTCAAACATTTATAAAGTACCAAATTTAATAGTTTTTTTATCAAAGTATGTGTTTTTTCAGGGGTTTTTTGCGTTTTGATAACTTTTATTCTTTTAGGATAAGTTTTTGCCTGGATAAGATACCCTCTTCTTACATCACTATGAAATTTTAAAGATTCTCTTTCAATTCTATCACCAGTTTCACCATAAGATTCTTTGTCTACTTCTTTTGCCTTGTCTAAACCTTTTACAGGTGCTATATCTAGATATATTGTCAAAGTAGGAATTAACCCAAACGATGCAAGCGAATTAAGTTTATTTATAAGCAACAAGCTTAATTTCCTTCCATATCCTTGATACGCTACGGTAGCATCTGTAAATCTATCACAAATAACAATTTTTCCCATTTTTAAAGCAGGAAAAATAAATTCTTCCATATGCTGTGCCCTTGCAGCTTCATATAAGAAAAGCTCACTAAGGGGAACAACCTTCGAATTAGGATTTAGAAGTATACCCCTTATAGATTCAGCCAAAACTGTGCCTCCGGGCTCTCTTGTAAGCAATACCTCACAACCCTTTTGCTCGAAATATTCTTTCAAAAGCAAAGCTTGTGTTGTTTTACCAGAACCCTCTCCGCCCTCAACAGTAATAAACAAATATGGTTTTTTCTTCATTTGTTTTTTACTCAATTATTATTTTATATGAAACTCATATTTTAATGTCTTTTACACATACAATTCTTACTTTTAAAGAAATTTGTCACTACTATCTCAACAAAGTATTATTGTGTACTATATTAAGTAAACTGTATCTCATCTAATTTTTTTTGAATTTTTAAAGTTTATAATCTAACCCATTATACAAATTCAAACTATTATCATCTTCTGCACACACTCTACATAAGAGTAAATATTTTACTATACCTGACAATTTTAATTTTTAAATAAAAACCCACATAAAAATCTCCAGTGCTATTTAATATTTTAGCATAATAATAGCCAATTTTCTTCAAAAATTATAGAATACAGAAGATATATATTTTAAAGCAGTGCGTACAAAACTCTATTAATCAGTAGTTATCATACTTTTGAGAATTACAAAGATATGACAGCAAAATATATTAAACATGTATAATACCGTTTATATTTAGCGTTGCATTAATCGCTTAAACCATATATGGAGACCAAACATGAATATTTATACTCTTGTAATATTATCGTTTATAAGCACCGTGTATTTTATTCGAACACTTGCGAATTTACTTAATATTAAAAATATTTCAGAAGATATTCCTCTTGAATTTGTTGAATACTTTGACAAAGAAAAATATGTGAAATCACAACTTTACCTTAAGGCAACCACAAATTTATCTCTAGTTTCATCAACTTTTATATTAATAATACAGATTGTTTTTATAATTTCAGGTGGATTTAATTATATAAATGAAATTGCTAAATTTTTTGGTTTTGGATTTATTGTCACAGGTCTTATTTTTATATGTATCCTTCTTTTAATGATTGAGATCATTAAACTACCTTTTTCTGCATATTCTATATTCATTATAGAAGAAAAATTTGGCTTCAACAAAATGAATCTAAAAACTTTTATTATGGACTTTTTAAAGTCATTGTTTATAACGATAATCATAGAAACCATTATCTTTTCAATAATATTATGGCTTTTCGCAAATACTCCAAAGTATGCGTGGTTATACGCTTTTATAGCTATCATTATTTTTGAGTTGATATTGAATTTTATTGCTCCAGTATTTATAATGCCACTGTTCAATAAATACAGTCCTTTAAAAAACGATGAACTCAAGACATCTATTGAAGAATACATAAACAAAGAAAACTTTAAGATTAAAGGAGTGTTTATAATGGATAGCTCAAAACGCTCTACAAAATCAAATGCATTTTTTACAGGTTTTGGTAAATTTCGTAGAATAGTCTTATTTGATACACTTCTGCAAAAATATTCTATCGAAGAGCTAACAAATATCATAGCTCATGAAATTGGCCATTTTAAGCTTAGACATTTAATGAAACATATAATTTTCTCATTTGTTTCAAGTGGAATAATGTTTTTTGTTTTTTCGCTTTTTATAAATAAGATATGGCTTTACAAAGCTTTTCTTATGCAAACACAACCTATATATGCAGGAATAATATTTTTTGCTTTCTTATATACACCTATTTCCATACTAAGTTCAATGATACTAAACTATTTTTTAAGAAAACACGAATACGAAGCCGATGCTTATGCAGTAATAACATATAAACATCCGGACGCTATGCTAAATGCATTAAAAAAATTATCCGTGGACAATCTGTCAAACCTATATCCACATAAATTTAAAGTATTTTTAGAATACTCACATCCGACTATTTTGGAAAGAATTAAAGCCATTAATAAATTTTTAGTAAGACTCAAGAATTGTTAATATTATTATATTTTTACTATACATAAAATTTACAATTTTTATATTAAGAAGATAGTATGGCTATATTATTAAGATTTATCGCAAAGAAATATAACTTTTTAATATTTTAATGAAGCGATACAAATATCAAATTGTAAATAATCCATGGTTTAATATATAACTTATCCACGAATTTATCGAAGACCTTTTTTTGCGTGTTTCAGTTTTAAATATTTATTTTCAATAGCAAATAAATCCATCTTTTAAATTTATAGATCTCATTTGATATGTTCTACTAAGCGGTCATAATAATAACATACCTCACACATTCTTATCTATTCTTTATCAAATTTAATATGTCATAAGAATTCATTACGTTAACTTGTCAATATCAAACTATAAAACCACACTCACTGATTATATTAGAACTAACAAAACACTATTAACTTCTTGTAAATTTTTTGAATATGAAGCAAATTTTATTTCTAAACTTTATATACCTAAAACTAATTTTTCTTAATTTTTAAAGTTCTATCAAAGCAGATGTAAAACCACTATTGTCTTTATTTAAAGTATTTTATACAAACTTGTCTTATATAAAAACATCAAAAATTCAACTAATTGCTTAGGAAAAATTTGTTTTTACACTGACATTAACATTACATATCAAAATAGTGTTCAGCAATATCTAGCGCTTTAAAGTTATTAAATTACAAACTATAATTTTTATAATCAAGGCACCGATTATAAAAATTATGATACCACTAATACTTCTAGATTAAAATATAAAATCTATTATCCATCATTATAAAATTTGCCAACAATTTATTTTCGATAATTTAAACATATAAGTATCTCTATATATTACAATACTAACTAAAAAACTTGCCATATTTTGTTATATCAAAAAAAATGAATTTAATCTTGGCTAATAAAAATTCGTGAACATTTTAAAGCTACGCAAACAATTGACTTTGCAAAGAGATTTTTATAGTATCTCTATGTATGTATATCAGCTATGTTAACATATGCCGACGTAGCTTAATTGGTGGAGCAGCGGTTTTGTAAACCGCAGGTCATAGGTTCGATCCCTATCGTCGGCTAAGACAGTATATCAGATCATTGACGTTTTTTGTGTAAAGTTTTTATAAAGACTAATATTTGTCGTAGTGTTAATTTAAACAGTTTTCTTCAGTAGAGTTTATGCTGTGGTCATTATGGACTATTATGCTTACAATAGATTATTCTGTAAATGCTTTTAATTCACTACGTATCACGTACAATAAATATATATTATCATAAGATATTATTTCGAACATAAATTGAAGAAAGCTACAGGCAATTAAAAATATTAGCGCAGTATTGATGCGTTAAATATTTTACACATCAATCAGTTATATGACAGTTTGCTTCAGTGTGTTGATATTGAGTTTATCATCTGTGATAAATGCAGTGTATTCAATTCAAAGTTATAAGTAAAAAAAATATTAAGCAATAAAGACTATTAAAGACATTCATAAAACTACAAAATGAGTATTGATATTAAAGATAATTCTTTTGTAAAGCAAAATCAAAACTTTATAGCAATCGTAAAAAATTAATTGAATAACTGCATTTCTTGTTCTATGACTCATTTTTTTAATAAAATTTATATATTAAAGGCGAAGAGTGATAAGGAGCTGTTGTTAAAATGCAAGAAAACATAGGGGATGAATTTATGAAATAATAAAAAATTAATTGTTTTGAATCCAAACCTTTGTGAAAAGTAAAAATAAGAACAATTTATTTTCATACATGAAAGATGCAATTTTCCGAGAATATTATATAACATTTAGTCACAATTAGTTTACTGTAATTCTTTGTTTGCTTGTACTATTCGAGTGTCGCCGCCATGCCCTCCCCCGTCCTCCCCTCTCCCAACACAATGTCTAAATATAGTTTTTATAGTTGATTTAATGCTTAAAACAAATAAATAAGTCCATATTTGGGATTGTATATGAAAGAGTGTTGAATCGGACATCGTAAATAAGAAAAAATAATAATTTACATGATGAATTACATAAAAATATTAGATTTGTTGGGTATTCTTGAAATTTGAAAATACATTGATTTTATCTTACGAATTCTACATAGAATAAGAATTAGCTTCGATATTTATATTTCATAGACAGCAAGATCTTTTAAATCAATTATAGAGAATCACTTGAAAATTTAAAACAAATTGAGAAACAGTATAAAAAAACAAAAAGTAATGATGAAAGTATTTTACAATAATTTTTTTTAAATATATTATTAATATGAGATGAATTCAAAAAAGGGTAAATATAACACAGTATGGATAAAAAAGTATTTGCGTCAAATAGAAAGGCTTATTACAATTATGAAATTCTTGAAAAATTAGAAACAGGGATTATATTGTCTGGTTATGAAGTCAAATCTATAAGACAATCTAAGGTAAGTCTTATAGATGCTGTTATTAGATTCTCAAACGGAGAAGTTTTCGTTGAAAATATTTTTATAACTCCTTATAAACAAATATCTACGCATATTGCAGAATACGACGCAAAAAAGAAACGCAAACTTTTAATGCATAAATCTGAAATCAATAAAATGAAGACAAAAGTTAAAGAAAAAGGTTTTACTCTTATTCCTTTAGAAATCTATATAAGAAATAAAAATAAAATTAAATTACTCATAGGCTTAGCAAAAGGCAAAAAAACATATAACAAAAGGGAAGCTATAAAAAAAAGAGATATTACAAGAGAAATGGCAAAAGAATAAAATATATATGTTAATAAACACTAGCAAAACTTATGAAAATAAAGTTCAGATAATTTCAGTTCAAGCATCGGCTGGATCCGGTAAGACTTATAGACTCGCAAAAAGATACCTTTATCTTTTACTTAGCAATGATGATAGTGTATGCATAAAAAATATAATAGCCGTAACCTTTACAAATAAAGCAGCAGTTGAAATGAAATATAGAGTCATAAATTATCTTAAGATAGCTGCATTGCATTTGGATACTGGAGAGATTTTTAATAATTTAAAACTTACTAAAGACAAAATATCTAAAAAGAGTGCTTTTATTCTAGAGGAAATTTTCAAATATTACGATAATTTCAATATAAGCACCATAGATAGTTTTAAAAATCATGTTCTAAAATCTTGCGCAATCAACATGAATATTTCACCAAATTTTATTATAAAACATGATTATTCTGATATTTTATTATTTTCTCTAGAAACATTTTTAAAAAAAGCACAAACATCTGAAAGATTGAAAAAAATAACATCACGATATTTGTATCAATATTTAATCAAAGATTTAAATTGGTTTCCTATAAATAATATATATAATGAAATTGAAAAAATATTTAAGAAATCTGCTAACACAGGAAAAAATGTTTTTGTAAGTAAACAGTTTGATTTTAGATATGAATTAGTTATGAGAGCTAAAATAATTATAGATAAATTAAATAAATTTTCAACATTTTTGCCAAAACTTAAAATTAGTTATCATTACAGTAGGGCTATAAAAACAGTTTTGAATGGAGGTATCAAGCTTTTTCTTTCAATGAACATTCCCACAACTTTCGCGTGCGAATTTCTTAAATATAAAAAAGACACTGAGATCAGTATTATGGCAAATGATCTTTGGTGTGAAATAAATACTGAAATTCAATCTTTATGTGATTTTTATATAGAAAATTATTACAATATTTATTCAGAAATATATTTAAAAGTTATGGCTGAGTTTAATGAACAATCAAACAGAAACGGTATTATATTTTTAAATGAAATAAATAAAAAAATAGTTGACTTTTTTAATAAAAATAACACTAGCATACCTTCTGTATATTATAGGTTATCAGAAAAATATAAACATTTTTTAATTGATGAATTTCAAGATACCAGCATTGTTCAATGGACAGGTCTTAAAAAATTTTTGGAAGAAAGTCTTGCTAATGACGGAACATTTTTTTATGTTGGAGATGTAAAACAGGCTATTTACGCTTTTAGAGATGGAAGACCTGAGCTTTTTGATGAAGCACCAAATGAATTCCTATCGGCAAACACTAATAGGCAATATCTCAAACAAAACTTCAGAAGTGGCAAATATATAGTAGATTTTAACAATAACATTTTTTCAAAAGAAAATATAGAAAATTTTTTAAATAAAGTCTATGAAAATAAAAATATTAACTGTGATTTTTCAAAGTTTGTTGAAGCTTATATCTATTCAAAACAAGAATCAATAAAAGAACACAATTATGGTTATGTTGAAATAAATATAATAAATAAAATATGTAAAAACGAGATTGAAGAAGTAAAACAAAAATTTATGAATTTCGTTTTTCAGATTCTTAAAAGATTTAGTGCACAAAATATAGCTGTTTTATGTAGGACCAATAACGAAATAGTTACAGTAAGCTCATGGCTTTTAGAAGGCGCTATTGAAATAGAATCCTCGCAAATTTTAAATATAAAAAATAATAACATTATAAAACAGATCATATCATTTCTTAGATTTATTAATTCACCAATAGATACTTTATCCTTTGCTTCTTTTATTATTGGAGATATTTTTAGTAAAACTTCAGGCATAAAAAACAGTGAATTAGAAAAATTTATATTTATTTATAAAAATAATAATAAATCTGGATCTCTTTGCAAAATTTTTAGCGATAAATATAAAGATTTATGGAGCGAGTGTTTTGAATCTTTTTTTATAAAAGCAGAGTTTATGCCTGTCTATGAGTTAACGTTAGTGGTGCTTGAAAAATTTAAGATTACGAGTAATTTTCATGACAGCAAAGTGTTTATAATGTGTTTTCTTGAACTTATAAAAGAATTTGAAATTCAGGATTCAGGACTTAAAAATTTCTTGGAACATTTTAATAGGTTAAAAGATGAAAATGACTCTTTACATATTAAAAAGGTTTTTGGAAATGGTATAAAAGTTATGACAATACATAAATCTAAAGGTCTTCAGTTCCCAGTTGTAATAATTCCTTTTCTTAAATTTTCAAAAACAACAAGCGAAAATCCATATTTTGATGATTCAGAAGAAAAAATAAAATTACTAAACATATCAAAAAATATTGCGAAATTCTCAAGAAAAGCAAAAGAAATATATGATAATAGCAAATTAAGAGAATTACTATCAGAACTAAATATACTCTATGTCTCAATGACAAGAGCAAAATATGAATTATATGCCATAGTTCCTCAAAAATCAGATCATTCAAACAATGAAGCCATTACATTATTTCTTAATAAAAATCTTATTTCTGGCACTAAACAGAAATATAATTTAAACAACGTTGTAAATAATAATTTCGTTTTAGATAATTTTGATAGTAATTATAAAGATATACATAAATATTTCACGAGTAGAAAAAAAACAAAAATTGATACAAATGACAGAAAAATAAAAGGAACAATTCTACATTTTGCATTATCAAAAATAATATCATTAAAAGATACAAATATAAAACATACTATTTATAATATTACAAATATTACAAAAAAGAAATTTTACACTAATGATGTTTCATTTATAGGTAAAAAACTTGAAAAACTATTCACTTGTAAAAAAGTTTTAAGAATGTTTTTATATAATGAAAATAAAATTTACAATGAAAAAGAAATAATAAACAGCTTAGGAGAATCTTTTAGAATAGACAAACTAATAATAGATAATGAAAAAATTATAATATTGGATTTTAAAAGTTCGAACTATGATAAAATAAAAATCAAAAATCAGCTTAAAAATTACGCTATTTTTATATCAGAAATTTATCCATACAAAAAAATATCAACTTATATTATAGATATTGAACAAACGAGTTGTTTAAGGATATTATAATGCCTGGAAAGATAATAAATGTCGATATATATGAAAACATAATCTGCTTCATTGCTGATTACATCCTTAAATTGAATAAAAAAGTTGCATTGATAAGCAGTAATGAGCGAAGGGTGTTTTTATTTCTTAAAAATGAGCTTGCTCAAAAAAAAGGCAGAGCCTTTTTTTCTCCAGATTTTTTTACGAATAATGAATTCATTGAAAATATTATTTTTGAGAAAACAGAATTCATAAAAATTTCAGATATTGAAGCAGCATTCATAATATTTAAAATTATCAAAAATAATGTACCTGGGCTTTTAAATGGATGTCTTTCTTTTGCATCTTTCATGGAGTGGTCTTTTGAAATTTTATCATTTATTGAACAACTTGATTTAGAAAACATCTTTGAAGATAAACTTAAAGACATAAAGTTAAATGCAGAAATAGGTTATGATATTCCTCAAGATATAAAGAATCTACTAGAAAACATTTTTAAAATAAGAAGAATTTTCCATAATAATTTAGAAAAATCACTAAAAATCACTAAAGGATACAGTTTCTTAAAAGTAGCGCTTATGAAAGTTGAGATGTTTGCAGAATATTTTGATGAGATAATACTTATAACTCCATTCTATCTTCACAACACTGAACTGGAAATTTTTAAAAAACTTTACAATATTGGAAAACTTACTGTATTTATTCATGGCAATCCAAAAGAGTATGAAATTTTAGAAAATTTATATTCCGCATTTGGAGAATCTTCTCCTGAAATAAAAAACAAGAAAAACGAATATAAATTAAATGTCTATTCTTCTTTTGATGATCAATCCCAAGGAGCTCTACTTAAAAATCTTATTAGAACATACGATAAGGCCAATTTGAATAAAACAGTTGTTATTGTCCCTGATTCAAAAATGTTGAAATCTGTAATATCTGAAATTTCTATAATCACTGATAACTATAATATTTCAGCAGGATATCCTGCTGAAAAAACTACAATTTTTTCATTGTTTAATACAGTTATTGACTCTCAACTTTCAAGAAAAGGTAAATATTATTATTCTAAAGATGTTATAAAGATTTTGACTAATCCGCTTTTGAAAAAAATGAAATTTTTTGGTGAAAATTTAATATCAAAAACAATTGTTCATAAAATTGAAAATGCTTTGTATCGAGATTCAAAAAGTTATTTAAATGGCAAGATGTTTATTTCATTTGATGAAATCATTAACAATAAAAAACTTATCAATGAAATGAAGCTTACTATAACACAGACCCTAGGATACATTTCTTACGAAAAAATCATAAAAACATTAAATGAAATCTTTAAAAAATTCTTCATATCTTGGGAAAATATTGAAAGTTTCTCTTGTTTATCTATTTTATTATCTAAGCTCTTAGATAATATATACTCTATAAGCGTTATTGATACTTATCCGCTTAACATTGAAGCAATGGAAATTTTATTATCTTTATCAAAAGAACTAAAATTTGGTGAATTGTCAAAAGAAAAATTTAATAATAAAGCAATATTTAATATTCTAAAAAAACTTATTAAAAATAAAAGAATTGCATTATCAGGATTTCCTCTGAAGGGTTTGCAGATCCTAGAGTCAATAGAATCTGCAAACCCTTCATTTGAAAATGTTTTTGTTGTTGGTATGAAAGATTCAACAATTCCAACAATAAAAAAAGACTATCCACTTATACCCAAAGACATAATGTATGCCTTAGGCATTAAAATAGTAAAAAAAGAATGCGAGATACAACAGTACCACTTTAATAAGCTTATTGCAAGTGCTAAAAATTTAAATCTTATTTATCCTGATAATGATAAAGACGAAAGAAGCAGATTTATAGAATCTATTATCTGGAATAAACAATTAAGTAGCAAAAATATTAATGCTGTAAAAATAAATAAATTTGTTTTACCTAAGTTTTCAATAAAAAACTCATTCAAACAGAAATATAAAAAAACAAAAGAAATTCGCGAATACCTTAAAAATATATCATACACATATGACAAAATAGATACCTATTTAAATTGTAAATTAAAATTTTACTTTATGTACGTTTTATCACTTAGTGAAAATACAGAAATAGGGCAAGAAATTTCAAATAAAGATATAGGAAATTTTATACATAGTTTTTTGAAAAATGCATTATATGAAAAGCTTGATATTAAAAAACTTCAATCCTTAGAATTTGAAAAAGATTATTTAAAAAAACTTAAGAAAAGTTTTGATAGTTCTACATGTTTTCAATTTAGAGAAGATTCTTTTATGATTAAAGAAATTTTAATATATAAAATGAAAAACATTCTATATTATGAGAAACAAAGAACATACAAAAATATCTATGCTTGTGAAAAAAAATACGCTTCAAATATCAAAACAGGATCTGGTGAAATTTATAATTTAGACTCTAGAATAGATAGAATAGATAGAATAGATACTGATAGTAAAAACTACATGATATTTGACTATAAAACCAACGAAACAAATAATGATATTATTAAGAAAAAATATTTTGATTTATTAACTAATAATTTGAGTAGACATAATATAAAAAAAGTACTAAGCTCCTTGCAACTGCCATTATATAAATATATATTTGAAAAAGAAACAGGTTTTAATGTCATAGAATGCGGAATCTATAGTATAAAAACTGCAAAGATTGTTCAGTTTCCTAAAGAAAAGGAGATATATGAAAAATGCATTGAAATACTTAAAATCCTACTTGATGAGATAACCTCAGAGGGGTATTTTGAATTTAATGAAGAAAACGATAGAATCAATTGCAAGGTTTGCAAATATTTTTATATATGTAGATAAAATAACGACACTGTATACAATTCTTTCTTATTGCTACTAATGTAGGTGTTTTAGACTTATTCACATTTACTATAATATGCTTAAATTTCCAAAAAAAATAATTTCGGATTTATTGAACTCCATAAACAAAAACAACAACCAACATACATTTAATATTAATATTCATACACTAGTAATATCAATGTTTAAAGAATTATATCAATTTCAAAATATAACCAAAACATTCAAATATCTAAATAGCATACATGTTTTACTTAAAGGTTAATAAATAAACATTTATTCTTGTCAAATTTTAGCATAGTAAATTTATAACAATGAACTCTCCTTCACACCCACCCATCTACATCAAGTTTCAGCTGTTTAACACCATTCAACGTATTAGAAAGTATTAAACATTTAAATATTCATTTTAAAGCATAATTTTATAAAAATGCCAGTCAACTATTAAACACCCCAATAAAGTTTTGTCTTTAAAGTTTCAAAATATGACTTACTACAATTTTTTATAAGTTTAAGTGGTTTTTTATAAAGTGAAAATTTTATTATTGTTTCATTTGGAAGAGTATAATTTTCCTGTCCATCTATAGATATCATAATCTTTCCATTACTATATTTGCTTTTTGCAACAAAAGAAATAGTGTTTTTATCAGATAATATCATAGGTCTTTGTGTCAACGTATGCGGAGAAATAGGAGTAAGAATAAAAACATGCAAGTTTGGATAAACTATAGGGCCATAAGCAGCAAGAGAATATGCCGTTGATCCAGTAGGAGTTGCTATAATCATTCCATCACACTTGTATTCTGCCTTAATCCCCTTATCCATCTCAACATCAACAGTAATAAGTTTACCACCAGACAAAGAACGAACTACGCAATCATTTACTGCTATTGCTCTTAATTTTTTACCTTGATATTTAAACTCTGCAGACAATAAGATTCTTTTTTCAATCTCAAATCCCGAAGATAAAATATTTTTTATAAGTACAAAAACTTCACCTACATCAGTATCTGTTAAAAAACCAAGAGATCCAAGATTTATACCCTTTATAGAAACAGATAATGGAGAAAACATTCTTATAACTTTAAGCATTGTCCCATCACCACCAATTGATAAAACAAAATCAACTTTCCTTGGTTTTGCAGACATAGAATCACTTATAAAAACCCTACAGCAGCTCTGCTCAAGCAGAGCTGCAATTTCAAACGCAAGCTTTTTTGCATTTGCTTTTGATTTATTATAAATAACACCTGCACTATAACTCATACACATGTTGCACGTATTATATATAAAATCTTATTTTCTTTCAATTATTTAACATCTTGCCTTAATAACTATCAAGAAAATATAATTTGCATTATATAACATAAACATTAAAATTTATTAAAGTTGAAGATATTTTTTATTTGCTAGAATCTATAACTGTAATGTCATTTTTAATTTATGAAAAATAAATTCTTAAAGACAAGTACTCATGTTTCATTGTGTCATATAAAACATTACAAACATCATAAAATAATTTAACGAGATGAATAATAAAACATATTGCATAGTTTTTTTAAAAAATATTTTTCTTATAGAATTTGTAAATAGCTTTTGTTCTGATAAAATTGATATAATTTTAAAAGAATGAAAAATAGGAATCTAATATCAATTGGTGAGTTCGGACTGATAGATATAATAAAAAATCAATTTATATATTCAACAAAAAACGATAAAGATGTTATTGTTGGTATGGGTGATGATAGCTTTTGCTTTAAGTTAGGTGGTAAAAATATATGTATAACAAAAGACATGTTGATTGAGGATGTGCATTTTAAAAAAGAATGGACATCTCCACAAGAAATAGGAGTAAAAGCTATTGAAGTAAGTGTAAGTGATATAGCAGCAATGGGTGGCGATATAAAACCAAAATATGTATTTATAGGACTAGGTGTTCCTCCAATAACATCTGAAATATTTGTTAGAGGTTTCTTTAATGGCTTAAAAAGGGGTTGCAATAAATATGGAATAGTAGTAGCCGGTGGCGATACCGTAAAATCTGATAAAATTATAATTTCTATTACAGTTGTTGGAATAGGACAAAATAAAATAATCAAAAGAAGTGGTGCGAAAAATGGTGACTTTATAGGTGTAACAAATACTTTTGGTAATGCTGGTGCTGGGATTTATCTTCTATACAAATATGGTCCGAAACATAAATATAGTAAAGATGAACGTTTTTTAATTTCAAAACAAAATAATCCAAAAGCAAGACTTAAAGAATCATGGCAAGTATCTAAACATGCAACTTCTTTGACAGATGCATCTGACGGTTTATATATTTCCATTGATTTGCTTACAAAGGATTCAGCAAAAGGTGCAAGCATCTATCTGGATAAAATACCTGTTTCATCAAATCTCAAAAAAGTTTTTAAAGAAGATAAAAAACAGCTACATTTTGCATTGTTTGGAGCAGAGGACTATGAGCTTGTTTTCACGGTACCCGAAGCAAAAACTAAACTTATAAAAAAAATAGTACCTCAGGTTTCGTACATAGGAAAAATAAACTCGTCAAAAATAGTAAAATACTTTTACAATGGCAAAGAACAAAAAATTAAATATTCTGGATACAAACATTTTTAAAAAAAAGATTTTCCTTACTAAGACCCCTGAAGAAACCAGAAGTTTGGGCAAGAATTTTGCAACTGTATTAAAAAGTGGTGATATTGTTTTTTTAAATGGTGATTTAGGAAGTGGCAAAACAACCTTCGTACAAGGAGTTGTTAAAGCTTTTGGCAACAAAGGATTTGCAAGAAGTTCAAGTTTTATGCTTGTAAACGAGTATGATGCAAATAATTTAAAACTTTTTCATATGGACCTGTATAGACTTGACTCTTTAAACATATGGGAAATGGCACTTGAAGACTATCTTTATAGCAATAATATTTCTCTTATTGAATGGGCAAATAGGCTATCAGGATTTGAGAACTATAATAATTGGAATATTGAAATTGAAACTATTGGCCAAAAAAGAAGAATTAAAATAAAAAAAAATGAAAATTTTAGCAATAGAAACTTCAGGAAAAACATTTAGTACAGCTTTAAATGAAGATGAGAAAACAGTTGCAGCATTCTATTACGAACAAAAATTTACGCATTCAGAAATGATTATTCCAGCAGTCGAAAGATTGTTAAAAGACAGCGGATATACTTTCGAGAATATGGATAGATTTGCTGTATCAATAGGGCCAGGAAGTTTTACAGGAATAAGGCTAGCGATAAGTGCAATAAAAACATTTGCACAAATATTAAACAAACCAGTTGTAGCCATAGATAGTTTATCGATTTTAGAAAAGTCATTTGTTAAAATAAAAGGAATTAAAATAGTTGCAGCAATTGACGCCTTAAGAAATGAAATCTATATTAAAGAAAACGAAAAAATAATTATAAAAAATATAGATTTATTTATAAAAGATCTCAAAAAACATAAAAACAAAATACTTGTTATAGGAAATGCTACAATGATTTACAGAAAGAAGTTAACTAAAGGCCTTGGCAAACAGAGTGTATCATTACCGTACACCATGCACATGCCCAAAGCTCAAACGTTAGCAACATTAGCATATCAAGCTAAAACCACAAACTATAAAAATATACAACCTTTGTATATACGTCGTTCATGGGCAGAAGAAATAAAAAAAAACTTATAATCTTAATATTTTACATTTTTTTAAATATAAAGATGCAAAAATACAAAACGACATTAGTACAATTTGCGACTAATTAGTAGGAAAAACTCCTTTTAAAATTCAATACCCATTTTGTATTTATATACCATTGATGAATCCTTTTGTTTTTTTTGTTATTTTACAATTTTAATTGGTATATCATTGTTATTTTTTTGCATTAAAATTATCATTTTTATCAAAAACATCGTATATTACACAATCTTTTCCAACAAACACGGTCATATCAGAATAAATTTTATCATCATAAGAAACAATAACTTCGCCGACATTTAAAAGCTCTGCAATTTTTAATGCCTGCCTAAAATTACCTTTATAATCCCTTATTAAAGTAGTATCATAAACTATCGGAGAACTGTTCCAATCCAAAACATCAAATTTATTACTTCTTAAAAGCCATGCTGCCTTTTCTGCCATACGAGGTTTTTTTGAAGCATTTCTAATATCAATAAGAAAATTATTTGTATTTATTTTTAAATCTGTATTATAGTATACTTCATTCAAAAAGGTTTCTGTATTTTCTTTATCAAGCTCTATTCTTGCATTTGTATGTTTAACGGGCAAATCACAAAATACAAACAAAGGGTGCAAAATTTTAAATCTTAACAGAGATACCATAAACGATATTCTAGAAATATTTGTATTAAATAAATTGTAATTATGAAAAATTTTCAATATACGATGTGGCATTAAACTCAAAACACATTTTATTATTCTAATACGATGCAAAAACTCTAAATCTTTATTTTCAAAATCATTTTCTAAAAGCATAAATTTAATTTTTTTATTTTGACACATTATAAAATCCAATGTTTCAAAATTCATGCTGATATAAAAATCAGGTTTGGCAACATTTCCTATAATTTCATATAAATCTAAAAACAAATTCTTTGCTGCAGAATTTGTTTTTTTTTTAAATATTCATTGAAAAGCATTTTTATACTCTTTACTTTTTTGCAGTTCCTAAAAACAACAGTATCAGTATTAATAAAAAGCACTTTCAATATATTATTTTTCTTATCATATAATGCCGTATATAAATCAAGCCGTCCAGGAAACATTTTTTCAGTACCGTATAATAACACAGAAAAACTGATAGCATTATTGATTTTAATTTTTCTTGAAACATCAGCATTTTTATAAATACAAACACATAAAAACAACACAATTATTACCAAAATATTTACAATAAAGATTGGATATTTAACTACTTTTTTTAATATTTGAAACATACCAATTCCATGTGCATATAGTTTGTTGACACAACCAATTGCCATTTTTAACAACATACCCTATTTTTTCTTTGAGCACTTCAAAAAAAGCTACATTTAAACTGTTTTTAGCCAATTTTTTAATTTCTGCACTCCGCCTCCAATGTCTATCTAAAGAAACTGAATCTGCAACAAAAACTATTTTTTCAAGAACACTCATATTCTCTCTTCCAAGAGTATGATATTTTATTGCGTTTAAAATATCTCTATCTTTTATTTTGAAGTTTTTTCTAGCAATAATTTCACTAGCAAAAGAATGGAGTAACTGTGGTGAAAAATTAACTATTTCTCTAAAGTACTTAATAGATTGATGTCCTCTAAAAAACTTAACAAGTTCTTCATCAGACATAAATTTCGCACAATCATGTAAAAGAGATGCTATTCTGGCCTTTAATAGATTTGTATCATTTTTTAAAGCAATTTTTACAGCAAGCATTGAAACATTATAAGAATGTTCAACTTTTTTAGAACTTAAATGCTGTGATAAATATTCAAATATTTGTTTCTCAATATTTTGATTCATTGATATATCTTCTTTTGAGAAATATAATTAAAAACTTTTTCATCAAGCAATAAAGTTGCTTTTTTTAAATCTTCTTTTATTAATTTTCTCACTTCTGTAGAAGAAGTGTTTTCTATTTCCTTATCTATAAAAATACATTTATTTAAATATTTTGTATCCTTTTTGATATCAATTCCAGATCTTTTGGCAACTATAAATCTATACTTACTTGCTAAGTAGTCTATATTTTCCCAAGTAGGTAAACTCAAAAGAGAGTCTGATCCTATAATCATACAAATTTCATCTGTAGGATATAAATTCTGAAAATAATCCAATGTCTGATAGGAATATACTGTTTCTCGTTTTTGAGTTTCATAGAGACTTACTTCTGATTTATCAAGCTTCTCTATGGCAAATTTTAACATCGAAATCCTATCTTCAACACATGCATATTGTTTTATTTTATGAGGCGGAGCATAAGCTATGACAAAATTTAACTGTCTTAAATCAAAGGATTCTAACGCAAGTTTGGCAATTCGAATATGAGCTCGATGAACAGGATCAAAAGATCCTCCAAAAATAGCTACTTTACTCATTTATACTTCCTACCATCACTACTCTTATCCATTCCTGTAAAATTTTCGTTTTTAAGGTAAATTTTATATTAACCCAATTGGTGCCCTTACTCGTCATATAAACACTTTCTCCATCTGAAATTTTTGAAGTTTAGAATTACTACAACCAAGAAGAATCATCCCTAACATTTGTTGTAGAAAAAAACAGGCATTTTTTTATTACGATCTCACCGTAACATTTAAAATTAAAAATAAAAATACAAACAATAAAAAAACAAATTAATAAAAATATAATTTTTTTAAATATTAAAAGTTTTTTAATTATAAATAAAAACAGAAAAACAAAAAATAAAATCAAAACTACCGATAAAACTATCGTTATTTTATTAATAAAAAAACATCGCACAAAAAAATTCGATATTTTCTGGCACGTATGTTCATTAATGATAGCATGCAAACACTGTGAATTATTTTTTGTTTGTTTATCATTTTTGACAAGTTTTGATGCTTTTTCTATGTTAATAATTGCTTTTCCTAAATTTCCAGATCTATAATATGCATTTGAAAGATTATAATAAACAGACGGATCGTTTACTTTTTCCACCTGTATAAGGTTTTCATAGATTTCAATAGTTTTAATGAAATTCCCTTTTTTAAAATTTTCTTCACCATTATCTATCTGTGTTTGATAGATATTTCTAGCAAAACAAAGATCAAAACAAAGATAAATAAGAATAAATATTGCAATTTTTTTCACAAATAAATCCTACCAATCAATGTAAAACAACACACTTTTGATAAAAAAACAATTATTCAACCTCACAGAAAACGTTCTAATGAATAGAAATAAATAATTACACTCATGCCAACAAAAACTATAGTTTTTATAATATGGTTCAGTGTTTTAAACTAAACTACCTTCACAATATATTATAACTTTGGATTAAAAATAGCAATATAAAACAATAATTTATTATAAATATCTCTATTACTCTACTGCAAATATCACGTAAACAAAAAAAACAATATACCACGACTGAATTCATGCTAAAATCTTAATAATAATAAAATTAAACATATTAAAAGAAAAACTATAAGAATTTTCAAACATTAACACTGTTACAAGATTTGACTATGACACGATATTTAATGTATAATTTCCCGATCGTCAATTGAAAGTTCACAATAAAGTTTTGGAGGATAAAATAAAATGGCAAAGCTTAAAACAGGTAGACACACTTCCGCTCTCAAAGAAGCAAGGAAATCAAAGAAAAGAACTAAAAGAAATACAGCAATTAAAAGCAGAATAAAGTCTTCAATAAAAAAAATCGAAATGGCAGTGCGAGATAACAATACAGAAAGTGCATTTGAAAATCTAGCCACAACCTTTTCATACCTTGACAAAGCAACAAAGAAAAACACCATACATCCAAAATCAGCATCAAACCAAAAAATAAGATTGTCCAAACTTGTATCTAAAATAAAAAAGTAATTAAAAATAGAATTACACTGTAAGACTTCTCTTAAGTTCTGCTAAATGGTTTCTTAAATCTTTAGGTATTCTATCACCAAACAAAGCATAAAATTCTTCTACCATTTCTATCTCTTTGAGCCAATCTCCTTTGTCAATTTTTAGCAGTTTTTCCATTGTTTCTTTTTTGATGTCCAAATCGCTCAAATCTATAGCATCAGTCTGAGGCAACAAACCTATTTCGGAATCTATAACACCTGTCTTACATTCAATTCTATCAATCATCCATTTTATAATTCTAGAGTTATTTCTAAAACCGGGCCACATAAATCTATCTTCTTCATCTTTTCTAAACCAATTGACCATAAATATTTTAGGAAGTTTCTTTGCTCTTTTACCTATATCCAACCAATGCTGGAAATAATCACCCATGTTGTATCCGCAAAAAGGAAGCATAGCCATAGGATCACGTCGAACATTGCCTATCTGTCCACTTGAAGCAGCAGTCGTTTCTGAACCTATTATTGATGCCATAAATACACCAGAACTCCAATCTTTTGCTTCATAGACAAGAGGTATAGTATTTGCCCTTCGTCCGCCAAAAATTATCCCTGAAATCGGAACGCCTTTAGGATTATCGTATTCAGGAGAGAGAGTTGGACAATTATAAATTGAAACCGTAAACCTTGAATTTGAATGTGCTGCAGAGTTCATGGAATTTTTATCGTATTTTAAGCCTTGCCAATCAGTTAAATTCAAAGGTACTTCATCAGATACACCTTCCCACCATGGAGTATTATCACTGTTATCAATCGCTGTATTTGTAAACAACGTTGGAAAAAACTTATTATTCTTAAGCGTTTGCATCATAACAGGATTTGTGTTAACGCCTGTCCCGGGAGCGACTCCGAAAAATCCAGCTTCAGGATTAATCGCATAAAGCCGACCATCTTCTCCGATATTAATCCAAGCTATATCATCTCCTAAAGTCCATACTTTATATCCTTTAAATAAGGGTTCCAAAAGAGCAAGATTTGTTTTTCCACATGCCGATGGAAAAGCACCAAGAAAATATGTTATTTTACCATCTGGGGCATGCACACCTATAATAATCATATGCTCAGCAAGCCAACCTTCCTGATATCCAAGATATGAACCAATCCTTAGAGAATAACATTTTTTGCCAAGCAAAGCATTGCCCCCATATCCCGAACCAAAACTCATCACAAGGTTTTCATGAGGAAAATGCATAATAAACCTTTTGTCAAGATTTACATCACCTATTGAATGAATACCTTTAAAAAAATCATTAGAATTACCAATTCTTTCGATAGCTTGCTTACCCACCCTAGACATAATTCGCATACTCAAAGCAACATAAATAGAATCTGTCACTTGAACGCAATTTTTTGCATATTTTGACTTAGGAGAACCCATAATGAAAGGAATAACATACATCGTTCTTCCTTTCATCGCACCTCTAAAAAATCCAATCATTTTACGTTTTGCTTCGTTTGGCTCCATCCAATTATTATTTGGACCAGCTTCCTCTTTTGAAGGACTGCAGACAAAAGTCAAGTGTTCTGTACGAGCAACATCATTTGGATTTGAACGATGATAATATGAATTAGGATATTTATCTCCATTTAATTTTCTCAAGACAATTCTTCCATCAACCTTGGATTTTTGAGCAACATCAGTTAACCTTTCTGCTTCTTCTCGAGAACCATCCATTACATAAGCCTCATCTGGCTGAAAAAGACTCTGCATTTCCTTTATAAACAATTCCATTGGTATTACCATTTTTAGCACTCCTCTAACATAAAATTAAATATCTTTCATGCACAAACTATTTACAACAAGGACAAACACAACAGATAATGTATAAATATTGTAAATGCTGAATCGTATTATAAATTTATGCCCAAATAACCTTTTCATCTTTTGATGTCAAAATTTTTTTTGTTGGATATATAACTTCAACCATTTCATCAGGTTTGAACCACAACTTAATTTCTCTTTCAGCTTCTGATAGATCTGAAGAACAATGAATAACATTTTCATACATACCCTTAGTTGTTATCCTTCCATATGCACCCCTAATTGAAATAGAATCCGCCTCTTCAGGATTCGTTGCTCCTACAATTTTCCTTATTCTTGAAATAGCACATTCGCCGTGATACACAAATGCCAACACCCTATTCCACGGTTCTCCATATATCTCACCCTGAATATAATTTATAAGATCATCGAAAAAAGATTTGTTTTTAAATTGGCAATAATGAGTTTCTGCTAGTTCTCTAGAAACTTTAACTACCTTTGCACCTACAACAATCACCCTTGCTTCAGAAAGTTTAGTTAAAATATTCCCTGTTAAAGATTTTTTAATTCCATCTGGTTTAATTAAAATCAACAGTTGTTCAATCACTACGGTGGTCTCCTTTTAAGTTAACTCTTATTTTACAAATTCTATAATATTTTGTTCCAATAAAAAGTATTCCTGAAAGAATATATAAACTGTATAATATAAAAATAGTATTCTGCGGAAATGCAATTATAAGAAAAACAAGCAAAACTATCAAAACCAAAAGCCTAAATGCTTTTGGTTTTGATAGTTTCATTTTTTTAAACGAAGCATATGGAATATTTGAAACCATAAGCAAAGATAATATTACCATTACAACAGGCATCATCTTAAAAAAAACAGGCATATGATCCATTAAAATCGGTATAGTTTTAAACGTCAAAGATTCTGCTGTGCCAGCAGAAAACAATTCATAACTTAAAACAAACGATATTAAAAGTCCAGCAGAAGCAGGTGTAGGCAATCCACTAAAAGAAACACGTACTATACCATCTTGAGCTTTAACATTAAACTTTGCAAGCCTCAAAGCACTACACAAAACAAACAGCACCGCAATTGATATACCAATTTTACCCATAGAATTTAAAACAAGTTGATACATCATAACCGACGGTGCTACTCCAAAAGATATCAAATCACTTAAAGAATCTAATTGAACACCAAACTCACTCGTTGCTTTTGTAAGCCTTGCGATTCTTCCATCCATAATATCAAAAGCCATAGCAAGCATAAGAAGCCAGGCTGACTTTGTAAAATCTCCATCAATTGATGCTATTACAGACAAATAACCGCAGGACATATTCCCGCAAGTAAAAATACTCGGTATTACATAAATACCTTTTTTCAATTTCTCTTTCATAAATCTTTTAAACTTATCCTATCATATTTATTTAAAGATGCAAAAATTGTTATTCCTGATATAACTTTATCACCATTTTTTACTTTAACATCAACATTTTTTGGCATATGCAAATCAACTTGAGAACCAAACTTTATCACACCTATTTTATCACCCATCTTTAAAACATCGCCTACCTTAACCCATGAAACACATCTTCTCGCAAGTATTCCAGCAATTTGCTTGACAAGATATTCTCCATTCTCATTTTTTATTGTAATAACATTTTGTTCATTAACTATATGAGCACAAGAATTCATAGCCCTTAAAAATCTGCCAGGTCTATGCTCAACACTCACAACCTTACCTGCGATAGGCGAACGTTGTAAATGTACATCAAAAATGGATAAGAATACTCTTACGACTTTCTCTGTATCACTTTCTAGTATTTCTAATACAGTTCCATCGCACGGAGAAATAATTAAAGTTTCGCATTTTATTATTTCAACTTTCGGATCTCTAAAAAAGTACAAGCAAAAAGATGAAAAAAGCATAGACAAAACACCAATCGCGTTTAACACTATACCTAATCTTAAAGCAAGCAATAACAATCCTAATACAAAAGAAATGAAAATAAATCTATAACCCTCTTTTAGAACTTTCATACATAAATTCCCTCTATACAAACAGATAAACTTTTCAAAACTTATAACATAAAAACAACACTAACCTATATCGATAAGATTTTACAAAAAAACGATAAGATAATACAATGTCAAAAGATAAAATTATCGAAAAATAAACATTTTATATACAGTATGTATCATTTTTTTTTGCAATCATTTCTCCTCATTAATTTATAAGACATATATGCATTCATAAAGCAATCGATTTCTCCTTCCATAATCAAATCAACCATCGATGTTTCATGCCCTGTTCTATGATCTTTTACAAGTTGATAAGGCATGAATACATAGGAACGTATTTGATTACCCCATTCTATAAAATCTTTCTCAGCATAACGTTTTTCACAAGAAGCACTACGTTTTTCGTGTTCAAATTTATAAAGTTTAGCTTTCAAAAGTTTCATAGCTGTTATTCTATTTTTTATTTGAGAACGATCATTTTGTGACTGTACTACTATTCCCGTTGCAAAATGTGTGATCCTTACAGCAGAATCAGTTTTATTAATATGCTGTCCGCCGGCACCTGAAGCTCTATAAGTATCTATTCTTATATCCTTGTTTCCAATCGCTATATTAATACTATCATCAACTTCTGGAATAACATCAACTGAAGCAAAAGATGTATGTCTTCTTTTGTTTGAATCAAACGGAGAGACTCTAACCAACCTATGAATTCCTATTTCCGACTGTAAAAACCCGTAAGCATACTTACCTTTTATCATCATTGTTATGTTTTTAATTCCTGATCCTTCGCCATCAAAACTGTCAACAACTTCTATCTCAAAACCCTTGTTTTCAACCCACATTGAGTACATTCTTACTAACATTTTTACCCAATCACATGATTCCACACCACCAGCTCCAGCGTGTATAGAAATGATCGCGTTATTTTTATCATGTTGGTTGCTAAATTTAATTTGATTCTCAAAAGCAAATAGTTTTTTTTCAAGTTTCTTGCTATCATACTTAACATCATTCAGAATATTATCATCATTTTCACTGGCAGCAAGATCTTTTAAATCAATTAAATCTTGAACTTGTACATTCATCTCGTTCCATAAACCATACACACTTTTGAGCCCTTCAAGTTCACATACAAGTTTTTTAGCCGTTATTTGATTATTCCAAAAATTTATGGTTAAAATTTCAGCTTCAAGCTCATTGATTCTATTTATTTTAGAGTCTAGATCAAAGAGATCTCCTTAAAGCACTTATTCTTTCTTTTTGTTGCTCAAGCATATAAACTCCTTTTACTTTTTATCAGTTAATATTAAAAACAAATACAAAAATACAAATATAATCATAACAAAAATAGCACATAAATCTACAAATAAATCACCATATTTTGTATAAAAAGTTATGAAATCATTCTGAAAAAATATACCCCTAAGCAAAATGTTTTTTGAAGAAATCGTTTTAGCAATAATTACACCAGAAGCTTCAACAATACCCGAAATTCCCGAATTTGCAGAAACCATAACAGCTTTACGATTTTCAATTGCTCTAAATATATTCATCATAAAATGCTGATGTGGTGCTGCTGTATTAAAAAACCATGCATCATTTGTATGATTTGTAAGAACCTTTGCCCCAGCAAGAACAAATCTTCTTGAAATATCAGAAAAGAAATTTTCTGAACATATTGTAGAACCAACATATATTTCACCATTATCAAAAACATTTGTATCACTACCTTTTGTTAAATCGTCAAATTTATTTAAAATAGCAAAAAATTTTGATAGTAGACCTCTAAACGGAATAAATTCTCCAAAAGGAACTAAATGGTTTTTTTTATGTACCTTTTTGAAAATGATATCTTTTTCAAAAGCTAAAACAACATTATACAACTTATAGTTTTCATCATTATACATAGAACCTACAAGATTAAATCCGCCAGCAATATTTGCTATATTTTTTGCATTATCTGGAATAATTTTCGTAATAACAGTTTCTGGCCATAAAACCAAATCCGTTTTATTTTTTGCTATTTCATGAGAATATTTTTTAAGTTTGGATAAAACTTCTTTTTCATAAATAATGTCCCATTTTTTATATTGATCAATATTTGGCTGCACAATAGAAACAGTAAATTCTTTATTGCCAAAAAATCTAAATCTATCAGCTCTAAATGCTCCGAAAATTATAATAACAATATTTAAAATTAAAGCTATATAAAGATACTTCTTGCCATTGCTTATAGAAATCCAAAAATAAAAGCATAAATTACAAAATATTACGAGAAATGACACACCATAAACACCTGTAAATTCAGATATTTGTATAATTTCAATAAATTGAAATTGAGAATATCCGATAAGCATCCATGGGAAACCTGTAAGGAAATATGTTCTTATATACTCGAGCAAAACCCACATGCTTGCACCAAAAAAAATTATAAGAATAGTTGAATATAGTTCATTGCCAATCGCTTTTTGTATGATGTTTTTTGCTAAACATATAGACATCCCCCATGTTCCCCAATACAATGCAAGATAGAACAATAAAATGCAAACTGCAATTATCGCCTGCAGATAAGAATTCATATTAAACTGAAGTGTATGAATAAGCCAATACAGGCCAATTGCATTAAAAACCAATCCTGTAATAAAACTATAAAAAAAAGAGTTTTTTACCCCAGTTCTCATAATTACAAAAATAAGCGGAACAAAAGCTATCCAAATTAAAAAAAACAAATTCATTTTAGGGAACGCAGATACCGCTAACAAACCGCTTATTGTGCAAAATATGATTTTGTTAAATCTTTGCTCTAAAATCATTAATGTATATCTTTTTAATTTTATGACAGTATTTTAGATAAACTTATATCATTTTACATATCATTACACTCTATTGATAAAATCACACACAAACAACACATAACCATTGCATTAATACATATTTTTCTTCAAACAATTGATATGGATATATAAATCTCATAGAAAATTTAAAAATAACTATAATATAAAATTATTAATTAATTGAAGCACTATATTAATAAACTCAGCTATTTCACAATCCACAACATTTTTTATACTTTTTTCCACTACCACAAAAACAAAGATCATTTCTCCCTATTTTGTTTAAATCTTTAAATTTTAATTGGCTATTTTTACAATTACTATTATTCTCAAGATTTAAACTTGTTTCTTCAAAATCAGAAATTATTCCTTGCGGTTTTATATCAACATTAATTTTAAATATATACTCTACAGCGTTTTCTCTTATTCTTTTCATCATAGATTCAAATAAAACAAAAGACTCTTTTTGATACTCGATTTTTGGATCTTTCTGTGCATAAGCTCTAAGACCAATACCATGTCTTAATTGATCAAGCTCGTATAAATGATCGTGCCACGAAGAATCTATCATCTGCAAAAGTACCATTTTTTGCAGATGATAGATTAATTCTGAAGCAATTACATTTTTCCTTTTTTCATATGCTTCAATAACTTTTTCATAAATATCTTTTTTAATAAATTCTTTGGTCAAATAATTTATATTATCAAGATTTTCTTTTTTATATACAACACCAAAAGTTCTAGACATCCATGCATCTATATTTATCCAATCCCAGGCTTCTACATATTTTGCTGTGGACCATATAGAAAGTTTTTCATCAATAGATTCATCTATCATACTTTCAATTATACCAGAAACATCTTCACTTTCAAGAATTTGATTTCTTAATCTATAAACTGCTTCTCTTTGTTTATTCATAACATTATCAAAATTTATAAGTTGCTTTCTTATATCAAAGTTCATTCCTTCTACTTTTTTTTGAGCGCCTTCAACAGCTCTTGATATCCAGGGATGCTGTATATCATCACCTTCCTTCAAACCAAGTTTTTGCATCATTCCAGATATTCTATCAGAACCAAAAAGACGCATAAGTTCATCCTCCATGGACAAAAAAAACCTCGTAGAGCCAGGATCTCCCTGTCTACCGGCACGTCCTCTTAATTGGTTATCTATTCTTCGCGATTCATGCCTCTCTGTACCTATTATGTGCAAACCACCAAGCTGTTTAATTTCTTCATTTTGAATCAAATCACCAGCACCGAGAACAATATCAGTACCCCTGCCAGCCATATTTGTAGCGATAGTAACAGCACCTTTTACTCCGGCAACAGCAATAATTTGTGCTTCAAGAGCATGGTATTTTGCGTTCAATATTTGATGAGAAATGCCTCTTTTTCGAAGCATTGTAGCAATCTTCTCCGATTTTTCTATTGACCTTGTGCCAACGAGAACGGGCCGACACTTTCTCCATAAAGATTCAATTTCACTAACTATTGCATTATCTTTTTCCTTTTCTGTTCTATATATAACATCAGAATAATCCTTTCTTATCATAGGATTATTTGTTGGAACTCCAACAACACCAAGTTTATAAATTTCCCAAAATTCTGCTGTTTCAGTTAAGGCCGTACCTGTCATGCCTGAAATTTTTTTATACATTCTAAAAAAATTTTGGAATGTTATTGTAGCAAGAGTTCGATTTTCATCTGCAATTTTTAAATTTTCTTTTGCTTCAACAGCTTGATGAAGGCCATCAGACCATCTTCTTCCAGGCACAAGTCTTCCTGTAAACTCATCTACAATTATAACTTCACTATCTTTTACCACATACTCTACATCTCTACGATATAAATTATGTGCCCTTATGGCTTGCGTTATATGGTGAACCCATTCAGATTGTAAATCATCATAAATATTTTTTATGCCCAGTATTCTTTCAGCTTTTTGAACACCTTCTTCTGTTAAAATTACTGAATGATTTTTTTCATCTATAAGATAATCGTAACCCTTTGCTAAATCAGTATTATCATGTTTTGATTTTATTTCTTCACCTTCAGTAACTTTTCTGCCTTTAAGCATAGATTCTATTCTATTTGAAATATAATATTTATTACTTGATCGTTCACCAGCACCAGAAATAATAAGGGGAGTTCTCGCTTCATCGATCAAAATTGAATCGACTTCATCTATAATCGCATAGTTTAAAGAACGTAGAACTCTATCATTTTTTGAAATAAGCATGTTATCTCTTAAATAATCGAATCCGATCTCGTTATTTGTCACATAAGTTATATCACAATTATAGGCCTCTTTTCTTCCATCATTTTTTGTTTCGTGTCCAACATTGCCAACCGTAAGCCCAAGTTTTACATAGACTCTACTCATCCAATCTTTATCTCTTTTTGCAAGATAATCATTTACAGTTATTATATGTACACCTTTCTGTGGCAAAGCATTAAGATAGGCTGCAAGCGTAGCTACTAAAGTTTTTCCTTCGCCTGTTTTCATTTCGGCAATTTTGCCTTGATGAAGAATATACCCACCTATCAACTGCACATCAAAATGCCTTAACCCTATTGTCCTTACAGACGCTTCTCTAACACATGCAAAAGCTTCGGGCAGAATATTGTTCAATGCCTCTCCATTTGAGAGGCGATTTCTAAATTCAGTAGTTTTATTTTTTAATTCACAATCTGTAAGTCGCTTAACAGAAGATTCAAAAGCATTAACTTTTGTAACTATCGGTCTTATTACTTTTATGTCTCTTTCTTTTTGAGAACCAAAAATCATGCCTAAAATTTTCAATATCTTCACATCAGAAACCATCCCTAAATTTTATATAAATACACATTTTTAATTGTATAATTTATTTAACAGCATTAACACTGATAACTAAGAACCTATAAAAGCAGAGTATTATAAACAAACAATTTCTACTTTAGCAGTATCATCTCATAAATTTCGAAACAATTTGATTAAAAATAAATACAGATTCTTTTGAAAGTTTTATTCTACCATTGTCTAGCTCTAATGTTCCATTTTTCAAACATTTTAAAAGTACACTGCGATGCTTATGATTGTTAAAACAGTTAGAATCTACTCCTTTATTCAAGAGCCTTAGGCCTAACATAATTCTTTCTATTTTATAGAGTTCATCATTTATATATTCACTTTCAATTTCCAATAAAGTCGAATTATCATCTCCATATCTTTCATTTTGCAAAGATAAAGATAACTCAATGTATTTTTTAATATTTTCAATATTTTTATACCTTCGTCTTCCCAAATAACCGGAAGCTCCAGCACCAATACCTATATATTCAAAATTGCACCAATAATTCGAATTATGCAAAGATTCCTTATCTTTTTTAGACCAGTTTGAAATTTCATAATGGATATATCCATTCTTTTCTAAAATTTCAACTGTTTTATCATATATATCTCGTTGAATATCATCATTTGTAACAATACCATCTTTATAAAAAGAAGTCCCCTTTTCGACAGACAAAGGATAAATAGATAAATGCTCACTATTAAAAAGCAAAACTCTTTTTAAAACCATTTCAAATTTTTTGATCGTTTGAAATGGAAAGCCATATATTAAATCTATGTTAATATTATTAAACTCTTCTTCCCTTATAACGTTATAAATTTCACAAAAACTATTAAAATCATGCATTCTTCCCAAAAAAGTTAAAGTTTTATCTTCAACAGACTGAAGACCTAAGCTCAATCTGGTTACTCCAAAATTTCTAAGAATATGTAATTTCTCTTTTGAAGTTGATTCAGGATTTAATTCAAACGTAAATTCAGATACTTCTGAAAAATTAAAAATTTCAACTAGTGCTTGTAAAAATTTACAAATTTGCCCTAAGGATAATACTGAAGGCGTTCCGCCACCTATATATATCGAATGTATTTTTTTATCTTTAAATCGTAAAGCATCTTGAATTAATGCATCTATATATGCATCTGCCAAAACAGTATCGTATTTTAACGAAAAAAAATCGCAATAAAAACACTTTTGTCTACAAAACGGAATATGTACATACAAACCTAATATTTTAGCCATACAAACTCAGATTGTTATCAATAATTTTTATAATGACAAAATTCACATAATTTCTTATATTTATCATTAAAATTACTTAACTGGTTTCATCAATTTTGACGTATCTTTAAACAGCTCCGCTATCCCACCAATTGATGCCGTAATTCCGGCAGTTTCCAAAGGTAGAAAAATTTTTGTTGCTTGACCATCAGCAACTTTGCCAAGCGCCTCAAGATACTTAATAGCAACAAGATCATTAGTCGGTTTCCCTTCATGAATAGCATTATAAACCACTTCAATTTTATATTTTTCAGCTTCTGCAACTTGTTTTATTGCCTCAGCTTCACCTGTCGCTTCTAAAACTTGCTTTTCCTTCACAGCTTCAGCATTAAGAATAACAGCCTGCTTCGCACCTTCAGCTTTAAGAATTGCTGCTTGTCTTAAACCCTCGGCTTCTAAAATATTTGCTCTTTTTTCTCTTTCTGCTTTCATTTGTTTTGACATAGCATCAGTAATATCTCTTGGTGGATCGATTTTTTGTATCTCAACTCTCGTAACTTTTACCCCCCATTTATCCGTAGCTTCATCCATTACAACTCTTAATTGAACATTAATTTTTTCTCTAGAAGTAAGAGTACTATCTAATTCCATATCACCAATAACATTACGCAAATTCGTCTGAGCAAGTTTTAGAGCAGCTATCGCGAAATTTTCGATATTATAAATAACTTTTACAGGATCTGTAACCTGAAAATAAATTATAGCATCTACAACTACAGAAACATTGTCCTTTGTAATAACACTCTGTGGAGGAACATCGATAACACGCTCTCTCATATCAACTCTTAACATCCTTTGGAATATAGGAACAATAATATTTGCACCAGAATTTCTTGTACCTGTATACTTTCCTAAAGTCTCAACAATACCCTTTTCATACTGTCTTATTATTTTTATAGAATTTGACACAAAAATAAATACAAAAACCAGACACCCTAAAATAAGTATTGACATTTTACTCTCCTTTAGATTTATAGTATTTTAATTTATAGTTTTACTTAGTGCCTAAATCGTAAAATATCACTTTTTAACTATAAGTGTTGTTCCTTCTACACTTTTTATTTTTACTATTTCTCCTGCTTCAATTTCAGTATCAGAACTAGCTCTCCATACTTCGCCCAAAACTTTTACAAACCCAATTCTTGACGGTGCTATCTTTTCACTAACCACAGCCTCTGACCCAATAAGAGCATCTACATTTGAAAAAACACTTTTGGATTTACTAATCATTTTCCATGATACCGGTATCATAAAATATAACGACAGAATTGACACAACCGCAAAAATAATCAACTCAAGCCATATTAAACTAATAAAATAAGCCATTATCGCTGCAAAAATAGCACCCACAGCTAGACAAACAAAGAAAAAAAACGACGGTACCAATATCTCAAAAATTATAAGTATAATTGCAGTTAAAAACCAAACGATATGCATCACAAAATTCTCCAACGATTAAATGGCCAATATAAAAACAATGCTTTGCCCTTCACATACTTATCAGGTAATGGGCCCCAGAAACGTGAATCAAAAGAAAAATCTCTATTATCACCCATCATCATATAATGTCCTTGCGGAATAACTACAGGTCCAAAATTATCTCTTATAAAAGCCAAGGGCATAGAAGTAAACTTACCTCGTTCCCAGGACTCCTGATAAAATTTATTATCAGCAAATAAATCAAATTTTTTAAAAACAGTAAAATCATTAAAAACAGCATAAGAATCTTTTTTGTATATATCATTTACAAAAAGTTTTTTATCTTTTATCTCCACTTTATCACCTGCAACAGCCACACATCTTTTTATATAATCTTTTTTTATTCCTTCGTTCATTTCAGTAATTGTTAAAGCTTCAGGTGGACATTGAAAAATAACTATATCTCCCCGCTTTATATTTCTTAAAGCAGCATAGCGTCTACCATCACCAATAAAAGGGATTTTAAAACCATAAATAAACTTGTTTACAAACAAGTGATCACCCTCTATAAGAATTTCTCTCATACTACCTGATGGGATTTTAAAGGCTTGTACAACAAAAAACATAATAAAAGACGCCATCACAAGAGATGTCCACCCTGTCTCAAACAGTGAATAAACATTCTTAAATATTTTTTGTGACAATGAAGTCCTACAATATCCTTTTATAATCAACATCAGCATAGTTAATACAAAAAAAATACAACTTACTAAAAAAAGCTTAAATTCCATAGTTTTTGATAATATACCTCCTATCTATTAAAAAACAGCCCACGCTACGAACAACGTATTACGCAAAAAATTATAAGATGTATTATAATATAATGTGTAGAAATAGAACTATTCAATTTGTTTTTAGTACAGCCATAAATGCCTCAGGCGGAATTTCAACTCTACCAAATTGTCTCATTTTACGTTTACCTTCTTTTTGTTTTTCGAGAAGTTTGCGTTTTCTTGTTATGTCTCCACCATAACATTTTGCAAGAACATCTTTACGTATTGCAGATATTGTTTCTCTAGCAATGATTTTATTATTAACCTTAGCCTGTATTGGAATTTCAAACATATGCTTTGGGATAATATATTTTAATCTTTCGATAAGATAATGTGCAAGAATTTGCGCTTTATCTTTATGAACTACAAAAGTAAAAGCATCAACAACTTTTGCATTTATCATTACTTCCAATTTCACTAAAGCCCCAGGCTGTGAAGCAATGTGTTTATAATCAAAAGAAGCATAGCCCTTTGAAACGGATTTCAAGTTATCATAAAAATCTACAATAATTTCTGCAAGAGGTATATGATATTTCAATGCCATTGTTTTAGCTTTAACATCCATGTATTTCATTGATACTTGCTTCCCTCTTTTATTTTTACACAATTCAAGCATAGCACCCAAATAATTTGTAGGACAAATTATAGTTGCTTCAACGTAGGGCTCCCAAATATCTTCAATATTTACATTATCTGGAAATTTAGCAGGATTATCTATCGTAATAATCTTATCTTTAGTTTTTATTTCATACACAACATTTGGAGCAGTGATTAAAAGATTTAAATCAAACTCTCTTTCAAGTCTTTCTTTTACTATATCCAAATGCAAAGATCCTAAAAATCCACATCTAAAACCAAATCCCAAAGCTACTGAAGTTTCGGCAGAATAAACAAGAGACGAATCAGAAAGCTTTAGTTTTCCCAATGCCATTTTCAAAGCGTTATATTCAGATACACTGTTAGGATAAACACCGGCAAAAACAAAAGGATTTACTTCCTTGTAACCTTCATGAGCGTGTTTCGTGGGATTCGCACTTTCGGTAATTGTATCGCCGATCTTCACATCATGAATATTTTTTATTCCCATGACAACATATCCAACTTCCCCTGAAGAAACCTCACTAAATTCAATCATTTTTATTTTCATATATCCAACTTCAAGAACTTCATATTGCACATTGGATGCCATAAGCCTAACTTTCATATTTTTTTTAATCGTACCTTGAAAAACCCTTATTATGACTATAACTCCACGATAAGAATCATAAAATGAATCAAAAACCAAAGCCAATAATGCTTCCTCTTTTATTATTTTTGCAGAGGGAATATCTGCAATTATAGAATCAATTATTTCTTTTATACCCATACCTTCTTTTGCACTAACAAGAATGGCTTTTTTATTAATATCAAGACTTCCTTTTATTTGCTCACAAACACCAAACACATCTGCTGTAGATAAATCTATCTTATTTATAACTGGAATAATTTCAAGATTTGCATTTTTCGCAAGCATGGCATTCGCAAGTGTTTGTGCTTCTACACCTTGAGTGGCATCAATTACCAAAATTGCACCTTCACATGCCACAAGAGCTCTAGACACCTCATAAGTAAAATCTACATGGCCTGGAGTATCAATTAGATTAAAAATATACTTTTCGTCATTCTTGCCTGTATATTCCATTCTTACAGCTTTAGCTTTTATAGTTATCCCGCGCTCTTTTTCAAGTTCCATACCGTCAAGAATTTGATTTTTCATTTCCCTGCAAGAAACTGTCCCCGTATATTCAAGAAGCCTATCAGCAAGCGTACTTTTACCATGATTTATATGAGCTATAATGCAAAAATTTCTTATACTCACAGTAGACATATTATTCAATTTTCCTTTATCATTTCTTATAAATTAATCAAATAAAATAGCACTATTATTTATTTGATATTCATTATTACAATCTAGTTACTACTTCAACAACACAATAAAACTAAAACAATCATAACCAAAACTAATACGATCGCACGATATCCAAACATGATAATCTGGATTTTATGATGTTTTTTCAGAAACTAAATTAACGACACAACTATAAACATACATTTAAAGCACACTAAAAAAAACCACATTGAAAATGACAAACAAAAACTTAGCCTACAATAACGATACAGACATACCGTACTTCAAAACTATTATACATTTCTTTATGGTATTGTGTTTTTGCTGATAGTATTCATAATTTTTAAAATTGAGACTCTGTCACTACATCTTAAAACCTCGATAGCAATTTTTTGCATATCAGCAAAGGATAGACTCCTTATAATTTTTTTTATCTTTGGAATCTGGACTGCTGACACACTAAACTCATCAAGCCCCAAACCTAAAAGAATAGGTGCATAATACGGATCACTTGCCATTTCCCCGCACATCCCAACTTTTATCTCACTTTCATGCCCTGCATCTATAATTTGTTTAATAAATCTCAAAATAGCAGGATGCAATGGATCATAAAGATTTGCGACATTTTCATTAACCCTATCAATCGCAAGAGTGTATTGTATCAAATCATTAGTACCTATTGAAACAAAATCAACTTCTTTCACAATGGCATCGATTATCATAGCAGCAGATGGAATTTCTATCATTGCTCCTACATCTATCTCTTCATCAAACTCTATGTTCTTTTTCTTCAAATCTTGTTTCACCTTTTCAAGAATTTTATTAGCTTCGCGAAGTTCATCAAGTCCTGATATCATAGGATACATTAACCTGATTTTACCATAAGCTGAAGCTTTTAAAATGCCTTTTAATTGATCAACAAAAATATCAAGATGCTTAAGGCATAATCTTATAGCTCTCAACCCTAAAAATGGATTTTCTTCCTGACCAATATTTAAAAGTCCAAGTTTTGCAAGCTTATCACCACCTAAATCCATAGTCCTAATAACAGTAGAATATGGAAACATTTCTTTAACAACTTTAGAATACCTCTCAAAATGTTCTTGTTCTGATGGCATAGAATTTCGATTAAAATACATAAACTCTGTTCTATAAAGGCCTATACCCAAAGCACCGTTCTTTAAAGCAAATGCAACTTCATCTGGATTGTCAATATTTGCAAAAATAAAAACTTTATGATTGTCAATTGTTTCCGCAGGCAAATCTTTAAATTTTTCAAGTTCTTTTATCTTTACAAATTGTTTATCATATTCTTTTTTGTATTTTTCTATTGTTTCAAAATTGGGATTCAATATAACCTCACCTTTGTTACCATCTACTATAATGATATCATTAGGTCTCGCTTCTGAGGATATTATCCTTAAACCTACAACCGCTGGAAGAGCAAGTCCTTGTGAAACAATTGCTGTATGCGAAGTTTTACCACCGATATCAGTAGCAAATCCCTTAACTAATTTTTCTCTTATAGTAACAGTATCAGCAGGTGTCAAATTATGTGCTACGACTATTGAATCTTCATTTAAATTTAAAAGGGTTTTTATTTTTCTACCAAGAAGATTCCCAAGAATTTTTTTGCCCACATCTTGAATATCAACCTTCCTATCTCTAAAATAGTCATCTTCAATTGTTTCAAAAGAGCGAACAATTTTATCTATAACCTTAAAAATCGCATACTCCGCATTAACACCATCATCTATAAGTTTATAAACATCATTTTTAATGGTAGGATCATCTAAAATTGAAAGATGAACATCTGCAATATGTGCATAATTTTCACCAAGAACATTATTTATTTTCCAATAAATCGCATTAAGTTCTATTCTTGTTTTTTCAATAGCATTACTCAAACGTTTCTTTTCTGTATCATGCATATTTTTTGGTATTTTTTTATGAATTAAGCAAAAATCATCGTCTTCAATAAAAAAAACTTTGCCTATTGCAATTCCAGAAGACGCTGCAACGCCTTTAAAAATAACATTTTGTTTATTAGACACCGTTCACAACTCCCACTCACTAAAGTTGGAATTGAATAAGGATTCAATTGCAATTATAACTTCGTTTTCATCAGGACCGTTTGCTATAAACTTCAATTCACTTCCATGTCCAGCAGCTAAAGCCATAATCCCCATAATACTTTTTGCATCAACCTCAAAATTATCTTTTAGAATTTTAACTACAGATTGATACTTGCTTGTAGTTTGTACAAGTATAGCAGCTGGTCTTGCATGCAATCCCATTTTATTTGAAACAACAATAGCTTTTTCTCTCATCTTTAAATTCCTAAGTACGACATTAAAACACACATTACTACTATACCATAAAACAAAAAAATTGCACAAAATCTATATGATAAAATTAATGAAAATACAAATACCATAATATAAACGAGGCCATTACAAATTATATTGTTAAAAAGTACACTATCTACATACATAAAAGCAAAATTATTTATATATAAAATCGTTGCTATTATCAAAATCACAAAGCCACTACAACGAACTAATATTAACAAAAACTTCAAATTTGACAATATTAATATGATTTTTTTATCAAATTTGAAAGCTGCAAATATGAAACAATATCTTGCACAAACATGAAAAACATTATAAATAACAAAAAATACAAGAGGTACTAAAATTCCATAATTTGCAAAACGATTATCCAAATCCTTTTCAAAAAAAACCACCATAAGAATACTTATAAATGAAATCGCTGGTCTTAGCATACCAGCAAAAAACGAATCCCCCAGTGCGGCTAAAGAACCTGCCATAATACTTTTGATGTTATTCACGTCATATAAAACTTTATCGTTATTTTTAGCTATTTTTTTTTCCAAATTTGCAATAATTGCAATTATAATACCAACCATATAAGGATGTGTATTAAAGTACCCCATATGCCTCAGAAGTGCTTTTTCCCTTTCGTCTTTATTTATATAAATCTTATCTAAAATAGGCTTTAGTATAAATAAAAATCCCACATTTTGCATTCGTTCATAATTCCATAATGTTTGTAAAAAAAAAGTTCTCACAAACATCTTAAAACATGTTTTAATCATTACTGGAATTCCACAAAAACAGAGCCTTTATATTCTTAAAGTTAAAATTATATATTGCCACTCCAAATCCAGCCACAGGAAGTAAATACCAAGCTTTTGCAAAGCCCAAAAGAACAAACTTCGGAAAATGGATATAAATGCTAGTGTATATTAAACTTCCAACAGTCATCGCAAATATATAAAATAAAAATGCTCTTGTAATAAAAAACAACAACCCAGCAAAAACGCTTGCAATTATCATCCAATATTTTCCATTTTGTATTCCTCCTTCTGCTAAATGCATTATTTTAATATTAAAATTTCTTCCAAAAATGTCTATTTCTCTGTATAAATACGCAAACGGCACTGCTAAAAGCAAACCAAATACCGCAGCTTGTTTTAAATTCGTAAAATATTTGCAAACCCAAAAAGTAGACAAAATACCAATCAAAGATGTATCAATTGGTGCAACAAGCCCTATTGGAATTGCATTTATCCAAAAAATTTCAGCAATCATTCCTAGCCAAAGACCAACACTAATATTACCCATAAAAAAACCCACCATAGGAGCACAAAATATCGGACGACAAAGCATAAACTGGCCAAAAGCAGTAATATCTGTACTACATAAAGCTCCCATGAATGCAAAAAAAACAATATTCTCCATCACAATCCAGCACACATTATTTAAAATATATTTTTACTTCTAAATTTAAATATAACGATCTCTTTAAAAATTGAAAATAAACAAACGCAGATCTATATGTTTTCCTTTTATCTTTTATTAAAATTATCATTTATTAGATTTACAAAATGCTAGATATTCTTTTTCTATTACAGGCATAATATTCACCCTTTCTCCATCTGGAAGAATTCTTCCTTCCACTTCTATACCCTTGCTATATATCTTATATAAACTTTCTATGTCTTTATCATCCACACATATGTTATAGAAAAGTTGTCTTTTACCATTTACAAAATGCATGCCACCAACATTTACAGATTTAAAATCAGCCCCTTTTTCTATCATATACAAAACATCATCAGGACAAACCAGCAAAATCATCACTCTTTTTTTATTGTATTGACCGCTTATAATTGCATTAGTTGCATCCTTAAGGTTTTTCATATCAAGTCTTACATCACTTGGCATAGCCAGTGTCATAAGCATTTGTTGCATCTTATCACATGCAACAATATCAGAAACTACCAATAAAATATCTACGAGGATCATTTTTAGCCAACCCTGAACTATCTGTCCATGCACTAATCTGTCATCTATTCTTACTAAAACTATAGACATTATTTCTCCTCACATTGTTCAACAGCAAAAGCACTAAAATATTACATGACCATCATAAATATTTATAAATAAAAATATTTTAAAATTATATTTTTCTTAATCATGACATTTCAAGAAACATTTTTTTTACATTTATCATACTTTTCTGTGCATCAAATAAAACTTTATTAGCTAAATCTGAAACACTTATTGTATTTCTACTCGCAAATACAGCAGACAATATCATGGGAAGATTCACACCGGCCAAAATTTCCGTATTAAAAGTTTTGAACATATGTGTAGAAGCATTACACGGAGTGCCACCAATCATATCTGTAAGTATCAAAGTGCCATCTTCATCATTAATTGTATCCAAAAGTGCATGCACACATTTTTGCATTTGAAGTAAACTATCATTGGTACTCCTTCTAACAGCATAGAGATTCGGCTGTTTCCCGGCAATAAGTTCTGCAGAATTTACAAGCTCTTGCGCCAACTCACCATGTGCTGCGATAATAATTTTAATCATTTTAGATTCTCCTGAAATAAGGATAAAATCCAACTACAACTTTAATAACTAACACACAACATTATCAGCCATGTAAAATATCCCTGTGATTAAGTTTAACTTTGTATTTTTTACTCCTTAAAAAATAAGCCATTTTTTCTGCTGCAAGAACGGATCTATGGCGTCCTCCAGTACATCCTATTGCAATTGTCAGATAACTTTTTCCTTCTTTAATATATCCTGGCAAGGTAGTCTCTATAAGTTTAGAAAATATACGAAAAAAAATATTGAATTCTTCTTGCTTTTCTATATATTTTCTAACAACTTCATCCTTGCCAGTTTTAAATTTTAATCCACACACATAATTTGGATTCGTTATAAAACGTACATCGTAAACAATATCAGCATCATTCGGTAAACCATATTTATATCCAAAAGAAAGAATAGAAATATTTAAATATTGTTTTCCTGACTGTTGAATTCCTACAAGTATTGAAATCGCCTTTTTTAAATCAAGAATTGTAAGAACTGAAGTATCTATAATTTCATCTGCAACAGCAAAAACATTTCCTATTATTTTTCTTTCAAGCTTTATACCATCAGAAACAGATCTCCTAAGAGGATGGCGACGCCGCGTTTCTGAATAACGCCTTAATATAACCACATCAGAAGCATCAAAAAAAATAATTTTATATTTAACTTTTTTAATTTTCAAAACTGCAAGTAAATCTTTGAAAGATGTAAGTGCTTCTCCTGAACGTGAATCAATACTTATCACTACATTTTTATATTTACTTTGATTTTGAAGGCAAATATTTATGAAATCAGAAAACATTTGAATAGGAATATTGTCAAAACAAACAAACCCGAAATCTTCAAAAATTTTAAGAGCCTGGCTTTTACCCGCTCCCGACATGCCTGAAATTATATATAATTTAGCCATAAATTATTTCTTATTAATCTCTTCATGCAATTTGCCACTTAAATTTCTTGCAGTAAAAAGTTTCTTATTTTTCAATCTTTGATTTAAACTCGCAGTTTCGACAAGAGCGGAAAGATTTCTGCTTGGACCCACGGGAATTACAACTTCAGGAATTTTTACATTTAAATATTCAGTGTAAAATTCATCAACCCCCAATCTTTCATACCTCTTTGCAGGATCCCATTCTTCAAATTTTATTACAAGTTCTATACGAGACTCATCTAAAATACTGCCTATCCCAAAAAGTTCTTTAACATCTATTATCCCTATACCTCTAAGCTCTATAAGATGTTTCGTAAGCTCTAAACTACTACCAACCAGAGTGGAACCAGAGCGTTTTCTAATACTGACAATATCATCAGCAACAAGTTTATGCCCTCTCTTTATAAGCTCAAGGGCACACTCCGACTTGCCTATTGCAGATTTGCCTACAATTAAAACTCCAAGACCATAAACACTAGTCATGACCCCATGTATTCTAATTGAATTCGCTAGTTTGCTATCTAAATAATAACCCAAATCACCCATAAAAGAAGAGGAACTTAATTCCGTTCGTAAAAGAGGAACTGCTAAATCTGAAAATACTTTAATCATTGCGACTGAAGGTTCAAGATTTCTAGTTAAAACACAACTGACTGCTTTCTCATGAGAAAAAATTTTATTTAGTATTTCTATCTGTACATCATAATCTAAATGCATCAGATATGTATGCTCAATTACACCTACAACCTGTATACGTTCATACGGGAAATGCTCAAAAAATCCGGTAAGTACAAGACCAGGTCTATTTATATCGGCCACTCTAATTATTCTATCGAGACCCCCATAGCCCGCTAAAATTTCAAGTTTAAAATCTTCACCTCTTTCATTAATAAGTTCGCCTATATTCATTGATATTAATAAACATCCTCTTGCTGTATAATTTTCACTATTTCTTCAACCGTTACAGCTTCTCTTATAGCTTGTCTTAAAAATTTATCCTTGAACAACCTTGAAATCCTTGATAATGCTTTTAAATGCTGGCCTGTCACCTCCAAAGGCCCAACTAAAAGAAAAACTATATGAACCAATGCATCATCAAGAGAATTAAATTCTATTCCTCTGTGCGAAATTCCAAGAACACCCATCTGTTCCTTAAGAATACTTGCTTTGCCATGTGGTATAGCAACAGCCTGACCAATTCCTGTAGAACCTAGCTTTTCTCTTTCTAAAACAACATTAATAATCTCGTCGGATCGCTTTACTTTATTTGTACTTTTCAAAACATCTACTAATTCAACAATAACAGATTTTTTATTTGTTGCTTTTAAATCAATAATAATTGCATCCTGACTCAAAAAATCCATAATTTTCATATCTTTCTCCTATGCATTTCACATTTCGTTAGGCTCTAGAAGCACCACTGACCCAGTATCATTACGGTAAAGAACACTTACTTTATCACTAAATCCATCTTGAAACATATAAACTCTATATCCAAGATTATCCATTTCATTAATGGCTTCTTCAACAGTTATGGGTTTTAAATCAAACCGTTTTATTTCGGAAATTTTTGTTCTTGAGTCTTCCATAGCATCATAGGAAAACGCTTTTTCTATATTACGTCTTTTATTTTTTAAAACTTTTAGATTGTTTTTTCTATTGACTTTTGAAATTTCTTTCCGTTTTTTAAGCTGTCTTTCAAGTTTATTTGTAGCCATATCTATTGAAGTATATAAATCTGCAGATTCCTCTTTTGCTTTAAATGAAAGCTTACCTATATGAAAAATCACTTCTGTTATCTGTCTATTTTTTTCAACTGACAAAATCACATGTGTCCACATATCGTCTCCATCATAAAATCTATTATACTTTGTGATCTTCTTGCGTATATAAGAATCTATAGAATCGGTAAGTTTTAGGTGCCTGGCTGTAATATTAATTTGCATATCCCTCTCCTCTGCAATCTAAAATGTACAAAATTACTTATGCTCATCCAAAACAAATCAACACGATATAAAAAGTAGGTCAAATAAAAAATATTTAAAACATCAAAAAATTAAGATTATAGATACATATTTATATTTCTTTAATATCATTCAAAACATATTTCAATAAATGATCATATTTCAAAATTATCACCAAGATATACTCTTCTTGCTTTAGAATTTTTAAGTAGTTCTTTTGTGCTTCCCTCAAGCAAAATCTTGCCCTCGTAAATTATATATGTTCTATCAACAATCTTAAGAGTCTCTCTAACATTGTGATCTGTTATCAGAATTCCAAGACCTTTTTCTTTTAATTTTCTAATAATTTTTTGTATATCGTCAAGTGTTATAGGATCGATGCCAACAAAAGGCTCATCTAAGAGGAAAAATTTGGGATCAGTTACAAGTGCTCTTGCTATTTCAAGCCTTCTTTTCTCTCCACCAGATAAAGTAATACTTAATTGGCTACGCAGTTTCATAAGACCAAAATCTGCAAGAAGCATATCTACTTTTTTCTTCTGTTCAATCTTTGAAATAGGAAGCATTTGAGCTATCGCTATAAGATTATCTTCAACATTAAGACCCCTAAATATTGATGACTCTTGTGAAAGATATCCTATACCTGCTCTTGCCCTTTTATACATACTCCAGTTTGTTATTTTTTGATCATCAAGACAAATAACACCATCACAAGGCTTTACCAATCCTACAGTCATATAAAACGTCGTACTCTTTCCGGCACCATTAGGTCCAAGCAAACCCACAATTTCACCTTGTCCAACATTTATACTAACATTATTTACAATCATCCTATAATCATATTTCTTAAATAATTTTTCTGTTCTTAATATCATTTATTTTATCTTCAATTTCAATTTTTCCTACAACTGAACCATTCATAACTATTCTTATATTATCATCAGTATTGTAAAAAATCATCTCATCAGCTTCATAAAGATACTTCTTTCCATCATAATAGATATCCGCAACAGGTCTTTTTTTATCTTTTTTAAAAGTAACATCAAAAGTTTTCCTATTAAAAATACCATTATCAGCATAAATAATTCCAAAGGAAGTTGTAACCACAACATTGTTATAAGCACTTAAAATTTGAGCCTTTTTAAACACATAAATTTCCCTTGCGTATAAAATAAATGGCGCATTTAAATTTGGTTTATGATATTTTATTGAAGCACGCTCCCCCCAGATTTTTCCTTTTTGACTATTTATATTATATTCTGCAAAGCTACCATAAGCCTCAAAAGTTTCTCCTATCTCAGTTTTTGAAAATAACTTGACATTACCTGATGCCGAAAGAATCGAATGAGTTTTATCATAAAGCAACTTATCAGCAACTACTAAGCTTGTATTGTTAGCAGCTCTTGAATTACCTTTAGAAATCACGAGCTCTTCGGATCTTTTTATTTCCATTTCATCACCTGTTATTACAATTTGTCCGGCAAAAACATTACCAAAGGCAACAAGAAAAATAAAAAAAACGACAAAAAATGCCACGTTAAACTTAATCAAGCACTATCCTTTGATTCTTAATAACAACTTTATCAAGCTTTGCATCAGACTCAAAACTTGTGCCATAAAATACTACGCCCGGCTTTATAATTTTAACATCACTGTCACTATATACCATTTTTTTTGATGCGTTATATATTAAATCTGAAGTTTGCAAATGCTCATTATTAACAGTATCAATACTACATTTACCTTTACCATTGATATCATACGTCTTCATACTTATATTCGCGTTTTCCATAGTAAAAGTCGAAACATGAACACCTTTATCGTAAAATTTTACTATTGGAAATTTTAAATAAGCAATATTCTCATACTCATTTATAATCGCAGATTCTGATTCCAATATCATTTTCAATCTTCCATCTTTTGTCTGTGTCAAAACAAATCCATCTATACAGTGTTCATAGATTGACGGAGTTTTACTAACAACGAGATTTCCATCTTTACACCCAAGACATAAAACCATAAACAACAAAGCAGATTTTTTAAAAAAACTCATACACAAAACTTTCTTTTTATAAAAAGTACTTTTCATTTTTGTTCTTCAAATTTTATAGTGTTTTATTTAAATACTTACAATAAAAATTTGACAAATTTTAAAAAAATATAAACATATAATAAAATTCTAAGAATACTATAAAAATTTAATCTATATATCTATTCAAAATTTTTTGCCACTCACACTTTGCCTTTATAATAATTTCTATAACTTCTCGTACAACACCTTCTCCGCCTTTAAAAGATGAAATATAATCTGCGCTCATTTTTACATCATCACAGGCATTCGACGGACATGTCGAAAATCCTACTATTTTTAAAACAGGAATATCCAATATATCATCTCCTATATATGCAACTTCATATACACTTAAACTTTCTTTTCCTAATATTTTATTCAAAGCTTCTTTTTTATTCATACAATTTTGAAAAAGATAATTAATTTTCATATCATTTGCACGCTTTTCAACCTGTAGAGAACACCCACCAGTTATCCATGCAGTTTTAATTTTTGGGGAAACTTCTGAAAGCAAATTAAATCCCATACCATCTTTAACATTCCATATTTTTACATCTTCATTATCATTGAAAATTATTATTTCGCCGCGAGTTAAAACACCATCCACATCACAAGCAAAAAACTTAATATTTTTTGCTTTCTTTATTATATTTATATTTTGCATATTATTATTTCAATTGCTTTACAAATAAACTACAGAGATAAACTACGTAGTAATCTATGAAAAGCTCCCTTTTTTATATGAACTCATTTAACAATATTGTCTATAGCTTTTATGTCTCTAATTATTCGCTCAAAACTTTTTAAATCAACACTATTTGCAGCATCAGAAAGGGCTCTATCGGGATTTTCGTGAACTTCTAAAAATAACGCAGCTATACCAACCGCTGCAGCTGCCTTCGAGAGAGGATATACAAACACTCTGTCACCTCCACTACATTGTGCCCCTCCTCCTGGAAGTTGAACACTGTGTGTTGCATCAAAAATAACAGGATATCCTGTTTGTTTCATAATCTCCAAACTCCTGAAATCCACAACCAAATTGTGATATCCAAAAAAAGTTCCTCTTTCGGTAAGCGATAAATTTTTATTACCAAAATTTTCAGATTTTTTAATAGCACCGAACATGTCTTCAGGAGCTAAAAACTGTCCCTTTTTTATATTAATAGGTTTTCCGGTAAAAGCACAAGCCTTTATTAAATCTGTTTGCCGAGATAAAAATGCAGGCACTTGCAAAAAATCCACAACATGAGCTGCTTTAGGGGCTTGGGTTTCAGTATGCACATCCGTAATTACTGGTAAATTAAATTCTTTTTTGATTTTTGAAAGAACTTTAAGACCATCTTCAATACCAGGCCCCCTATAAGAATATCCGGACAAACGATTAGCCTTATCATAGGAAGCTTTGAAAATCAAAGGAATTTTTAATTCAAAAGTAATTTTCTTTAAATTTGCAGCTAATGTTAAAGAATCTCTCTCATTTTCAATAACACACGGACCCGCTATAACAACAAAAGGTCTGTCATTTGCAAGAGTAATATCCTTACCAATTTTTACACGTTTGTTTTTCATTTTATTTTTTATTTATGGGGATATTCTAAATATTGTACAATATTTAGAATATCCCCAGGAACATCAACAGCTAAAGAATCATATTTTGCAACAACAACTTTCATCCTTTGACCATTTTCTAAAATCCTTAACTGTTCAAGATTCTCAGTCTTTTCTAAAATAGTTACTCTGCCTTTTGAAAATTTCAACAAAAATTTTCTCCCATATCCATATATTCCCATATGTTTATAATATTTTATTTTTACATTATCTCTATTATACGGAATCACAGATCTTGAAAAATATAAAGCATACCCATACTTATCAAAAACAACCTTTACAATATTTGGATTCTTTATCACAGATATATCCGTAATCGGAAAAGCAGCAGTTATACATTCTAAGGCATTAAATTTTTTCAGTAAAACTGCAAGCCTATCCACAAGATTGGAATCTATCAACGGTTCATCACCTTGAACATTAATAAAAATTTCATATTTTTTTAAAAAATTTGATGCTACAAAAGCAACTCTCTCTGTACCACTTCTGCAGAATTTCGGAGTCATAAAAACATTAAATCCAAGTCTTTTAACAGCATTATAAATGCGTTCATCATCCGTAGCAACTGCCATGAAATCTATCTTTTTACATTCTTCAATACGTTCTATAGTGTGTTGAACAAGAAACTTGTCATTCACTAATGCTAAAGGTTTGCCAGGAAAACGACTCGAATCATATCTAGACGGTATAATTACAGCAACTTTCATTTTTGATAAAATCCTTTATTACTTCTTCAAGTTCATGACAGCTTATAGTAGTTGTCCCTATTTTTCCAACAACTACACTTGCAGCAAAGTTTGCAAGTTCTGCAGCACTTAACAGATTAGCTTTAGCAGCTAACGCCAAAGTCATAGTAGAAATAACAGTATCTCCCGCACCGGTAACATCGTAAACTTCTTTTGCTCTCGCAGGAATAGCAGTAACTTTACCACTAGACTGAATAAGAGTCATACCTTTTTCGCCACGCGTAATAAGAACAGAATCTAAATTCAGTATCTTAAGAATTTTTTTACCTAGCAATCCTACATCTTCATCAGTCACTATTTTTTTTTCACCCATTCCCTCAATTGCTTCCTTTTCATTAGGAGTCATTATTGTAACTTTTTTGTATTTTTTAAAGCAATCCGTTTTAGGATCCACAGCAACTGGAATTTTATATTTTCTTGCAAGATATACAATTTTTTTAATCACCACGGTACTTATAACACCTTTCCCGTAATCCGAAATTATAACAGCATTTACTTTAGAAATAAGCTTTTTTATATTTTCTATAACCTTTTCTTCAATATGCTCTTCAAAAAAACCTTTCACTTCTTTATCTATCCTTACAATCTGCTGATTAGCTGCAATAATTCTTGTTTTTATAATTGTCGGCCTACCACAATCACGAACTAAATAGCTAGAGTCGATACCTTTTTCATCAAGCATTCTAATTAAAGAGTTTGCCACAATATCTTCACCAATTACACTTACAATATATGCTTTGCCACTTAAAGATACTATATTACTTACAACATTCGCTGCTCCACCAAGGGTTTTTGTTTCCTCTTTAACATCCACAATCGGAACAGGAGCCTCAGGAGAAATTCTTTTTATTTCACCCCATATAAATTTATCAATCATTACATCGCCAACAACTAAAATAGCTTGTTTTTGAAATGAACTTATTAACTTCAAAAGATTCATTACATCACCCCGAAAAAGCTGTAACACAACAACACTATATTGTTCTACATGTAATTCTTCACAAATAAGATTTATTTTTCAAATAAGAACAATAATCCTTAACAGAATCTTCAAGTTCCATAAATGGTTTATCATATCCTAAATTCCTAAAATTATCCATTTTTGCCTGAGTAAAATATTGATAGCTAAGTTTTAAAAAAGCAGGCATTTCAATGTACTCTATATATTCTTTTTTACCAATTGCCATAAACATTGACCTTGCCATATCATTCCATGTTCTTGACTTACCTGTCCCAAGATTAAATATCCCTGTTTTTAACGGATTTTTCAACAAAAAATACATCACATCAACAACATCTTTGATATAAACAAAATCTCTACATTGTCCTCCATCAGAGTATTTACTATTATAAGACCTAAATAATTTTATAAATCCTTCATTAGAAACATTATCATAACTTTTGCAAATAACGCTACACATATCACCTTTGTGATATTCATTCGGACCAAAAACATTGAACAATTTTATACCAGTAATCTTATTAATATAATTATTATTTAAAAGCCATAAATCAAACATATGCTTAGAAAAACCGTACATATTTAAAGGGCACAAGCTCCTTATTTTTAATATGTCATCATCATTTGACTCAGAACTTCCATATGTTGCAGCAGATGAAGCGTAAATAAAAGGGACACCTAATTCAAATGCCCACAAAGCAAGAATTTTAGAATATTCATAATTATTTTTTATATAATAGTTTGCATCAGATAGAGTTGTTGAACTACACGCTCCAAGATGTACAATAGCTTGAGGTTTTGCGATTTGTCTACTTAATACGGCAGCAAGAAAGTCTTTTTTCTGGATATAATCACAGTAACTTTTGCCAATCAAATTTTTCCATTTTGCAGTATCATCAAAATGATCCACAACAAAAACATCTTTTATTCCTTCATGATTTAATTTCCACAAGAAACAACTTCCTATAAAACCCGCACCACCAGTTAGTATTATCATGAAGCCTCTTGATTTTTAAAATAAACATCATTACCTCATTGTTTAATACACAAACGTAGTATAAATTGTATAAAAAACGCCTATTTCTGTCAATTAAAGTTAGGCATAATGCAAACACAAATACATAATCCGATTATAATTCATGCAAAATATAATTGTTACTCAGGCATAAATCAAAAAAAACATATGAACATCAAGGAATTGTAACAAAATATGTGATAAATATGAAAAATTGATATGAGATTATAAAAAATATTAAATTAAAATAAATATAATGATACATAATTGTAAATATATAAAAATTGACGGAGTAAGGTTTTTTTTGTTATAATTATTGTTTCTTCACTTCGTGTTCTATCTCTTTGTTTGAGAAATGTCTCCGCAGCTCAATTGGATAGAGCAACTGCCTTCTAAGCAGTAGGTTGTGTGTTCAACTCACGCCGGAGACATTCTTCTGTTACACTGGTGACTGTAGCTCAATTGGATAGAGCGTCGGTTTGTGAAACCGGAGGTCGCGGGTTCAATCCCCGTCAGTCACCCCTTTTTAGTTTAATTGTTCTTTATATATCTATATGTCATTATTTTCATGGTTTTTACTAAATTTTTGTGGATTAAGTTATATATTTTTTGTTTGGTATGTCTTAGAGCAATTCAAAATAGATCTGTGGCTTTAGTTGTATAAATTTTTTTACACTAAGGCACTACAAACAAAAAAACACAGACCAATGAGATCATGAAAATTAGAAAATAACAAATGATACATATGGCCTTGCCGCTCACAGTTTTAAGTTTTACAGTAATTCTAGTGATTTTTTAATGGTATACAATTCACTCACTTACATTCATAACAAAACACATCATATATTCGCAATTTATTAACAAGTTCTTCTAATAATTTATATATCATTAAAAATTCTACTAATGTAGTTTGTAAATTTTGCTTGTTTTCATATTATTACCTCAATGAACTATTGTTTTGATTACACTGTATTAATTATAGTTCATGTTTCACAAATGACGCATGGGTGTTATAATTCCATGTATAAAAAGCAAATTACAAGTTTTACAACAACACATACAAAATCCCTTTAAATAAATCTTTGTTACAACAGGATGTTGATACACAACACAATTAAAACTGAGTACACTACTAAAAAAAGCGAATTTACGTGGAATAAAGTATATTTTAAGCAAAAATAAGCGAAAAAACGTATATAAAACATATGATCTTCTATTGAACACATAACTTAATAAAGTTAAAATGTGAGTACAATTTTATGAATGGAATTTATGCAAAATTGAATTTTGTTTATTTGTAATTTATAGAATACAATTTTGCAGTATTGTTTTTAAGGACTAAACATTGGATTTTTATTAACATGAAAAGACCGATTTGAAAAATCGAAATGATTTTTTTTGGATAAAATTCCGCTAAGAAGCAAAAAGTGGTAATGTCTTAGAGAAAAATTATGAATACAACAGGTCTCTAAAAATGAAAATTGAGCTTATCTGTACAGGAAGTGAACTTCTTTCTGGAAAAGTTAATACTAATGCCGTCTATATAGGTGCCAAGATTTCTGAAATAGGACTTGAACTATCATCAATTATCAGTGTTGGCGACAAAAAAAATGACCTATTAGACAATTTTAAAAGCGCTTTTAAAAGAAGTGACGTCATTATTGTTACAGGTGGACTTGGTCCTACATTTGATGACATAACAGTTGAAGTTATAGCGAATTGTTTAAATCTTGAAATTTATTCTGATGAAAAAGTCATAAATGCAATAAAGGAATATTTTTCAAAACGAAAAATTACATATATTCCTAAAATTAGTGAAAAACAAGCAAATATTATTAGAGAGGCAAAAATTTTGGAAAATTGCTCTGGTACAGCACCGGGTCAAATGCTACAATTTGAATTTGAAAATAACAAAAAAACTCTATTCCTACTACCAGGACCTCCAGTTGAAATGGAATCAATGTTTAAAAAAAACGTTGAGCCTTTCTTGAAAAATTCCATTAAAAATGTAAGAAAAACTACAGTTTTACATGTGTTTGGAATTTCTGAATCAAGTGTTGATGAAATAGTAAGACCCATCAGAAACGAAGCTATATTTAACAATCCAAAACTTTCAATTGATTTTTCTATTCTTGCAAATGAATCAGTTATAGATATAAAATTTTCGGTTTCTGGAACAAATGAACTTGTTGTCAATGAAATAATGAATACCCTAAAACTCAAATTCAATAATACTTTAAAGGAACATATTTTTGGAACAAATAGAGATACATTTGCAAGTGTTATTGGGCGACTTTTAACAAAGAGCGAAAAAACTATTGCACTCGCAGAATCTTGCACTGGAGGGATGATAGCTGCAACAATCACAGAAGTTCCAGGAAGTTCTCTTTACTTCAAGACCTCTGTTGTTACCTACTCAGATGAATCTAAAATTAAATTACTCAATGTAAATAAATCAACTCTAATAAATTTTGGGGCTGTAAGTAAGGAAATTGCGGAAGAGATGGCAAAAGGCATCTTGAAACTTTCTGGTAGTGATTTTGCCTTTTCAATAACTGGAATTACAGGTCCTGGTGGAAGTACAAAAGATAAATCCGTAGGTCTTGTATATGTGGGATTTGCTGATAAAAATACTTCTAAGAATTTTAGGTTTAAATTTAGAGGAACAAGAAAAGAGATAAGAATACAAATTATAAATACAGTTTTTGATTTATTAAAAAAAGAATATAATTCAGTTGAAATGAAAGTATAATTGAGGTATAAAATCTTCGATAGGGGAAATAGATAACAGCAACATAAGTAAAATGGTGCACTGAGTCCATCTTTGAAAACATTATAGAGGATAAAGTGAAATAGTCTTTTAGTGTCATCACTCTTTAAAAAATCTTTGGTGCTTTATTTCGAATCATTTGCATATTTTTAGTATTTCGTATAGTATATGCAATATATTGCTGTAGTTTATGAGTTATAAAACGGTACCTCTGTATTTGTATTCATCAATCCAAATAGGAACAGAAGGTTGGGGGTTACTTATGGAGCATCCGAAAAGTAACAAAGCTGTTTTATACTAGGGGATTTTTGAAGAAATAGGAATAAAAAGTTAAATTTATCGATAAATTTAGACAAGAAGATGTTTACATAATCTATGATGTTGTTATTTGTGCAAAAAGGATGGAGGTCGAAAAAACCATTCTATGTATTTTCTTGCTGTATTATTTGAGCCTTACGTTGGCAGTACTTTGGTTCTAACATAAATGAGATGGGCAAATATAAATAAGTCGCAAAATCGCAAAATTTACTGTTTTTATAAATCAGAAGAAAGTTATAAATTCAGCATTCAATTTAATTACTGGAGGAACAAAATATGAGTAATCCACTCTTAAAAGATAAATTTTTT
>JAITNH010000003.1 GCA_031290575.1 Endomicrobium sp. | reverse complement strand
TCCAAACGTAGCTAACCAGCGGTGCCGTTGGTCGACAACTGGTACACCAGAGGTTTGTCCATCCCGGTCCTCTCGTACTAGGGACAGATCCTCTCAATTCTCTTACGCCCACGGAGGATAGGGACCGAACTGTCTCACGACGTTCTGAACCCAGCTCGCGTACCGCTTTAAATGGCGAACAGCCATACCCTTGGGACCTACTTCAGCCCCAGGATGCGATGAGCCGACATCGAGGTGCCAAACCTTCCCGTCGATGTGGACTCTTGGGGAAGATCAGCCTGTTATCCCCGGAGTACCTTTTATCCGTTGAGCGACGGCCATTCCACTCTGAGCCGCCGGATCACTAGAACCGACTTTCGTCTCTGCTCGACATGTCTGTCTCGCAGTCAAGCCTGCTTATACTCTTGCGCTCTACGAACGATTGCCAACCGTTCTGAGCAGACCTTACGCGCGCCTCCGTTACATTTTAGGAGGCGACCGCCCCAGTCAAACTACCCACCAGACACGGTCCGCTAGCCGGATAACGGTCTAGCGTTAGACTATCAACACGATGAGGGTGGTATTCCAAGGGTGGCTCCACCGCAACTGGCGTCGCAGCTTCAAAGCCTCCCACCTATCCTCTACACATCGAACCAATAGTCAATGTCAAGCTGTAGTAAAGGTTCACGGGGTCTTTCCGTCCTTCCGCGGGTAATTCGCATCTTCACGAATAATACAATTTCACCGGGTCTATGGTTGAGACAGCGCCCAAGTCGTTACGCCATTCGTGCAGGTCGGAACTTACCCGACAAGGAATTTCGCTACCTTAGGACCGTTATAGTTACGGCCGCCGTTTACTGGGGCTTAGTTTCAAAGCTTCGCTTGCGCTAACCTCTCCACGTAACCTTCCAGCACCGGGCAGGCGTCAGACCCTATACATCATCTTGTGATTTCAGCAGAGTCCTGTGTTTTTGTTAAACAGTCACGAGGGCCATTTCACTGCGACCTATGTATAACCATAGGCACCCCTTATTCCGAAGTTACGGGGCTAATATGCCGAGTTCCTAAACGAAAGTTATCTCGCGCGCCTTAGGATTTTCACCCCACCTACGTGTGTCCGTTTACGGTACGTTTACCTTTAGTACAGGTATTTGGACTTTTCTTGGCTCTCCATACAGTCAGTTCCTCGATTACTCAAGTCCTCCCCCTTGCGGAGCAACATCCACTTCCAATCGGATGATGACCTACTGAAAAGCGTAACCAAATACATTATACGCACTAAAGATAGTTCCGGAATATTAACCGGATACCCATCGCCTACGTCTTTCGACCTCAGCTTAGGATCGACTAACCCTGAGCAGACGAACTTTACTCAAGGAAACCTTAGGTTTTCGGCGGAGAGGATTCTCACCTCTCTTATCGCTACTTATTCCGACATCCTCACTTCCTATCGCTCCAACACTCCTTACGGTATGTCTTCAGTGCGATAAGAACGCTCCTCTACCACTCTATAATTATGCACAACAAATACTTACCTTCTTTCTGCACAAAAATAAAATCCATAATTTCGGTAACATGCTTGAGCCCCGGGTGTTTTCGGCGCAGAATCACTTGACTAGTGAGCTGTTACGCACTCTTTAAAGGATGGCTGCTTCTAAGCCAACCTCCTAGCTGTCTAAGAAATTCCACATCCTTTACCACTTAGCATATATTTTGGGACCTTAATTGATGGTCTGGGCTGTTTCCCTTTTGCACGTGAAGCTTATCCTACACGTACTGACTCCAGAGAAATACACCAAAGAATTCGGAGTTTGGTTAGTATCGCAAAGTGGGTTACACCCGCTAAACTATCCAGTGCTCTACCTCTTTAGTTTAACACTCTAGGCTAGTCCAAAAACTATTTCGAGGAGAACCAGCTATCACCAAGTTAGATTGGCCTTTCACCCCTATACCCAGCTCATGCAAGACCTTTTCAACGGTCGACGCTTCGAGCCTCCTTCCCTGATTAAAGGGAACTCACTCTGTCCAGGCATAGATCACTTGGCTTCGGGTCTAATGATAGGTACTAATCGCCCTTTCAGACTTGCTTTCGCTACGGCTTCTTAATATGCGTAAACATAATAATTAACCTCGCACCTACCAATAACTCGTCGGATCATTCTTCAACAGGCACGCTCTCAGCCATTCCGATCACTTACGTTCTCGGCATAAGCCTCGAGCTGCTTGTATGCATACAGTTTCAGGTTCTATTTCACTCCGCTCCCGCGGTTCTTTTCGCCTTTCCCTCACGGTACTAGTTCACTATCGGTCTAAGACTTGTATTTAGCCTTGGAGGGTGGTCCCCCCAGATTCCCACCAGATTTCACGTGTCCGATGGTACTTAGGATAACGCTTCGAGTCAAAAAGCTTTCATCTACAGGATTTTCACCTTCTATGATCGGGTTTTCCAAACCGTTCGACTAACTCTTTGATTTATAACTCTACTTATGCGGTCCTACAACCCCGCTATGTAAACATAACGGTTTAGGCTTCACCAATTTCGCTCGCCACTACTCTCGGTATACTCGGTTGATTTCTTTTCCTCCAGGTACTGAGATGTTTCACTTCCCTGGGTTGCCTTCCTCTCGGATGTTTCAGATTACTCTGTAACGGGTTACCCCATTCGGAAATTGCCGGATCAAAGGTTGTTTGCACCTCACCGACACTTAACGCAGCTTACCACGTCCTTCATCGACAGTCTTAGCCAAGGCATTCACTATATGCACTTAGTAGCTTGGTCACATTATCTAATCCCACTTTCTTGATAAAAACAAAAGTGGCGAATATGTGAAACATTAAAAATTACTTATTGTATTCAAAAATTAATTTGAAGACGCTTGATTTACCTTTACAAAATATTAAGTTTTCAATGAACTATTGTTCTGTACACACTATGGAGATAGACGGACTTGAACCGACGACCTCCTGCTTGCAAAGCAGGCGCTCTTCCAGCTGAGCTATATCCCCAAAAACACACCTTGTATACAACCTTATAAACTCCCTAGATAACATACATAATATGCTATATGCTCGCCTAAACCTAAATATAATGGGCCTATGTGGAGTTGCACCACAGACCTCACCCTTATCAAGGGTGTGCTCTAACTAACTGAGCTATAGGCCCGTTTAATACAACCCCTACAAATGTATCACTACAATCATAATCAGAGCATATAAAACAACACACAACACAAACGCCTCGCAATGCAAACAAAATTTACTTGAATCCAAGAACGACCATTAACATCCCATTTTAAATAAGCTAAATGCATGTTTTCTCCCTAAAAAGGAGGTGATCCAGCCGCACGTTCTCGTACGGCTACCTTGTTACGACTTCACCCCAATCACCGACCATAACTTAGGCGTCTGCCTCCTTACGGTTAGCCCAACGACTTCTGTTACAACCGACTTTCGTGGTGTGACGGGCGGTGTGTACAAGGCCCGGGAACGTATTCACCGCAGCTTGCTGATCTGCGATTACTAGCGATTCCTGCTTCATGTGGGCGAATTGCAGCCCACAATCTGAACTGAGGTTGGCTTTTAGGGATTTGCTCCATTTTACAATATCGCTGCCCTCTGTACCAACCATTGTAGTACGTGTGTAGCCCTGGACATAAAGGCCATGATGACTTGACGTCGTCCCCACCTTCCTCCATTTTATCAATGGCAATTTCCTCAGAGACCCTGTATCGCTACAGGTAACTTGGGATAAGGGTTGCGCTCGTTGCGGGACTTAACCCAACATCTCACGACACGAGCTGACGACAGCCATGCAGCACCTCTGCTAACTCCCTTACGGGTCATTGCCGTTTCCGGTTTTTACCATTAGTAGTTCAAGCCCAGGTAAGGTTTTTCGCGTTGCGTCGAATTAAACCACATACTCCACCGCTTGTGCGGGCCCCCGTCAATTCCTTTGAGTTTCAGCCTTGCGGCCGTACTCCCCAGGCGGTTCACTTAATGCGTTAGCGTCAACGCGGAAGGGGTCGATACCTCCCACATCTAGTGAACATCGTTTACAGCTAGGACTACCAGGGTATCTAATCCTGTTTGCTACCCTAGCTTTCGTACATTAGCGTCAGTATTGGGCCAGGAGACTGCTTTCGCCATCGGTGTTCCTCCTGATATCTACGCATTCCACCGCTACACCAGGAATTCCGTCTCCCTCTCCCACACTCAAGTCAAACAGTATCTCTATACCTTTCTTAGTTAAGCCAAGAAATTTCACTAAAGACTTATTCAACCGCCTACATACGCTTTACGCCTAGTAATTCCGAGTAACGCTCGCCACCTACGTATTACCGCGGCTGCTGGCACGTAGTTAGCCGTGGCTTTTTCTGAGGGTACCGTCATTTTTTTCTTCCCCTCTAAAAGGAGTTTACAACCCTAAGGCCTTCATCCTCCACGCGACGTTGCTGGATCAGGGTTTCCCCCATTGTCCAAAATTCCCCACTGCTGCCTCCCGTAGGAGTCTGGACCGTGTCTCAGTTCCAATGTGTCCGTTCACCCTTTCAGGCCGGATACCCGTCATAGCCTTGGTAAGCCATTATCTCACCAACTAGCTGATAGGCCGCAGAACCATCTCAAAACGCACTAATGCTTTGACCCCTGTTTGATTGCCAAACTGTGGTCTTATGCGGTATTAACTCCGATTTCTCGGAGATATTCCCCATTTTAAGGCAGGTTTTCTACGTGTTACTCACCCGTTTGCCGCTAGACTCCGCGATACTCTGCAAAATCTCGCACGACTTGCATGTGTTAGGCACGCCGCCAGCGTTCACTCTGAGCCAGGATCAAACTCTCCATAAATAATTTTATAGAGATTTGTTAATAAGCTCTTCTTGATTATCAATACAGTACTTCTACGATCTAAGTAAAAACTTTAAAAATCGTTAAACGATTAATAACTTATAATACTCAAATCTTTTTACAAAATGACTCTTGAATCATAGATCGCCTCTTCTGCGAGGCGCTTATCTGTACATTATTTAGTTTTCAAAGAACTCACGAATTCTTAGAGACAAAATATTATATTATTAATAATCACCATATGTCAAGCTTCCCCATTACTTTTCACTTTTTCACTATCTAATTTTTAATCGCTTGACACCATCGCTTTCACAACATCAATACCTCTACATTATAACACAATAATATATATATTGTCAAATATACACGATGCATGAATACAAGTCATAATGATAATATATTATTCACAAATAAACTTATGCCTGTCACAACAAAAACATTTCTTAACTATAAACAAATTAATTATTCAATTCAAAACAAGTTTGGAGAAAAGCCAATACTTTCAAAAAACTAAAAACAATGAATTAAATGAAACTTTGCAAAACTAAACAGTAATAAAGCAAATTTATTATTTACGTTTTTTTGCTATTTCGTATAAAACTATAGCAGCTGCACACGATACATTTAATGAAGAAATAATATTTCCATGCGGTATTGATACTAAAAAATCGCAAGTTTTCTTTACTAAACTATGAAGGCCAAATCCCTCGCTTCCAATTACGACAGCAAGTGGAAAGTGCAAATCAAATTCTTCCAGCAACTGTTCACCGTTTTCAGCACCGACTATCCAAAAATCATTTTTCTTCAATAAATCTATTGCTCGATTAATATTCGAAACTTTTGATATTAAAATATGCTCGACCGCCCCAGCTGAAGCTTTTGATACAGTTTCATTTATGCTGACAGCCCTCCATTTAGGTATTATTACACCATTAACACCAAAAGCAACACAGTTTCTTATAATCGCTCCAAGATTTTGAGGATCCTCTATACCATCCAATACTATAAGCAACGGCTTTGGATAAAGCTTTGCTTTCTCAATTAAATTCGATAAATCGATGTATTTTACAGGAGAAACTTCCACGACTATGCCTTGTGAAATCTCAGAAAATTTATCAAGTTTTTTCGGTGCAACAGTATGTATAGCTATGCCTTTTTGCTTCGCAAGATTAATAATTTTTGAAATTGCTGTTCCCCTTGCAGTTTTAGAAACTATTAATTTATTTACAGTACGCCTGCCAGCCTTAAGCAACTCTAAAACCGAATTGCGTCCATACACAATGCTGTCTGGTGATGCACGTCTTCCACATTTATTATTATGACAATACATAAAATTCCTTTTTTTATTAAGTTAAATCTTTTTAATAAGCACTGCAGTGTTATCTTCATTATCTATTATTTTATAGCCCTTTTCATTTATTAGCTTTCTAAGGTTATCAGATTCAATCCAATTTTGATTTTTTCTTGCTTCATTTCTTTTGTTTAAAATATTCTGCAAGATTACATCATCACTTTGTTCTTTTGGCAATAAAATTCCCAAAGAATCTTCGGTAAAATTTTCAAATAATTTCCTTAATTGAGCTAGTCTCGCTTTACTCATAATCAACAATTCGTTCAGTATAATATTCTTTAACTTATGAAGATGCGATAATGCTTTTTCAAAGCTAAAATCATCATCAAGTTCTCCCAAAAAACTTTTCTGTAAATCTAACAAATCTTTATCTATGATTTTTACAGCAGATTCTTTGACAGAAGCAACTAACCTTAAATAAGCATCGTATATTCCTTGCAAAGTGTTTTCTGCAACTTTAAGATTCTTATCAGAAAAATCTAATGGACTTGAATAATGCTGTGTTAAAAGATAATAGCGTACTACACATGGATTATATCTTTTAAATATTGTTCCTAACGTAAAAAAATTGCTCGAAGATTTAGATATTTTTTCCTGATTTACAGTTACAAATCCATTATGTATCCAATAATTAACAAACTGTTTAGTCGTTTTGGCTTCGCTTTGAGCAATTTCATTTTCATGATGAGGAAATATTAAATCTTGCCCACCACCATGTATATCTATGGTGTCACCAAGAAGTTCTGACGACATTACGGAACATTCAATATGCCAACCCGGACGCCCATCGCCCCATGGACTTGCCCATGAAACCTCTTTAGGTTCATTCTTTTTAGTTTTTTTCCATAAAACAAAATCAAGTAATGATTTTTTACCATCACAAACAACAAGTCTACTTTCAGACTTTAAATCATAAATATTTCTTTTAGATAATTTCCCATAATCTTTATTTTTTTCAGTTGAAAAATAAACATTACCATCAATCTCATATGCAAAACCCTTATCTACAAGATTCTTAATGAAGTTAATTATTTGTACTATCATTTGTGTAACACGAGGATACATTTCTGCTTTTAAAATGTTTAACTTGTTTGTCTGTATAAAATAATCATCAATATAAAATTGCACAAGATCAGAAGGTCTTATATTTCTTTCTTGTGATCTTTTGATAATTTTATCATCAACATCCGTAAAATTCTGTATATGCTTTACTTGGTAACCCCTTATCAAAAGATGTCTTTTTATAGTGTCAAACACCACATAAGCACGTGCATGCCCTAAATGCACCTCATCATATGGAGTTACACCACACACATACATTGAAACAAAATTTTTTTTTTGTGATTGAAATTCTTCTTTTCTACCTGAAAGAGTGTTATAAATTTTTATTGTCATGATAATTTTGCCTCATTTAACAATAGAAGCAACCGCCATAGTAGCTATGCCCTCACATCGCCCAAGAAATCCCATCTTCTCATTCGTACTTGCCTTTATCGCAATTCTTTCTTTTTTTAATCTAATTGCCTTTGATATGTTTTCTTTCATCCCACCAATAAAAGGATGGATATTTGGAGATTCTGCTAACAATGTAATGTCAACATTATTAATTGAAAATTTTTGTTTTTTTAATTCTTGAAATATAAACTCCAAAAGAAAAATACTAGAAATATTTTTATATTTAGAATCTGTATTTGGAAAAAAATGACCTATGTCGCCCAATCCAGCAGCACCCAACAAAGCATCCATTAAAGCGTGTACAAGAACATCAGCATCACTATGCCCACATAAGCCTTTATGGGTTTCTATTTTCACACCACCTAAAATAAGCTTACATCCACTTTTAAATCTGTGAACATCATAACCGAATCCAATGTACATTTTTAATTACCTTTTTAAGATATAGATAAATAATCTTAAGCTTTTAATAACTTTGCCGCAAGATTAAAATCATGTTTTGTCGTTATTTTAAAATTTAAGAATTCCGTTTCAACAATCGAAACTTTCAGTCCCAAGTTTTCTACAAGTTGAGAATCATCTGTAACATTTACTGATACTTTTTTTGAATAAGCTCTTTGAAGCAGTTTAGATTCGAAAATTTGAGGAGTTTGTACATTTCTTAAAAATGCCCTATTTAAAGTTTTTAGTACTTTACCGCTATTTGAAACTAATTTAATAGTATCATTTACTTTTTCAACAGCAATAGCAGCTTTTGTTTTTACCGCTTCTTTTAAAACAGACAAAACATCCCTTCTAGATATGAGTGGCCTTGCCGCATCATGCACAGCAATGAAATCCATATTATCTTTCACTAAAACGAGTCCATTTTTAACAGAATCGAATCTTTCTTTTCCGCCTGCTACACACATAAAGCTACTTCTATATTTCAAGTTTAGCAATTCTAGCATATTAGATGGAACAACAACAATTATTTGTTCAAAACTTTTTATCGAAGCGAAAATATCAACACTCCATAAAAACATAATCTTGCCATTTAATTTTAAAAACTGTTTTGGAATCTTATGCCCAAATCTTTTACTAGATCCTGCAGCTACTATTATTGCAGCATTTTTCATTTACATTGTCCTGAATTCCACAAACTACTTTTTGCTTATAATAACCTTGTACTTTCGATTTTGTATAGACTAAACGTCAATTCTCTTAGTTATTAAATACTTAAAGCATTATACATAAAATACTTGCTTATAAAATTTCAATATTTCATTACCGTTTCGCCTATGCAATTATTTAATAGAAATATTTTTGATATCAAACTATTTTATTAAATCCAGTGTTCAATATTTTTTTAAATTATTATCGCAAATTTCGCAACTATCAACCGTGAACCATATTAATAAACATCATATAAACGCAATTTATAGATTAAAAGATTAAAACAATACATTAAAGAAAAGATATTTTTCAAAACAGTCTTCTATTTATCAAACAAAATTTTTTAAAAAATCTTCAGCAATTTTAATATCAGGATATTTTCCCGTCCATATTTCAAAAGCATATGCTCCTTGGTAAAGAAGCATCCCGCTACCTGTAAAAAACTTTAGGCATTTATCATTTGCAAATTTCAAAAAAGGTGTTGCCTTACCATAAATTAAATCATACACTATTAAACTCTCTTTTACTTTACAAAAACTAAATGGCAGTGCGTCAGTTTCTTTCATTCCACAAGAAGAAGTGTTTACAAGTAAATCAATTTCTGTAAGTAAAGCTTCCATATCTTTTATATCAAAACTGTTTATGTTAAATTCTTTTGCAAGCTTCTTCGCTTTCCACATTGTTCTGTTTGTTATATGTATACTTTTCACTCGGGCGTTTTTCAATGCATATATTACTGCTCTTGAAGCACCGCCGGAACCTATTATTAAAACATTCTTGTTAACTAAATTTATTTTTTTTGTCATTAAATCACGACTAAATCCAAGATAATCTGTATTATACCCATAAAGCTTACTATCTTTAAAAACAATCGTGTTAATACTTCCTATCTTTTTAGCTGCTTCATCCAAAACATCTATATATTTTAGAATTTGAGTTTTATACGGAATTGTTACATTTAATCCATAAAAATTAAGAGTTTTTAAAGCTTCGATAGTTCTTTCAAGGTTCTTAGGTTCCGGTTCAAATGCAAGATAAACACAATTTAATCCTTCTTTTTGAAACCATCCATTTTGCATTTGCGGTGAAAAAGAATGCTTTATGGGATATCCTAAGATTGCAAATAATTTCGTTTGCGTATTTAACATTATACTCCTCTTAACAGCCACTCCAAATTAGATTCGTATTTTACAATAAAATTAAATATTTATCAATTTAGACTAATATTGCTATACTTTCTATATAAAATACACAGTATTTTCCATAAACACATAGTATATTTTTTGAAATATGTTGTTTTCAGATAATAATTTTTATTTTATAACATAGAAAATATCACACAAAAACACAATTATAAATATAATTAAAAACATGGAAAACTTACAAATTTTTACGCCTTTTTGATACGATAGAATAATGTTTTATTAGGTATCTTATTTGTGGTTGCAGCTTTTTTTGCCAGGAAATCTGCTCTGTCATTTTTTATATTACTGGTATGACTTTTTATATGTCTCCATTCAATTTTAGTTTGTGTTCTGTGAATAAAATGTGTATACTCCATCGCAAGAGTATTTTTTGCTTTCCATTTTCCTAGTGCAAATTTTTCTATTCCTTCGTAATCATAATTAATTCTTATTTTTTTAACACTATTTTCACCACACCATTTTAGTGTCTCAATAACGGATTTTAATTCTCCTCCGAATTGCCTAAACTGAACATCTGATATGGTTCCTGAAATCTCAGTTTTTATCTCATTGCCCAAATAAATAACAGCACCATACCCTGTAGTACCTAAGATATATGAACCATCAACAAAAGCCTCATAAATACCACTTTCTAAAGAGTATATATCTGAATTATTTAGTTTGTTCCATAAAAAATCAATAAGACAATCCACAGCCAAATCTTCTATTTGCCTTCTCAAAGAAAAAGTATTTTTTGTAGGTTTATAGTATAACAATAAATAACCTTTTAATTTACCATCCACACTAACTGTAAGTTTTACAAGATAATCTCTAAAAGAACTGTCATTAAATAGGACATTTAAATTTTGTCTTTGGAGTTCATTTTTTAATTCTAAAGCTTTATTTTGGAGTTCATTTTTACACATTGTCATTTTTGTCGATTGTTTATTAGTACAATCACTCATTACTTTCTCCTATTTTTACTCTATAGTTTTTAATAGTTTTTCAGGCATTTCTTTTTTTGTTACTGATCCAAGCTCTTTTAATTTTTGTATTCTTTTTATAATACTGTCATCTTTTTTATCAGAAGAAGTAAGCCTTTTGATAGCTTCCTGTATCTTAACTTTTGCTTCTAATATTTTTTTATCTGCTTCCAATAAAGTTTCTGCAAAAGTTACAAATTTATCATAAAGGCTTCCTCCTTGACGTGCTATCTCTAAAACATTTTTTTTCTGATGTTCATGACGCCACATATATTCAATAGTTTTTAATGTAGCCAAAAGAGTCGAAGGTGTAACTATTACAATATTTTTTCTAAATGCATAAGCAACAAGATCAGGCTTATCCAATAAAGCAAACGAAATAGCTTTTTCTATTGGTACAAACATTAAAACATATTCTGGATGATTAAAACTATGCAAATTTGTGTAATCCTTTATAATAAGTTCATCAATATGTTTTTTTACACTTGCAGAATGTTCTTTTAAATAAATTTTCTTATATTCTTTATTTTGCGAATTGCTATATTTTTCATAGGCACTAAGCGAAACTTTTGCATCTATTATAATATGTTTTTTACCAGGCAAATTTACTATATAATCTGGGATTTTCTTTCCACTATCATCTTGAAATTGTTTCTGTGACGTATAATTTACACCCTCGATCATCCCGACATATTCAAAAATTCTCTCAAGACTTAATTCGCCCCATATTCCCTGAAGTTTATTTTCGCCTTTCAATGCTCCTGCAAGATTATTTGCTTCCTCGCTTACCTGCTTATTAAGATTTATCAACCTTTCAAGCTCTTTTTGTAATTCTGCCATTTTTTCAGCTTCATAAATTTGAAAATTGTCAATTTTATTTTTGAATTCGTCGATTTTTATTCTAAATGGAGACATAACATTTTCCAAAGAAGCTCTATTTAAATCTGCAATTTTTATGTTTTTCCCTTCCAGTACTTTTGATGCAATATTTTCGAATTCCATTCGTATATTGTTGCCAAGATTTGCCTGAGTTTTAATATTATCCGTTAAATCATTAATTTTTTGTTCCTTTGCAGCATTATCTTTTAATATAGGCATACATTTGACAATAAAAAAACAACTACCTACAGCAAGTCCAAACAAAAAAGCTAAAATTGAAATTAATATCATAACAGTTCCTCTTCATGCTTTTAATAATATCCAATCTAGTAAACGTGGTGCGTAAAATACAATTAAGATTAATAATGCAATTAAAACAATAGCTTACAAATAAAATAACATAAAAATAACAATTTATTGTATTATACAACACAAGTATTCAAAAGCAGAAAATAAAATTTTATATAAATATTGGCAGTAATATTATTCAAGTTATTTTCTTTGTATTTTTGAAAAGTATATTTTATAATTCATAAACAATAACCAAAGAATTTCAGATTCAGGCATAAAAACATTCTAATCAAAATTCATAAAAAATACACCTATTATGATAAAAAATCAATATTTCATTAAAAAAATAAATGAAGATTTTTATTTTTATTAGAAAGATTTATTTTGAAAATAAACTTCTCATAAAACTTCGACACAAGATGCAAAAATTAATATTTTTTACAAAACACGAAAAATAAATACCTCATATATAGAACACTTGTAAATATAACAAACAAAAAAATCAAAAAAATCGCGAATCAATTGCAATTTTTAAGAATTTAAGATTTAATTTTAGGACAAACTTCCTTGTAATTGCAATACTTACAAAAAAATAAATTATCTGTAAATAGAAAATATTTTTTGTCTTTAGGTATGTTTTTTTCTATATTTACTAAATATTCATACATATCTTTCGTTTCAGCTATTACTGTTTTTATAAATTCTAAAATCAAAAAATCACTAATTTGAACATCTAACTCATTATATTTGGGATAAAGATAAGCTATTATAGGCACAATATCATTAATATTCTTACCAAAATAATAATGTGCCCAAAGAGCATAACCTGTTAATTGTTTTGAATGTTTCTTTGCATTAACTTTCCCTGTTTTCCAATCCATAATATATAGTTTATTAATTATAGGAAATATAAAATCCACTTTGAAAAATGCTTTATAATTTTTTATCATGGTTTCACCAAAACCTTCAGGTTCTATAACCCACTGGGAACTTTGCGACACAGCACTCTTTTCAATCCATGCAAATCTTGAACTATTAAAAAAATTTTCCAATATATTTTTAACTTTTATATAAATCTCGGATAATGAAATAAATTCGCCATTATAATAATGTTCAAAAAAAAATTTTGAATTACAGTATCTTTTAGTCATATCAAAAGAATATTTAAAAAATTTATTCTTATTTATAGGTTTTATAGTTATTTGATATCTCTTAAGGATATCTCTTATAATATCATGTACAATGGTCCCAACTTCCAAAGCTTTAGATGTTAATTTTTTTAAAAACTGAAGTTTTTCAAAAGGAACATCATTATCAAACTTTGGATAATAATCATAAAAATATTGTCGTTTACAGTTTAAAAATCTATCATAACGTGATATAGACCAGCCTAAAATATTTGTGTATTGGTTTTTTTTTATCTTATTCATGTATTTTTTATATTTCTCCTAAACATCTAACGAGAATTCATATCTTATTGTTCTTCAGAAACAAAAAATCTATATGACATTTAATAATTAACCATAAGGTGTCAATAATCGATATGCGTTGTTCCTAACACGTTTTAAAAACGGTAACTTCTTGCATTCATTGGCCGTTGTAAGTTTTGCTCTATTTTTTTTTGACTCAGCGATATCTATAAGTTTTTTTGCAAGAGTCTTGCTGAATATCTCTATATTAGATTCAAAATTTAATTTAAAACTTCTTACATCCCAATTTGCAGAACCTACAAAAATCCACTCATTATCAACTACAAAAATCTTACTGTGATCAAAAGGAGGCGGTGTACGATAAATTTTTACACCACAATTAATTAAACGTAAGAAGTTAGGCTCAACTGCTCGATTAATGAAACCATAATCACTTTTATGAGGGATTATTATTTCAACATCAACCTCTCGCATCGCGGCCATTTCAATAGCTGTTAGAATATTATTTTCAGGCAAAAAATAAGGAGTCACTATTAAAATTTTTTTTGCTGCAGCATTAATTGCACCATGAACAATGAGTTCAATTATTCTATCCTTATTATCAGGACCATCGGGAATTATTCTAGAAGCAATTGTTCCTTTTTCAACATTATGTAAAATTCTAGATAAAGATTGTATTCTTTTTCCAGTAGCAAATTCCCAATCATCTTCAAACACCTCGGATATTTGCTTTATAACAGGACCTTTAATTTTAAATGTAAGATCTAAAATGCCTTTTTTAAAATCATGAATTAAAACATCTCTTTGAGAAAGATTCATCCCACCAAAAAAAGCTATTTCTCCATCTATTATCATAATTTTTCTATGATTTCTTAAATTTACAAAAGGCAATGATACCGGAATATGTGGCGGCAAAAACACACCGTATTCTAACCCTTTAATTTTTGCCAATTTTTTCTCTATTGACCGATGAAAAAATTTTAAAGTACCTATACCGTCAAGTAAAATTTTTACAATTGCCCCATTTTTTATAGCAATTTCAAAAGCTTGAAGAAATTTATTTGTTTCATGATCGTAATCAAAAATATAACTTGAAATCAATACTTCTTTTTTCGCATAGCATATAGATTTCACCATTTCGGGATAGGCTTCAATACCATTTTGCAAAGGTTCTATAAAATTTCCAAAAACGAAATTTTTATGATACACATTATGACCAAACATTATAAATTGTTTATAATTTATAGGAACTTTTTCAAAAATATTTTTTATTATCTTTGACGGATATTTTTCATACATATTATTATTTTTTCTTAAACGGATACCCTTTCTTCCTACCCTGTTAATACCTAAAAAAATATACAATATTGTTCCAATAAACGGAGATAAAAAAACAAGAGCTATCCATACCGTTGAACTTTTAACATCATCCTTATATAACAATATATGTATGCTTGTTGCTAGCGATAAAGTTATGTAAATACTTGTAGCAATAAATGTTCTGAAATCAAAATTTATTAAATCTGAAAAAACAGTTAAAACCATTTCAACAACCTCAAAATATGCTCCCAAAAACGAATAATTAATTAAGTTTTTTAATGATTTATCTGTAAATAAAATGCCTATTACATAGCTTGCTATTAACCCAATTCTACAAAGTAAAATTATAAACATAGCCAACAAAAGACAAGACAAAATTGAAGAGATATACTATATAAATAGCATATCTCTTCAATTTACACTAACATTCTTATATAGATCAGTTCACACTACACAACAACACCATGCTCTATTGTGACATGTTCCTAAAGCAATATAATATTTTACAGAGCAAAAACATAGTCTAATGCTTAGCGTTTTGAAAACTGGAAGCGCTTTCTGGCTTTTGGCCTTCCAGGCTTTTTTCTTTCTACCATTCTAGAATCTCTTGTTAAAAGACCTTCCTTCTTTAACATTGCTTTTGATTGCCCATTGAGATCTAAAACAGCTCTTGCCAAACTATGGCTTATAGCACCTGCCTGTCCACTTACTCCACCGCCACATACAGTTACACAAAAATCATAACCCTTAACACCTTCCCAAACATTCATAGGTTTCATAGCTATTTTTTTTAATCTTTCTAAACCACCAAAATATTCATCAATGGTTCTGTCATTTATCATAACTTTACCATTACCATTAGAGATTCTTATTCTAGCAACAGCATTTTTTCTGCGTCCCACACACAAATAAGAAACTTTGCTCATTTTTTCTCCTCTATTTTACTGACACTACCCAATTGTGCACTATGTACATGCTCATTATATCTAAATACTTTTAATCTTCTCATTTGTCTATCGGCAAGCTTATTCTTAGGTAGCATTCCCTTAACTGCAGCAAACAAGGCCTTTTCAGGGCTCTTAACCATTAAAATAGAATAAGGTGTCAGCTTCACTCCGCCGGGATATCCTGAATATGTAAAATACGTCTTTTGATCAAGCTTTTTCCCAGTCAGAACAACTTTGCTCACATTTATAACAACTACAAAGTCTCCACAATCTATATGGCTTGTGTAGAAAACTTTATTTTTACCTCTTAAAAGTTCAGATATTTCAACAGCAAGTCTTCCTAAAACTTTTTCTTTTGCATCTATTAAATGCCACTTTCTTTCAATTGCTTCTTGTTTTGGTAAATAAGTTTTTTTATTCATCTTTCAAAACCTGTCCCTTTATTCACTAAAAATTATATCCACATGATTATAAACAACAAAAATTCAACAACACTTTACAAACCAATTAGATTTTTACAAAAACAAAACTCATCATCGGGCTATTATAAAAAAATTACTGAGAGAATATACACTTATATACAGACAGGGCACCAGCATTAACCTACAACATCTACAGTTATTATATCACTTATAAATTTCAACTCAATGTTTAACTCTCTATTTTAACACCTAAAAAACACTTATTTATCCTCATCGTATCCATAATTAAACTGCATGATCAAGAGCGGACGATGGGAATCGAACCCACATCTCAGGCTTGGGAAGCTTGAATTTGACCACTAAACTACGCCCGCAAAAAAACGAATACATAATTTAAATAGGATAATTAAGTAGAACTATATTTACACCTAACCAACACGACGTATCATATTCTATATTTTTTCTTAACTTGTGTCAATTTTGAAAAAATTAGCTTTAATATTTCATCTATATTAGATACTTTTCTTTCTTCTTGTGACTGAATAACAATTTTTAAAAGTTCTCCTATCCACGGCCCTGGTTTTAAATGAAATTTTTTCATTATTATATCACCATCAATGATCTTTGGTAAAGGTTTTGTATTTTTTAATTCAAAATAATATTTTAAAAGATTTCTAACATGTTTCTCCTGAAATTTTAATTTTTTATAAGAAAAAACCTTTAATTTTTTATAAGAATACCAATCAGATGTTGAAAGAACAAGCAAATCCACGGTCTTATCGCCAATATCTCTAAAAAATCTCAAAGCCGCTTTTTTTGTAACTATATTGTTTCTTGTTAAAGTTGATGGACGCATATGATTTTTTATTAAAGATGTTGAAAATTCAATATCTTTTTTGCTAAACTTAAGAGAATCCATAATTGCTTTCATTTTTTTAGCTCCATATTCTTCATGTTTAAAAAAATGCATTTTGCCATTTCTAAATTCTGCTGTTTCTGGTTTTGCATTATCGTGAAACAATGCTGTAAATTTTAATAGTCCCGACCTGCTAATATATTCAGAAAAAAAATCGCCACTATCAAAATGTTTTTGAATATCTGTATAACTTAACGGAAAATATTTTTTTAAATTGTTTAATATATTTTCCACTGATTGCATGGTCTCAAAAGAATGCTGAAAAAGACCATTAGAATGATAGTAGTATTTTTTATTAGCTTTTTTCATTTTTTTTATTTCCGGAAAAATCTCAGAAAGTAATCCATATTTATCCATATCGGCAATTAATTTTGTAGAGTTTTTTACAGCTAAAATTCTAAACAGTTCATTTCTTATTCTCTCAGGGGCAGCTTTGATTATAAATCCTATATTTTGTTTAATTTGATCTAGTGCTTCTTTTGAAAGATTGAAATTCAATTCAGCAGAGAATCTAAAAGCTCTCAAAATTCTTACAGGGTCTAGCACAAACGATTTGGAAGAAACGGTATTTATTACTTTTAAATCTAAATCCCTCAATGCGTTGTTATCGGCTAAAATAATATGCTTTTTAAAATCTACAAAATTTTTTAAATTAAAACCTATCGCATTAACAGTAAAATCTCTGTTCTGCAAATCTTCTTCTATTATTTTACCGTTAAGTAAAGATATGTCTATATTCGCAAAAACACTGTTTTTAAGTATTATCCTATACGTTTTGTTTACATCGTCCAGAGTAATAAATTTTGTTTTAAATAATCCTGCAATTTTCTCAGAGTACTCTAAAGCATTTCTATTCACAACTAAATCAATATCATTACATTTACGCTTTAAAAGCAAATCTCTTGAAAACCCACCTACAGCATAAACATCAAAATCTTGTGATAAATTGTTAATTTTTTCAATAAGTTTATTCAATTGTAAAAACCAAGTGCATGTTTTATTAGACATCAGGACTCATAATTACGCTAACAGATTTGCGTGAAAATATTTTATTCGCAACATTAATTAGATCATTTGCTGTAATTTTATCCAAATTCTTAAGATATTCTTTTTCATATTCACAACCACGCCCAACAAGCTCTAGCCAACCATAATAAGCAGATTTTTTACTTACAGTCTGCCTATCCATAACATAAATGCCCTTCATATATGCCTTTACATCTTTCAATTCTTGATCAGAAACTTTTATAGCACAAAAATCTTTTAAAATCTTATTTATACTTTTTAATGCTAAATCAACATTTCTCTTATCAAGCCCCATATAAACTGCAAAATAACTTTCTCCTCTTCTTTCAGGATACACTGCACTCAATTCATAGGCAAGTCCTAGTTTTTCCCTAAGCTCTACAAAAAGCCTGCTCATCATTCGTCCACCTAAAACATATCTAGCGACTTTAATTGGCACAAAATCCTTGCTGTCAAGAGAAGGTGCAGGAAACCCTGTATATATATATGCCTGACTAAATTTACATTTAATTTTTTTTTTTATAGTTTTCGAATGCTGTATATTAAAAACAGCTCTTTCAGGTTTTATGCCATTTTGAATACATGAAAAATATTTTTCCAATGATTGTTTTAATAACTTCACATTTATACTACCAACAACTGAAATCAAAATATTTGAAGCATTATAAGAATATTTATGCCATTTTAACAAATCTTTTCTGGCAATCTTCAAAACAGTTTTTTTTGTACCTAAAATAGGCAATGAATAAGAAGTATTGTTATAAAACAATTTTATGAACTCATCATGAACTATTGTACTTATATTGTCTTTACGTAAATTAAGTGCAGCTATAACATTTTGTTTTTCAAATAACAATTCTTTCTCGTCAAACAGGGGATGTGAAACTACATCTGAAAGAAGCTCTAAGGCTCGATCAAAATATCTAGAAAGACAAGTTATATCAATTCCAGAAATATCGAAATTTGTTTCATTGGACAACTCTGAACCAATATTTTCCATGTCTTTTATAAGAATATCACCAGAACGATTTGTTGTAGAGTGCGTCATAAGTTTTGATGTAAGATATGATATTCCTGCATTGTCAAAAGTTTCATTTATAACAGAAACTGATGTAAAAACTCTCATTGAAATAACATTAATACAACTTGTTTTACTGAACACACATTTAACATTGTTTTTTAATACAAACTTTTCCATTATATCCTCAAAATTCTTTTAGCAAAATATAATTTGAAATAAAAAAGCACAACTTATCAATAAATATTCTTTTTCATCTACAAATATAACTTCGTGTTTTTGGCAATAAAGCAACATTGGAAATTATTTCAGGCAAATAATGTTTTTTAAAAAAATACCTAATATCATCAATCGTTATAACATCTATCTTTTTAATAAATTTAATCATAAATTCCGGAATACCCATCAAATGCCAAAATCCATAAAGCTCTGCTATATCAAAAGAGGTTTCTAGAGAAAAATACCAATCTGTTTTTACTACCAGCTTTGATCTTTTTAATTCCTCTTTAGTAATTCCATCATCAATAATAGATTCAATTTGATTCTTGATTTCACTCTTTATTTCTTCAATATTTTTAGAATCAAAAACAGATGAGATACATATATTTCCAGTACCTTTCCCTATTGAAAAAAAAGCACCTATTGAATAAACCAGATGCTTTTTTTCGTAAAGAATTCTATATAATCTCGAATTTCTGCCAACACCTAAAACACTTACAGCTAAATTTGCAACATAAATATCATTTTCATTTATATTAGTAACTAAAAATCCTGTAAGCATTTGCCCTACTTTCATTCTACCATATTCAATCACATCTTTACCATTATGAACTTTCTCAATAAGTGAAGGTTCAGCAGGCAAAGTACTTTTTTCAAACCTTCCAAAAGTTTCATTTATATTTTTTTTTACTGTAGATTCACTAAAATTGCCAGATACAACAACGATCATTTTTGCAGGTATATAATGTGTTTTGTAATAACTACATATCTCTTCACGGGAAATATTTGCAATAATCTGTGATGTGCCTATAACACTGTTTTTTAAAAAGCTTTCTGCATAAATGGTTTCATAAAATTTTTCATAAAGAACTGCCCTAGGATTATCATAATACCTACGGATTTCCTCAATAACAACTTTCCTTTCTATATCAATTTCATTTTGCGGAAAAATAGGGTTTTGCATAGTATCACCTAGCATCATTATGCCTTTTTCCAAATAGTCTTTTTGAACATTCATATAATACATAGTATATTCTTTTGATGTAGCAGCATTTATCTCACCACCCATGCTTTCAATATTCCTAATCATTAAATTTACAGAATAATTTTTACTGCCTTTAAACATTAAATGTTCTAAAAAATGAGAAATCCCCAATTGTGATAATTTTTCATTCACAGAACCTACTCTTACATAAACAAACAGTGATGCTATAAAATCACTCCGATTATTAATCAAAATAGACTTAAGTCCATTCTCATGCATCATAATCTTTAATTTTCTTAAAGCATATCTTGTCATAAAGATAGACCTGTAATTATCAATATTATTACACTTTTCATTGAATCTCCAAAATTTCCTATTATCTATAAAGATTTATTTATACCTGCTAAAACAAAATCCAATTTATTTACTTTTATCTCAAAATAATTTTTTCAACAAAAACATCTACATTGCAATAAAACCTTTGTCAAATTTACAATATAATACCTAACTTCTTATATACACACTAAAATAATATTAAATTGATATCTTTAATATCATTTATCAGCATGTTTTCTTTTATTTTATTAGGTTTTTACCAAAAATATAGGCCATAAATTTTAATCAATACAATAAAAGTGCAAAAAAACGAAAAATCCATGTATAGTACTATAAATTCTATATCACAATCCTTCAAGACAATCAGCAAGACTATATTATCCTTTGTCAAAAAAATGAATTGATGATGGAATTACTTAACTTATATGCAAAAATGACATGCAACATTAAACTGTGCAAAATGTTTTCACTCTTTAAAGCCAAACTAATTTACTTTAACGTATTCTTAATTCTTGAATACTTAAAAACCATTTTATTGCCAAAATAGTCTATGTTAGTAATATATCACACAACAACCTTATTAAGAAGTTTAAAATTTCAATATTTTTATAGTTGTTAAAACATCAACAGCATAGTTCAAAAATTACAATACTTTTCACGAACTATATATACGGATATATCTGTTAGTGTAACAATGATTTATAGTTATATACCTCTCTGTTTTTTGAAAATGCAATATTGTTTCAAGTAAATCGTCAATATCATTAACACCATCACCCCACATTATTTAATTAACTAATAAGACAATTTTGATAGAAAAGACGTTATAAAATGCAACTTAAAAGAAAATTATATCTGATACATTTTTTGTATTTATCGGTAAGTCTTATTTCATATAAATACTACTATCAACAAATATTTCATATGCAACTCTGAAAAATCTTTTTATTGATATTTCTGTTTACAGCACATTTCTCCAAAAGAGGGTACGGTATACTAAATTGATTCATCATTGAACATAATCTCTTGTAATAACACAAAGACAAATATCTTGTCTCCTGCAACAATAAACCCACACTATGCAGATATATATAATTAAAACTGCACCCATCCGGACTTGAACCGGAATCACCGGCCCCGGAAACCAGTGCTCTATCCAATTGAGCTATGGGAGCACACAAAGATAGAATAAACACACCACGCAATACATATGTATATTGTTGAAAACAACACATGTAAACATACTTTGACATAATAATGTCCGATTATAGCAAAATACTAAAATTGATTTATAAAAAAATGAAACTCAACAACTTTATTTTGTTTCTATATATTGTCGTATATTTTTTATAGCTTCTTCTAGTTTTAACAAATTTTTTGAACCGCCATGGGCCAAATTTGACTTACCTCCGCTAGAACCATTTGTAGCTACTGCGAAAACATTTGCAATTTCCCCGGAATCGATACCTCTTTGCTGTATATAATCTTCTGTAGCAGACACTAAAAACGATACTTTGCCATCATTTTTTGAAATTATTAATAATAAAATGGATTTCATCTTCTCTTTTAATCGATCTGATATGTACAAACGAGTTTTTGCATCCATATTATCAATTAATAGATATAAAAACTTTATTCCATTGATTTCTTCAATTTGCCTAATATAAGAATCTATTTCCCCTAATATTAATTTCTCGTTTAATATATTTAGTTTGTTTTCGAGTTTGTTGTAATCATTGACATATTTTTTGATTTTTTTTACAAGGTTATCCTCTGAAACATTTAATATCTCAGTTAATTTAATAACAGTCTCTTCTCCTTTTAAAACATAATCCTCTGCAGCATCACCAACAACCGCTTCGATACGTCTTACGCCTGTACCAATAGAAGATTCAGATACAATTTTTAAAAAACCTATATCTCCAGTTTTATTGACATGTGTTCCGCCACACAATTCAATTGAATAATTATCGTTACCATCTTCATTTTTTATAGAAACAGTTCTTACAATATTACCATATTTTTCTCCGAACAACGCTATAGCGCCAAGATCACGAGCTTGAGCTATATTCATATTTTCAATATATACCACCGAATTTGTTCTTATAATATAATTTATTTTCTTTTCTATTTTAACCAAATCCTTATCTTTTATTGAAGAAAAATGTGTAAAATCAAAACGCAAACAATCGTTTGTTACAAAAGAACCGGACTGAACAACATGTTTTCCAAAAAATTCACGAAGTACCCTATGAAGAATATGCGTAGCTGTGTGATGTCTTGTAATCTGTTTTCTACGTTCAATATCTATAATTGTTGACACCACATCGTTAATCTGCAGCAAACCTTTCAAAACTTTTACTTTGTGAACAAATAAACCACCAATAGGTTTCAAAACATCTATAACTATAGACTCAAAAGTACCGTTTAATATTTTGCCTCTATCAGCACTTTGTCCGCCAGATTGTGCATAAAAAGATGATTGTGATAGGAGAATTTCACCACTATCTCCGATTTTTAATTTATCAATTTTTTTGCCATCTTTTAATAAATTCAAAACCCTGCCTTCACTTATATATTTTTCATACCCTGTAAAAATCGTATCGTTTGTTATTTTGTATAATGCCGAATAAAGTGTCATATCATTCGCACCTGAACCGCTCCAAGATGCCCGAGATCTTGCCTGAGCGTTCTTTTGTTCAAACTGGAAACCAGACTCATCAATAATCAGGCCATTTTCTAAGATAATCTCTTTTGTTAAATCATAAGGAAATCCATAAGTATCATAAAGCTTAAAAACTTCTTTACCATCAACAAGATCTGTACCTTTAGATTTATAAGAGCCTATAACCTTTGAAACCATTACAGAAGCAGAATCAAGTTTTTCTAAAAAATTTTCTTCTTCTATCTTTATAATAGATTTTATATTACTAAACTTTGAAGAAAGCTCAGGATAAGATGGCTCCATAATTTTAAATACCATTGCAGTAAGTTCATTGATAAATGGTTTATTATGGCCATAGAGTTTGCCCTGACGTAAAGCTCGTCTCAAAATTCTTCTTAAAACATATCCCCTTCCTTCGTTTGATGGTAATAACCCGTCAGAAATTAAAAATGTTACCGCTCTTGAATGATCTGCAATCATTCTAAGTTTTGATCTGTTTTTACCTTCATTTTTTATTTTTAAAATATCAGCCGCATTTTCAATTATTGGCATAAATAGATCAGTATCAAAAATACTCTTTTTACTGTTTTCAGCAGCAACAATTCTTTCAAGTCCCATACCTGTATCTATGCTTTTACTTGGGAGATTTTTTAAAGAACCATCAAGCTGTCTATTAAATTGCGTAAAAACAAGATTCCATATTTCAAGATACCTGCCACAATTACAATTATAACCACACGTGGGCTTACCACAACTCATATCTGAACCTAAATCTATTAAAATTTCTGAACAAGGACCACAGGGGCCTGTAACACCCATATTCCAAAAATTTGTTTCTTCATCCATTCTTATGATTCTATTCTCAGGAACAATCTTCTTCCAAATTTTTACAGCTTCATCATCATCTTTATAAACAGTTACATATAATTTGTTTTTTGGCAACATTATATTCTTTGTTAAAAATTTCCACGCCCATTCAATTGCTTCTTTTTTAAAATAGTCCCCAAAAGAAAAATTCCCCAACATTTCAAAAAATGTCAGATGCCTCGTGGTCACTCCAACTTGTTCAATATCTGATGTTCTAAAACATTTTTGACAACTTGCGGCAGTTGTAAAAGAATCTTTACTATGACCTAAAAAATGCTGTTTAAATTGAACCATCCCTGCTGAAGTAAAAAGCAACGTCTTATCTCCAGCAGGAATAAGAGAGTCCGACGGAACAATCGTGGAACCACTGTTTTTAAAAAATTCCAAAAATTCTGTCCTAATCTTTGATGATTGTTTCGCCATAATAAGATAATCCTACCAAAAAAATCATTTAATTAAAAACCAATGCCAAATACAATTTTAAATTTATTAAAAAAACGAAAACCATTATATAGCACTATCATTTTTAACAAATGTATACTTTATAATATACAATCAATTATGAATAATAAAAACATGAAAGTTGATTCTTGTTCACTACACATTAAATTTTCGGTAAAATCTAAAAGATATTCTATTTCTCATAACAAAGTCAGCATTATTTTGATAGAAAATGATCAACTCACAGACTACATTTAGTATAAGTACAATGTTTTGAATTGCAATAATACACAATATATATTCTTATCGCAAAAAGAAATTTTATGATAAATTTCTAAAATTTCTTTAGTATTACAAAAACATAACACTCAATTTTTACAGCAAACACGGGAACGCATCTTACTTAATCTATATACTTTTTAAAAAAACATCAACATGCTTATTTAATATACACAAATAAATCATTAACCTTCATACAACTCATATGACCAATTATACGTTTACAATTTTAGAAGGAACCCAATCTTAAGATTTGTGGTTTAACCAACCTTATAATTAGCAATATCAAATACCCTTTCGCACAACATGTACAATTAAGGTTATTACACACATCACCCCGCAAGATAAAATTCATATTTATCATTCTAACTTTGTTTTTAACAAACATTTTATACATTTTTTCTATGACACCATGATTAGTTTGCTGTTTGCATTTTAATAATTACCCAATATTTTGATTATGTAGCCTCCTTTAGCACGCTGTATGAGATCTGTTTAATTTTTTTAACGAAAATTTACTAGAAATCCCACTATTCTGTGCAACGATCCTCTTCTTTATATAATTCCTAGAAACAGAAATATACAATAATACCAAAAATTAAAAGTACGACAATCGTTACCTACAATTCTATTAAAGCAAAACTTTTTAAATTAGCACAAACATCTCTAGTTTTTTCTAGAAAGTCCAAATCCTTTATGTAACGCCTCAACTGCCTTAATCATATCTAATTCATCAACAATACATGATATTTTAATTTCGCTGGTGGAAATCATTTCAATATTTATATTTTTTTTGAAAAGGATCTCAAACATTTTCCCAGCAACGCCAGCGTTGCTTTTCATTCCTATGCCTACAATAGAAATTTTTGCAACATGTTCATCATAGACAACTTTTACATCCTTAAATCCAGAAACTATTTTATCAAGCTCCATACGTACTTTTTTCATTTCCTGTTTACTTACAGTAAATGAAATATCGTTTTTTTTATCCACAGCTGCAGATTGAACAATCATATCTACATTTATAGCAATTTTTGCAAGGCTTCCAAATATTTTTGCAGCAACTCCGGGAACACCGGGTAAATCTATTATTGTAAATTTTACCTGATTTTTATCAAAGGCAACCCCTGAAACTAGCAATGCTTCCATTCGCTCCCCCCAGATTTTTTCTTCACTCGTTATTACTGTTCCATCTTTTTCACTAAAAGTACTTTTTGCGTGTATTTCAACTCCAAATTTTTTTGCTACTTCTATACTTCTTGACTGCAATACCTGTGCTCCTGATCCCGCCATTTCAAGCATCTCATCATAAGACAAGTAATCTAATTTTTTTGCATCTTTTACAACTCTTGGATCGGTTGTATATATACCTTCCACATCAGAATATATTTCGCAAGAATCAGCCTCCAAACCGGCAGCCAGAGCAACAGCAGTTAAATCAGACCCACCTCTGCCTAAAGTAGTAATATCACCTTTATGATTTAAAGCTTGAAATCCTGCAACTATAACAATATTGTTTTTTGCAAGTTTTATTCTGATCCTTTTTGGATTGATTTTTTTTACTCTTGCTCGTGTATAATTAATGTCTGATAAAATTCCCGCTTGTGGACCTGTCATAGAAATTACTTTTTCACCCATCGAATAAATCGCCATAGCAAGAAGTGAAATAGAGATCATTTCCCCGGTTGCAAGCAACATATCCATCTCTCTTTCAGGTGGATTGGCTGTAATTTTATCTGCCATTTTAAGCAAGTTATCAGTTGTATCCCCGGGAGCGGAAATCACAGCAACAACTTTATTACCTGCGTTCTTTTTTGCTATTATTTTCCCGGCAACAAGTTTCATTTTATCAGCATCTGCTACAGAAGATCCACCAAACTTCATTACTACTAGAGCCATCTCGACTTCCTCCAAAATATTACATGCAAAATAATATTTTATTATATTCTTAAAATGCCTTTTCCATCAAAGTCTAATATATAAGATTTTGTAGAAACATTTTCTTTTTTCCATCTTTTTATCATAGCCGTTTTAACATTTATCGAATCTTTATTATCACATAAAGCCGCAACAGTAGGGCCTGAGCCAGAAAGAAATGCTCCATATGCTCCAGCAGATAGTGCCGTGTCCAGGATTTCATTCATAGCAGGAATGATTTTCCCTCTGTACGGTTGATGAATTCTATCTTGCATGGCTTGTCTTAGCAGTAAGTAATCTGCACAATAAAAAGCAGCTGTAAGAAGTGCAACTCTCGATATATTAAAAATTACATCTTTCAAATCTACACACTCGGGTAAAATTTGCCTAGCATATTTTGTTCTCAACTCAAAACATGGAATGCATAGAACAACTTTAAGCTTTGGAATAGGAATATTTATCACGGTTTCATGATCACTGCTTTCATCTTTACTACATATGCACAGGCCACCGTAGATAGCTGGAATGACATTGTCTGGATGGCCTTCCATCTTAATGCTCAAGTTTGCAATTTCTGATTTACTAAGTTTATTTGCACATAAAGCATTTGCAAGAGAAATTCCGCCAACTATAGCCGAAGCACTAGAACCTAGACCGCCATTTAAAGGAACACTTGTGGTGATTGTTATATTCAAATTTTTTAAACTGTATTTAGTTTCGCCAAGAACTTCGAATGCCTGTTTCATTGCCTGCCAAACAAGATTCCTATCACCTTTGATAAGACTGTTTTTTTCTTTTCCTTTCAATATAAATTTCGTTTTTTTTGCGTTCGGTACATATTCTGCTTCGAACTCATTGTACAGCGACAAAGCAGCTCCAAAAACATCGAACCCTGGACCTAAATTTGCAGTTGTCGCTGGGACACGCACTTTTATACTCATTCCTATTTCCTCTGTATAACTTTTATAATACTATTTGAACTACATACGAGATATCACACACTAACATATATTTATAATAGTATTTATAGACTTATACAGCCAGCACTTCTTTTATTTCAGGCACAAATTGTTTAATCGCATTTATAATACCATTTTCTAAAGTTATAGCAGCCATATGACATCCACAACATGTGCCCACAAGTTTTACTTTTACAACACCTTCTTCATCATTAACATCTATCAACTCAACATTGCCACCATCTGCTTGTAAATTAGGTCTTACTGTATCCAGTGCCTTTTCCACCTTTTCCCATAATGTCATTTCTATCTCCTATTTGTCCACAAAATTCAACAAAATATTTAATAAGATCTCAAAAAAATATTGCTAAAATCTGTGAAAGCAAAAGCAACTTAAATTATATTTACCTTCTAATGAAGGCACCAAACATAAAAAAACTACTTACATCGGTACACACAGAAATGTAGTACAATACAAACGCATAGCTAGTATTATCTACCATCAACTTCTTTTTTTACTTTCATAAGTTTTATTAAAACTGAAACAATCCAAAATTTTGCTTTAATTAATACAACATTTATACCACATGTTAAATAAATACACTGTTTAAAATTCCTTTCTAACTATCACACCTAAAAGAAACATGTTTAACTTAGAGATATCACAAACAACGAGCAATTAACATTCAACTTCTGTATCTTTACTACAGCAACAAGTCTGTTGATAACAATTTTCATCTAAAACACTCGCCAATAATCTTAAATCTCTAAACACACAAAATTTAATATTACACATATTAAATAATTATTGCGCCCAAGAGGAATCGAACCCCTAGTCTCTTGATTCGTAGTCAAACGCTCTATCCAATTGAGCTATGGGCGCTAAATTTTATAAAAACAAATATTTGCCAACTGGATTTGACTTAATCTTATTCACTAATGCTTTAAAAATATCTTGAAAAACTATCTTACAAATCAAAGACGAAATCAATACATCCGTATTATACTTATTTCATATGAGTTTGACAATTTTTATTCCTTAACAAATTTAGATATCAATTTTATATGTATATTCTAGTTTTTGCTATTGATTTTAGTATAGTAAAAATTGCTTACACGTGTAAGGCTTATTATTCTAGCATTATGGGGATGTTTAACTGCTATGTCCATGTCAATACTTCTTCAGCTGATCTTTATATACATACACAAATAAATACGTCTATCACTAAAAGGCAGTTTTTATAGCAGATTTAAGTTTTTGAATATTTTACAAATAAACGAAGATTAATTTCACATCGAACTTAGAAATTATGTTCACACAACAAACAAAAAACCTGATTTTATTTGCATGTTTTATACTTTTAAAATGATTCGCCAAAATAGGCGAATTGCCGAAACATTTCGTATTGGTTTTTTTATTTTATAAATTGTTAAATGAGATTTATTTAGCGTTTGATATGTAGTTCTCTTCTCACTTTTAGATTATCCCTGACCAATAAAATCACACTGCGTTTCTAAATGAAATATCTTCCAGATAAACAATATATGAACTTTAATCTAAGAATAATTAATCCTGTATTCAAATATTTTTATATTTCTTTACCATAAAATGTTTTTTAACTATTAGTTTCATGATAAGCATTTAGTAAATCACATCAATTCGCAAAAGAATATCATTTTTATTTCAGAGCAAGATTTTTAAGAAACATTGCTGAATCAAGCCTTCTCATACAACATCCGTTATCATTCATTTTTCTAATATTATTGCAATTATTTAGATTACATATGTCTCTTTCCAAAAACTTCTTTTTATCAACATATTCGTTTGTTGTTTACTCATGAGAATTTACATCTCTGACCTTATTTCCTGGAGACTTGTTTTATTTTTCATTTATTATCTAATACGTCAATCCTAGCTGATTAAATAGCCCCTTCCGCTTCATACAGAAAATGGCATCACTGCTTCTGAATTAGATAACACTGCACCGAAAACAGCTACTTCATTTAATATTTATATAGAAATTTCATTAAAAATAAGGTTAAATTGCTTATTATATTTTTTTTAAAGTGATCGTCAATCTTATTAGTTAGTTCAATACCGACACGTTCAAAACAATTTAGCAAATCGTTATAAATACCATCACCACTCAAAAAATCCCAAAACTCTTCACCTACTTTCAATTCATTTTTGATATCAAGCATTCCTGCCACAGCTAATCTATCTCATAAGGCCTTGGCTCATAAGGTATTATAAAGATCCTTCAAGTATGCATTTTGCTTTTATTTTCTGCAAATATTGCTACACCCATTCAACAAAGTTCTTTTAAATTCCTTAAAGTTGCCCTTGTTGTTTGGCTGTTTTAATATCAAACAGAATGCCCATATAATTTTGTAGCCCAAAAACTGGCCTCTTTAATGGTTAAATATTCCAATTGTTCTTCCGCACAAGCATTATACAAAATATAATATTAACACATATAATACTCACATAAATTTTAACCACTATAACTGTAATAGAGTTTTAGTGAATGATGTTAATTTATAAAAAGATAAAACACAGTAAAACTAACACTATTTGATGGTAAATTGTAGGTAAACGGCACAATAAGAACAAATAATACAAATATTAGAGAATTTAAAGCAAGTTAAAAGCAATTATCGTCATAAAAAAATATAGCTACAAAGGGAAATTTATTCATATATGGCCAATTGCTTTAAAACATACGAAACAAAACGCTGCCAACGGGATTTGAACCCGTGATCTTCGCTTTGAGAAAGCGATATCCTAAACCCCTAGACGATGGCAGCACACACATAAAAATCTATAATTTATAGCAACTATATTTACCCCTCACCCCCCCCCACAGCCAAAACTAACTTAGGATTACTGAGAAATTAATTATTTATATTTTATATGATGTTGTACAATTGCATTCCATTAAAAAAACATAATTAGTTAAAACACAACATCTCAAACCAAAGTACCTTTATATTCCTCGAGCTTATAGCCTAAAATAATCACTACAACCCTGGCAACAATAACTACATATTTACGCATTTGCGTTATTTATTCTTATATAAAAATTACAATAAAATCTACCAGCCCAACTACACAAATTGTCTTAAAATATCCTACACAGTTCACAGCAAAATCTATAGCGTATCATTCAGATCCTCACTGTACACTTCAATAAAATATAACTGCAACAATATTTATTTGGTAAATGAGTTTATTCATATATCAAACCAAACTGATTCGCTCTTCACTACTGCTATTTTGCCTATGTTCTAGCACAACACTTGCCATGCCATACAATAGAATCGCAACGATCTTCTCAGCTTCATGCCCCCCCCATTTCAAGAAAACACCAACAAAAACAACAATTTCTATAGCCACCCACACCCTATCTACCTTCTAATTATGATATATTTTTCTTAACTATTTTATTTAATTAGAAGACTAAAAAGTATTTAAAAGTTTTTGATAACTTGCCATAGGCCAGAACTCATCCGCAACTAAATCTTCAGCCAAATCAACTTTCACCCTCAAACTATCAAAAATCCGTGTACCCTCAGATGCAAATTTATCCGCTGTAATAATAATATCACCATAATTTGCAGCAAGAAAATCCACCAATTCAAAACAACAGTTTTTTATTTCTCCATATAACTTAACCAAAACTTCAATTTCATCAGTAAATATTTTCGTCTGTACGTCAAGATCGTTTAAATTCATTTTTGTTTTTGTCAAAACATTGATTTGCTTGAGAATTGAAGGCAACAATAATGTATTTACAACTTTTATAGCATACTTATATTCAATTTCTTTTGTCTTTACATAATTTTCAAGTTTTATCTCAATTTTCGATTTTAGCTCTCTTTCAGTCAATACGTTATAATCTGAAAACACTTTTATTACGTCTTGATCAAAAAAAAGCTTTAGTGCCTCTGGAGTATTTTTTGCATTCGGAAGACCTCTCCTAATCGCCTCTTTATGCCACACCTGTGAATACCCATTTCTTTCAAATCTTATATTTTTTGTTTCCAAAATTATTTCCTTTACCACTTCTAAGGCTTTCTTCTTTACATCTCCATTACTTCCGTTGGCTTTAATCCTCTTGTATATTTCATTAAATCCATAAGCCGCAATAAGATTTAACGTTGTTCCTGCTTCAGAAGGATTTGCAGATGAACCAAGTGCTCTAAACTCAAATTTATTTCCTGTAAAAGCAACCGGAGAAGTTCTGTTCCTATCAGAATAATCTTTATTAACTTTTGGAAGATTTTGTACACCTAATGTAATTTCATTTACTTCTTTTTCATCTATCGTACTCGCTTTTTCTATTGAATTCAAAAGCTCGTTTACATATTTACCTAAATAAACAGACATTATCGCTGGAGGGGCTTCATTTGCACCAAGTCTGTGATCATTACCTGCATCTGCAACACTTGCTCTTAAAATTCCGCCGAATTTCTTTACACCGAACAATACAGCACTAATAGCTAAAAGAAACGATATATTTTTTAACGGGGATTTCGACGGTTCAAAATAATTCGCACCCGTATTATCAGATATGGACCAATTAAAATGTTTCCCAGAGCCATTGACACCTGCAAATGGTTTTTCATGTAAAATGGCAACCATGCTATGTTTATCTGCAATTTTTTTAAGGATTTCCATTATTTGTAAATTGTTATCTATTGCTAAATTCGCCTCTTGATGAAGAGGTGCTAATTCAAATTGATTAGGAGCAACTTCATTATGTCTTGTCTTTACCGGAATACCTTTACGGTAAAGTTCACGATCAACATCCTCCATGAACTCTAAAATATTTTCTTTGATATTCCCAAAATAGTGATCTTCCATTTGCTGACCTTTAGCAGGTCTATTGCCGAACAATGTTCTACCTGTAACTGTGACATCGGGCCTTGATAGCATCAATTCTTTTGATAAAAGAAAATATTCTTGTTCAATTCCTGCAAAAACTTTAATTTGCTTTGCATTTTTATTGCCAATAAGTTTTTGAAGACCTATGACTTTTTCATTTAGAGCAATAAGAGATCTTAACAAAGGAGTCTTTAGATCCAAAACTTCACCCGTCCAGGAAAGGAAAACTGAAGGAATTATTAATGTTTTTGTTTTGCCTGATTCAAGAAGAAACACTGGAGACGTAGGATCCCAAGCCGTATACCCTCTCGCTTCAAAAGTCGATCTTATTCCACCTGACGGAAAAGAAGAAGCATCCGGTTCAGATTGTACAAGTTGCAAAGCTGAAAATCTTTCTACTATTTCTCCATTTTCGCCATAATCTATAAATGAATCGTGCTTTTGTGCAGTACCGCCTCTCTGGGGTTGAAACCAATGGGTAAAATGTGTTGCATCATTTTCAAGAGCCCATTCCTTCATTGCATGAGCGACCTCACTTGCTATTGACTGATCTAACGGCTCCAAATTATCAATAGCCGCCACAAGCTTTCTGTAAACATTTTTGCTTAACTTCTGTTCCATTACCTTTTTTGTAAATACTAATTCGCCATAATAATCATGTATTGATTTCATCTTCCGCCCCTCATTTCCTCATCTGATATCCATGCAAACTATGAGTTTGCCATACGCACGAGTGATTTAACCATTTTGGATATCATGATGTCAACATCATTGTGTTTAATTCTGCTCTCATACCATCCATCCATAAATACGGGACATAAAATACGGGCACGCAGAAGAATCGAATTTTATAACACATACAACAGAATATGATACATTGTCTTTTATATCTTCAGTGAATGACGATTTTAAAACACCTACGCAATTCATAGTTACAAATCTTATTATTAAGTAATTAAAGAATATGGATTTGATATTAATTATATTTTTAAAACATAATTAAGTTTACGAGGGTATAATATGAAGACATTAACAATTCATATTTGGAATATTTGGCAGAGCAAATGTTGACAAATCTTCTATCATGAATTTTATTACAGATACAGATCAAAATATATCTATTGTTTCCGAATACTTAGCACTACAATAAATATTAACATCATTCACCAAACTATGTTCAAAGTCTATAATTTTTAATTTCAGGCCAGTTAATCATAAAATACACTTACAATTGTATATATAAGTTGTAGCAATTTTAAAACAATTTTCCTTTGCCCCATGATTCTATCCATGTGCAATCTTGTAAAATTGGCTTTTTGAATTGAAATTTTAGATCGTTCTTTTTTACATTTTATAATATTACTATTCATCAATAAATTTACCATTTTTAATAGGCATATAAGCAATTTTTTAAATTATACAATAAAACACAGTTTAAAATTAATGTTTCATATAGTATATTTGTATGCTTAAGTTAACAATATTTAATTTGACATCTTGTTAACCTTTAGATATAATAAAGTCATATATGTCCATGGTGTGATCTGCAAAGCAGTTACAGTAAAGGGGAATAAAACGATGAAAAGAACATTTCAGCCAAATAAAAATAGAAGGAAAAGAAAAATAGGTTTTATGGCAAGAATGGCGACACCTGGTGGTAGAAAAGTTTTAAGTGCACGCAGAAGAAAAGGACGTAAGACCATCAGTGCATAAACCTTTCCAGAGAAAAAAATTTTGCGAAAACAGTGTTTCAAAAAAAGCGTTTTCGTTTGCATATTTTGAACGATTACATTCCCAGACAGATTTTAAAAAAGTATTTAAAACAGGTTTAAGATTCGATAATAAAAATATAAAAATTTTAGCTTATAAAAGAAACGATGTGTCAACTATTAGAAGGCTTGGTCTTGTTACGCCTAAAAAAATTGGAACATCCGTTATAAGAAACAGAGTCAAAAGAAGATTAAGAGAAATTTTTAGAACAAACAAGCATTTTATATATCCTGGATTAGATTTAATTTTCATTTCCAATACTAGGACTGCACTATTGGATTATAAGACTCTTAAGAAAAATATTTTAGACTTATTAAAAATTGCTAAGTTGCTAAGAATTGGAGTAACATTATGAAGCATTGTGTACTTTTTTTAATCAAGTGTTATAAATTTACATTTCATACTATCCCGCATAGATGTCGTTTCCAACCAACTTGTTCTACTTATGCTTATCAGGCAATAAAAATGTATGGCTTACTAAAAGGATCTTGTCTGATATTCAAAAGAATTGTTTGTTGTAACCCATTTTGCAATGGCGGCATCGATCCCGTACCTGTTGTCTTGTTTAAAAAAAAACAATATGAAAGGAAATCGCAATGCAGAAAAATTTAATTTTATTCATAATATTATCAGGTATTACAATTTTTGTTTGGCATTTTTTTATCGCACCACAACAAGAAAAAGAAATTTATCATAATCATTTAGAAAATCAAAGTTCTGTCACGCAGCAACTTATGGTAAAAAATGCACAATTAAATAACTCAGTGTTTGATAATCAGCATAAAGAGGAGCATATCAATATCGAGAATGAACATTATAAAGCCATTTTAACAAATAAAGGTGCAGCAATATTAAGCTGGTCAATCAAAGAAAAGAATGGACATTTTGTAGATTTGGTTTTACAAGACACATCTTCATATGTTATGGCAAATTTTCCTGATTTAATTTATAAAATAATTTCCAAATCAAAAAATAAAATAGTTTTTGAGTATATTTCAAAAGAAGGATGGAAGATTACAAAAACATATAATCTGTCAAATCTTTATATGCACAATTTAAACATTACAGTTGAAAAACCATGTGAAGTAAATATTCCGCAAATAGATATCAAATGGGGACCAGGAATTGGATCAGATATCATAGAAACAAAAGAAAATATAGCTATTACAAGAGCTTTAGCTTACACTGCAAAAAAACCGAGCAAACTTAAAAAACTCAAAAATATTTCTGAACCTGCTTCGCTTTATAAATGGACGGCTATAGATAATAGATATTTTCTTGTTGCATTTATACCTGAAAAATCAATGGATTTTTATAAAATCTCATCTTCAAAACTTGATAAAAAACACCCATGTTTTATTAATATTTCTACAGCGATTCCAAAAGGCATAAGCAAAAAGCAATATTCTGTAAATTTTTATTTAGGACCTAAAGCTTATACATATTTAAAAACTTATAATCTCGGCCTTGAAAAAACTGTAGATTTTGGTATTTTTGGGTTTCTTGGTAAAATTACTTTCGTAATATTAACATTTTTTTATCGACTTACCCATAATTATGGCTGGACCATTGTAATAATCACAATTATAGTACAAATTCTTGTTTTGCCTTTGACTTTAAAAAGTCTAAAATCTGCCGCAGCAATGAAACGCATACAGCCTATAATAAAAGACATTCAGATAAAATACAAAAACAGCCCTCAACGACTTCAAGTAGAAATGTTAAATGTTTACAGATCGCAAAAAGTTAACCCTTTGGGTGGATGTTTACCTATGCTTTTGCAACTGCCAATTTTTTGGGCATTTTTTACAATGTTAAGAAACACATATGAATTAAGAAATGAAGGGTGGATTTTGTGGATAAAAGACCTTTCTATGGCTGATCATTTCATACAAATTGGAACCTTTAACGTTAATCTACTTCCTTTAATTATGGGTATCGGAATGTTTTTGCAACAAAAAATGACCGCTGTAACATCAGATCCTATGCAAAAAAGAATGATATATTTAATGCCAGTAATATTTACCATTATGTTCTGGGGTTTTCCATCAGGGCTTGTTATATACTGGATTACCAATAGCATAGTTTCAATGATAGAGCAATATTTTATAATAAAAAAAGATTCCATTCGTGTAAAACATTTCTAATGAGCTGCAAAGCTAGGCATTGTTTAATATCCGCTAATAACTTAATCAACAAATCAATTATAAAATACTTTTGTGCAACAAGGCTCAACAGAAAAACATTTATTAGGCAGTTTCTTTTTTCAATTAAAAATATAACAAAGTATTATCTTTTTGAGATATAACGACTTACCAACAATAATTTCTGTATATCTATTCTCTAAATTAGAAATTTGCCCTAGCACAATAAATATTGTAGAATCGTTATTCATAAATAGAAAGTTAATGGAGAGATGGCCGAGAGGTTGAAGGCGATAGTCTTGAAAACTATTATAGAGAAAACTCTATCGAGGGTTCAAATCCCTCTCTCTCCGTTTTCTATATACAAATTCTAAATAATAGAAAAAATCTTCTTAAAAAAACAAAAAAGTCTAATAGCAATAATTCCATATTTTTAAGTTATATGATATAATATGTGGTGTTTGAGTATAGAAATTGTCACAAAAACAAACAATTGTATCATTTAGAGTTAAGTGCAAACATATAAAACTTATTTTTGATTAGAATTCAATTAAAAAATCTATAAAGAAAAAAATAATGACAGATATAGACTTTTATTTATATAAATTTTACAATAAATACAAATTAATGCATTTAAAAGTATTTCTTGTAAAAAAATTATTTGAATTTCAGTATCTTGATTTTTTGACCTAATTTTATATACAGAATGGGGGGGGGGAGGATAATCCAGAGCAATACCAGTCCGACAAAAAACACTTGTTTTATGGGTTTACAATAAGTATTAAACTACAAACATACCTATGGGAGAGATTATTGTACGTAAGTTTTATAAAAAACCAGAGCTTTTGTTGCCTGCAGGTTCCATTTCAAAATTAAAAACAGCATTTCTTTACGGAGCGGATGCTGTTTATGCAAGTATTACTGAAATGTCATTAAGATCAGATTCAAAAATTTCCATAGATGATATGTCAAAGGGAATTGCTTTTGCACATAATCTGGGTAAAAAAGTTTATCTTACGTTTAATTTATTCTCTCATAATAAAGATATTGTTCAATTTGAAAATTTTATAAAAATAATAAGAATATTAAACCCCAATGGAATCATTGTTTCAGATCCTGGCGTATTTCAATATATCAAGAAAGAACTTCCGCAACTTCCTATACATATTTCAACTCAGGCAAATATTTGTTCGTGGTTAACTGTTGATTTTTGGGCAAAATTGGGTGCTTCATTATGTGTACTTAGTAGAGAAGTAAGTTTTGTTGAAGCCAAAGAAATAAGAAAAAAATGTAACAATATAAAATTGGAAATCTTTGTTCATGGGGCAATGTGCATAAGTTATTCTGGAAGATGTTTAATATCTGCATTTATGGCTTATCGCAGTGCAAATCAAGGAAAATGTGCACATTCATGCAGATGGAAATATAAAAGTAAAATACTTTTAGAGGAAGAGTTGAGACCAGGTGAATATTTTGAAATGGAAGAAGATAGTAGAGGCACATATATTTTAAACTCAAAAGATTTATGTCTTATGCCAAAGATGGATAAAATTATGCAAATAGGAATCGATTCTTTGAAAATAGAAGGAAGAAATAAAAGTGAATACTATGTAGCAGAGACAGCAAGAGTTTATCGCAAAGCAATTGATGATTATTTTGACAATTTAGGCGATTGGCAACCAGATCAATATATGCAAGAACTAACAACTTTACAAAACCGCGGATATACAACAGGATTCTTTGATGGTATGACTAGAGAAGAAGCTCAATATTATACTGATACTACAAGCAGAAGCAACTACAAAAATGCAGGCATTATAAAAAACAATATTGACGGGTTTTTAACCATAGAATTAAAGCATAAATTGAAAAAAAATGATACCATAGAAATACTGTCTCCATTTCAATTCAAACCTATAAAAATTACTCTAAATGAAATTTATAACAAAGATAATAATCAGCCTGTCGATGAACTTTCTGCTGGAAAAGTTAACCAATCTATCAAAATACCAATGAATGGGGACCTCTCGATTTTTCCAGAAAACACAGTAATAAGAATAAAGATTGTGTAGTTTTATAACTAATAACTAATAATTAATAACTAATATTACACACATCCTAACTTTATAACTCTGTATTCTAAATTCATAAAAATAAAATCTATAGCAACATCAAACTTATAAACTTAATATACCACAATACTGATATGAAAGAACAACATTTATTATATAATCTTAAATAGATACAATATATTTTTAACACTTTTATGATATGATTTTATTTCATCAATCATCGCTTACAAATTTTAAATAAATATTTAACTTCATCATATCGTTTTAATCTATTATTTTTCAGTCATGCATTATATATTTCTCTATTTTTACCAGAAACAACAAGAAAATAAATCAATCACTAGTTATCAGTGCTTTAAACTTCGTTTCTGCACATCACTATGATTTTATACATATCTTTTTCTGGTTTTTAAATTCTGCAATTACAGTAATGCTCATAACAAAGTCATAAAAACATCAAGATAAACATAATGACACCATTTTATTATGCTTATGGTATATTTACTATTTAAGGTTTTCTATTTAAAATAACCTAATCTTTTATTACACACCATTAGCAAACTGTTAAATAACCGTTTCTTCATATACATATAAAATATATAAATAGCTAATGACTTTATTGTTTATCATCGTGAGTTTATATTTTTTTTATTACATAAGTTGTTGAGACATCAGAAATCTAATTAATGTTCCATTTATTTTTTTTAATTTCAAAATTTACAAAGACCTTGAAATCACTTTTCTATCTTATTTATAAACCATTAACACCTCGGATTATCCACCCCCCCCAGATTGCAATTAATTTACACAAGGTCTTATTTATCACAAAATAAATGTTTGTACAATTAGACATACACGGCACCACACACTAAAGGCATTATCATTTGGTCCACATTTTTGATATACGACTGACAGAATCATTCAAAACAAAGCTTACTCCAACTTTTTATCACATATTTTATATTTCTGTTTCTAATACTCAAATATTGTTGATACAGTTTTTATATTTTATACATTTTTGATGCAAAAAAACCACAGTTAAACGTTGGGCTTTGTTACCAGGTTTTACTGTTTACATATTGCACAATAATTCACAACAACTATCTCCAAAATCAATCACTCATTCACAGCCAAATATTTCTTTACCAATGCTTGACTTTTAGCAATTTTCTCCTTGCATTCTTCAAAGGTTAAATCCTTAGCAATAATACTATAATCCAAATAATCTTGTACACCAAATTTTGCATGGGCATACGCACGCAAATCCTGTATTTCATCAGAAAAATCAGTACAATATTGTGCTACCTGTCTTTCGGTTTTAAATTCAGTATATCCAGCTGATACATAACCGTTCATTTTCATAGGTAATTATACCTCCCACCATTAAGATATTTTTATATTTTCGCTTTAAAACAACTATATTGTTTTATATATATACAGAGCTAGCTTATAAAATCATGTCTTACCTGTCAACTATTCATAAAACAATAAAGCAGACTTTCTACAGAAAGTCTGCTTTATTGAAAAAGATTGATGAAGCAATCAAAATAAAAATATAGAAAAAAGTATATTAATTATACAAACTTACTTTAAGATGTTTTATCAAAACGAATTGATTCTATGAATTCAGTAACAAATTTTTCGCAAGTAACGTAAAGGGCTTTCAAATTTGAGGTAGTTTGTTTTATACTGCACTCAGCAACATATTTATCAGATGTATTCTTCAAAATGGATTTTTTATTATTTACCACATTTATAAAATTTACGTATTATTCGCTTAATTGAATTTATAATTGTCCATACAATAACTACACCTACTAAGGCTTCCCAAATTAGTGTTAAAATTTCACTTTTATCTATATATCCCAGAATAATACGTTGCAAAAGTCCCCTTATAATCATAAACACCGCAGTAAACCACATTAACGTTAACAATGTATTTGTCGTTATCTCGCCAAGATTTTCTTTTTTCTTCCTCCATTCCTTTACAGATAGTGCAATCGCAAACATTGCAACTACAGTAATATTAATTAAAATATCTCTCACCATTTCTCTCGCTCCAATACTCTTAATTCACTTTTTTACTATCGACACAAAGCCCCAGCACTAAGTTTCCATAGTAGTCAAATATCTTCCTGTCTAATAAAATCACACCAAATATGAGTTTTAACAAATTTCCTAACCAATGTTTATCACCCTCTAGCAAAGAATACAAAAACTTTCCCAGCATTTACACTATGGTGTACAGAAAACATCGTGAATTAGTCTCACTATATTTATCATTTAAACCCAGTTGTTATCATCAACATTATGCTGTAATCATACACTTACCAACTATCATACTTCCAAACATCAAATGCTGTGTTACAGAAATGTTAAAAAATAATCATTTATATTTATAATAAATAATAGAAGAGACACTCATCTCAAACATTGCGTCATTTACTGCATTGCGACAATCTATCTCCTTTAACAGAGCACAGTACACTAAAAAATTCATTTCCCTTGCTAAATTTCTGGACCTTTTTATCAACACAATCATTGTTCAGATTCATCAACTATCCTTTTTACCACTCAAAAAAAACATAAAAGAATCCATGCATAATTTTTTCCATATAACAAACTTTCCACACAACTACCGGCTTAATTAACTAACTACTCTAGCTCTATCATGCTATTTCCCCTCTCACAATATGATAGCATATTTATTTATACCACCACTATCTTTTTTATATACTAACAATCTTACAAATTTGCCCTAAGGACTCACTACTTCAGTTTGCAATTTTGAAACATGCCTCACACTGAAAAAATTTCATAACATTTTCCTAATTTTTATATTTAAGTTTTCAATTTTCAAATTCACAAAGTATGTCAAGCGATCCTTTTATCATTTTATAAATCTCATAAAATAGCATCTTAGAATATAAAATGAAAATCTAAATTCTCGATGACTAATCAGTACTTTTAATTTTCTCAGTCATAAAACAACGAACCTGACTGATCTCAAATAAAGAACAGCAGTCTCCCAACTCCAAAAATATATATGGTCAGTACACCCTATGATACAGCATGACTACCTTATTTTAAAAAGCTGATCAATAATATATACAGTAAAAGCCCACCAATTTGGTGTTTTTAAATTACAACCCCAGTAAAATAACACAAACAGTACAAATACAATAAATGATGATTTTCAGAATTTTATTTTAAAGCTTAGGCCATGTTCTCTTACTTTCTGCAATTTTGCACAACATCACATCACTCATACTCACCACTTGCCATGCATTGTAACATAAGGCCAAAATATTCTACCACAACTCCAAACAATTACTCTTCATCTATTACAAACTTTAGCATGCGGAACGTTGAACATTATACCACATTTCCATAAATGTATAAGTTTTCCAATTTTTTATTTTATTTTTTTATGTAGGATCTTCCATACAATCCTCTAATGTCCACACAGATAATACATACATATTCTCTCTCATTGTTTTCTTTTATTCCTCTGTCTAGCTTTCCGTGGCCTATCTTTGCAAGAACATTAGTTTTCTGTTTTCGATTCTACTATAACTTATTTCATTATCCTGCATACTTTTCATCTTTTTTGCAGTAATCCAAAATAAAAAAACAGTCATACCACAGTGCATATTCATCTTTTTTTTCTTCATTAACATTTGCAGATAGCATGATGTGCTCTGATGTACTATTAAAAAACACATAACATCGCACTTACCACAATCCACAATCTAACTCTTAACATCAGTGTTTTGAAAATATCTTTTACATTTTAATCATTGTTTCTATCATGTTTTGAACATTCAATGGAATAAAACACCAACATCCGCCAAATGTTCAATACACAACTACTTTATAATTTATATTAACATTTTGATATAAACTCTGATAAACATTCTACAATATAAAAATCTGTTGCAAAATGGAATTATAAAAGTCTACACCTAACACTCGGCACAATCATAAAACGGAGAGATAGGGATTCGAACCCTAGTTACCTTTCGATAAACAGTCTTTCCAAAACCGCGCCTTCAGCCTCTCGGCCATCTCTCCGCATATATGAAAACAAATCACAAAATCCAATCTACCAATTTTTATTATATACACTTATCTAAAACTCAACACATATATCTAGTTAAAATAATCGACACTAAAACATCAAACAGATACTGGCTAATATCACTGTGAACATCTCAAAAGAAACGTAAGCTTTATCCAACAGTATCTATTTATACTTTGACGCTCCACCAACAATTTTAACTACTCAATCAGTGTTTTAGCTAACTATCAACTTACATTCAAAAGGATTGCTAAGCACCAAAAGTAATTACTTATCACTTCCTTTAATAACGTTTCGCCGGGGTTATACCAACACGCAAAATATCTTTGATCTTTACTCAGCAACTTTGCTCAGGTAGCATGATAAATATAGTTTATCCTCATTCTAAAACAGCTACAAGCAAGATATTATTATATAACTCTTTTAATTGTATAGCAAATTCGATATTCCAAGATGGACACACATAACTACATCAATAAATAATATAATATTAATTTAAAGAATTTACACCTATATAATTCAAACTTTAATACTTCAAAAGAGGTGTATTCACAAATCACAAAGAGAATAAGCACTTAAAAAACATGGAGCAAGGACAACAAATATTATTAGTTCTGTCTGTGAGCACCAAGTGCTTTTAAATCTTCAAATAATAAATTATTTGAAGATTTATCAATGAAGTTTTACATTATTCTTTTCTATATTTAATCTTAAAAAATTTATCTATATACTCCAAAATATCTCAATAAAACCATTGACGATTCATTTATTTAATAGTTTTCATTTTTTTATTTTTGAAACAGTAATATAAAGCTTAAAATAAAAAAATAAATACATGTTTCCACAATACTGCACTGGCAGTATATAAAAATATAGTTATTAGTTTTTATCTATTAAACTATAAAGTCCTTTTGAATTCTTTATTTATTTCTATTTTTTATTCATTTATATATTCATCAACAGTTAAAAACTAAGTTCTTTATTATTTTTTTCTAGTCTTCAATTTAAAATAATATATAGATTTATATTTTTGCGATTTTTTGCTTGTGTATGCGATATTTGTGTTTTGGGACATTTTTGGAGTTTTTCTTTTAAAGATGTAGGATTTATTTCTCGTTCTTCTTGTGTAAAAATAATTTTTTTTGAATTAACTTCAAGAAAGTTCTCTATAGATCCGAATTCTTTTTTTTTAAATATTTTCAATTAACGCTAATCAAAAAAATTTATTTGTAATTTGCCAATTGTTTTATTAAAGTTTTTATAGAACTTTTTATTTATGCCTGCTATTCAACATATTTATCGCACATAATCCGCAAAGTTATTGTATATAAAATTGCGAAATAGGAAACTCTACTGTATCAATAATCATAGAATCGGTAGTACAACATTCACAACAATTTATTTTGCTATAATAATTAAAGATATAACAATATGATGACTGTTTAATGTGTTTCTTTTTCTTTAAAAAAGATAAATAAGATCTTATTCTGGCAACTACGTACTTTTTTTTAATCCAAACTTAATTGCTGGTTCTTCAATTAAAAATTTATGGCAAGTTGCAAAGTTAAAAAAATTAAGACTTAGAAAAACGACTTTGTTGATAGTTTTCACTACTAAATCAACAATACTTCTTCAAATTATATTGCTCTTGCATTCATAACTTTATATTAGCTACTATGCTGAATTAGACCTGTTGTGTTTTATGTTTGAAATATCTGAACCACGAAAATGCTAAATTGCTAAACAGAAATTGTATTGTCATTGTTCATATCTAGCCATGTAATTGTTAATTATTTATACATGATATAAAACTTAGGTATTATATAACATTTAAGGAGGCATCTAGAAATGGAGGGGAATAATTTAAAACGTAAGCTCCAAAATCGTCACGTACAATTTATCGCACTTGGAAGTGCGATAGGAACAGGGTTATTTTTAGGAACAGGTATTGCAATTTGGTCAGCTGGGCCCTCTGTTATATTAGGTTATCTACTTGCAGGGTTTTTGGTGTTTTTGATTATGCGTCAGCTTGGAGAAATGAGTACAGAAGAACCTGTAGCAGGTTCTTCCAGCCATTTTGCTCGTGTATATTGGGGAGAATTTCCTGGATTCTTAGCGGGCTGGAATTATTGGATTTCATATGTTTTAGCTGGCATTTCAGAACTTACTGCAGTAGCAGCTTATATGCAGTACTGGTTTCCTAATCTGGCAACATGGAAATCAGCACTTTTCTTTTTTATTATCATTAATGCAATAAATTTTCTAACCGTAGAAATATATGGCGAGATAGAATTTTGGTTCTCATCTATTAAAATCATTGCGATATGTATAATGATTTTGGTTGGTAGCTACGTACTTTTTTTTAATCCAAACTTAATTGCTGGTTCTTCAATTAAAAATTTATGGCAAGTTGCAACTGTAGGTTCACATGCAAGAAATATTTTGTTTAAAGGTTTTTTTCCTCATGGTTTTATCGGATTTATGCTTGCATTTCCTATGATAATTTTTGCTTTTGATGGTGTAGAAATGGTTGGTCTTACAGCTGCTGAAACTGAAAATCCTCAAAAAATTATTCCAAAGGCTGTAAATCAGGTTATGATTCGTATTTTAATTTTTTATGTTGGTTCTATTACAGTTCTTTTATCTTTATATCATTGGAGCAATTTACACACAACAAATAGTCCATTTGTGTTAATTTTTGATAAAATAGGGTTCAAGTATGCCGCTTGGACTTTAAACTTTATTATTGTCACAGCAGCCTTATCTGTATATAACAGCTGCATTTATAGCAACAGTCGTATGCTTTATGCCCTTGCTATACAAAAAAATGCACCTCGAGTCTTAGCACAAACAAATAAGAGAGGCATACCTACACTTGCAATTCTTTTGTCTGGATTATTAACATTTTTAGTAGTACCGCTAAATTATTTCATTCCAAATTGGATAATTGCTTTTGAAATAGTTATGAGCTTCTCTGTCACATGTATTATTATCAACTGGATTATTATAGCAATCTCTCATTTAAAATTTAAAAAACAAAAAGATCTTAAAAATTACAGAACAATATTTCCAGCTCCATTTTATCCTTACTCAAACTATATCGCTCTCATATTTCTTGCTTTCATATTGTTCGTCATGGCATTACCACAGTTCGGCATGATAAAACAAGTGGCTGCATTGCCAATTTGGATATTAATCGTTTATATCGGATATAGAATTGTAAAAAGTAGATAATATTCTTAATGTAACATGTACTTCGTTATTTCTTGCTTTCATATTGTTCGTCATGGCATTACCACAGTTCGGCATGATAAAACAAGTGGCTGCATTGCCAATTTGGATATTAATCGTTCTTTCAACGTATAAAACACAAGTAGCCATATTATTTTCTATATCATTTTTTCTTCTTTCATAACAGAAGCAATTGCTGCTACTTTGTCTCCATACCCAAGACGCACAAGACGCACACCTTGTGTATTTCTTCCTATAACAGAAATATCACTTGTTTTCATTCTTATTGTTATACCATTCTGAGTTATTATCATTACCTCTTCAGCATCATTTGCTTTTTTAATACCAACAACATTGCCATTTCTTTCTATTGTCTGCATGTTGATAACACCACGTCCAGCCCTTTTTTGCAATCTATACTTACCAACCTTTGTTCTTTTACCATAGCCATTTTCTGTTACTGAAAGAAAAACGTCGCTTGGTAAGAAAACTTCCATGCCTACAACTTCATCATCTTGATCAAGTGCAATACCATTTACACCCTTCCCTACTCTCCCTATAGCTCTTATATCGCTTTCTTTAAATCTTATGGCAAGACCTTTTTTTGTAGCTATTATAACTTCAGGATTTTTGTTTATTACTTTTACTTCTGCTAAAATATCACCATCTTTAAGTTTAATTGCTCTTATACCGACTTTTCTTGTGTTGCTAAATTCATTAAGAGCAATTTTCTTAATTGTACCTTTTCTTGTACACATAAGTAGGCACTCATTTTTAATATCTTTTGAATTCAAGGATCTTATTGGAATCGCGGCAGTAATTTTCTCCTCTGTTGTTTGCAATTGTAAAAGATTAACTATTGCTTTTCCTTTTGATGTTCTTACACACTCCGGTATTTCATAAACTCGCATCCAATACAATCTTCCACGCGTTGTAAAGAATAACATATATGCATGAGAACTTGTAATAAACATATCTTCAACGAAATCCTCTTCTTTCGTATTCATCCCGGCTATTCCACGACCACCTCTATGTTGTGCTTTATAAGTGTCAAGCGATATACGTTTAATATACCCCGTATGAGACATCGTTATGGCAACCTCTTCTTCTTGAATTAAATCTTCAACATTAAAATCAATCTCATCTAGTTGAATTTGTGTCTTTCTCTTATTATTATATTTCTTCTTTATTTCAACGATCTCATCTTTAATTATAGCTAAAATTTTTTCCGAATCTGACAGTATGGAATGAAATTTTTTAACAAGTTCTACTATTTCTGTATGCTCGTCATATATTTCTTTTTTCTTCAATCCAGTTAATTGACGAATTTTCATTTCTAAAATAGCTTCTGCTTGTATTTTGGTTAAAGCAAATCTTGATATCAACGTTACACGTGCTGTCTCTTCATTATTAGATTCTTTCATTATTCTAATGATAGTATCGATATAATCTATAGCTATTTTTAACCCTTCTAAAATATGTGCTCTTGCCTCCGCTTTTTTTAAATCAAATTTAGTTCTTCTCATAATAACAATTTTTCTATGATTAATATGATGCATTAAAATTTCTTTCATACCCATAACTTTAGGCCTATTATCTACAATAGCAAGCATTATAACACCAAAAGATGATTGTAATTGCGTGTGCTTATATAATTGGTTTAGAACAACCTGTGCCTGGGCATCTTTTTTAATCTCAATTACTATCCTTATACCATCACGATCCGACTCATCACGTAAATCGGAAATTCCAATAATTCTTTTACTTTTTACCAAATCTACAATAGAGGTTATAAGACTAACTTTGTTTACCTGATAAGGAATTTCATTCACTAAAATAATTTCTTTACCACCTTTTATTTCTTCTATCTCGATTTTGGCTCTAATCTTTATAGAACCCCTACCATTTATCATATAATCCCTAATACCACTACCGCCTAAAATTATTGCACCAGTAGGAAAATCCGGTCCTTTAATAAACTTAGCAAGTTCAGAAACAGGCAATTGGCTGTTATCTATTAAGGCCATTAAAGCATCACAAATCTCTCCGAGATTATGTGTAGGAATATTTGTAGCCATACCTACAGCAATACCCGATGAACCGTTAATCAAAAGACTTGGAAGCCTTGTGGGCAATATTACTGGTTCTTTTAAAGAGCCGTCATAATTGGGCACAAAATCAACAGTATCTTTATCCAAATCTGCAAGCATTTCATCTGTAATCTGACTCATTCTTACTTCTGTATAACGCATAGCCGCTGCAAAATCACCATCTATACTACCAAAGTTTCCTTGTCCATCAATCATTGGATATCTTAAAGAGAAACTCTGTACCATTCTAACCATAGCACTATAAACTGCCAAATCACCATGCGGATGATATTTGCCGAGGACATTTCCAACAATTCTTGCAGATTTTTTATATGCCATATTATGCCTTAGATTCATTTCTTTCATTGCATAAAGTATTCTTCTATGTACAGGTTTTAAACCGTCGCGTATATCAGGCAAGGCTCTGCCAATAATTACACTCATAGCGTAATCAATGTAAGATATTTTCATTTCATCTGCAATATTTCTGGAAACAACGCTCCCGGACAATATTGCCTGTTCGTTTTTTGCTTCATTTTTATTCGACATCGTATTAACCTCTTAATTTTATAACCTAGATTTATTTTTCTATACACATCAAATTTTAATAGTACTTATTTATACAGTTCATATCCAGTTTATGCATATTATAACAGTTTATATAAAATCATTATTTTAGTTAGATACAGCAAATTCTTACTATTTTGTTTATTGTTTCTAAATCCTATTTGAAAGCTTTAACTACTCTCTCATCATCGTTTTCTCTATCCTACTCTGTTACAAATTTTAATTATATTTCGAATCGGTGAATTCTGAATTCTTTATTTGCTTACGTTATTTATTAGCATTAAACAGTATAGAAATTGTAATCTAAACTCCTCAATAATATATAGATTTTTACACTTTTCTTTATAAATTTTATCTGATTAATCAAATTATATAGCCATAAAAAATAAACTTATGATTTTACATTGCGTTTTTTTAAATCTATATTACTCTTCCTATACTTCGTAATTAACTTAATAAACATATCTTTTTTATGTACTAAAACTAACCGCATAATACATCTTATAGAGAACAAAAAAACTAACAAATTTATTGACATTCTGTTGTGAAAAGTGGATACAACATTAACATCAACTATAGATTTTCAAAATAATTTAAATGTTAGGCTAATCTCTAAATTATTATTGAAATAATTATTCAGCACAACGTATCATCGTATATTTAGCTATTAAGTTCTTATAAATTTTATATTGCAACTAAAACGTTTATTTTCTGTATTTGTTTGTTGTATACTTATTGAATGCAAAAAAAAGATTTACAAAATATTAGCACAAAACATCATCCTTCATTTTCATACTTGAGTCAAATCAAAATCTAACACATAATAATGAATGTCAAATATATAAGTGCTATGACAAACCGATACTAGCTTTCTTACAAATCATAATTTGATTGTTAAAGCCAAATTGATATCACAATTATTCTATTAAAAAACAGTTGGGGGAATAATGAAGCTAATTATAATATTTATCAGAAATATCAACAACAGCCCCTACCATAGCTACCTTGGTTGTATACCATTTACAATAGTTTTCTATTTAGTATCGAATCCAGGTAGCAGAGACGATATAGAAATTTCATCATAATCATAATTTAGTAACATTTTTTCTATGAAAAAATTTATTTTTGTTTCCTATTTTACAAAATCTAAAAAAACTATCGACACCAAAACATATATATTTTTTAACAACATCCAACTAATCTTAGTATTATTCACAATTTACAAAGATCACTACAGAAATAATGAAATCATTTTCAGCAAAATTCGCAAAAATAAAATTGATGCCACTAATATCGCATTGAATCGTAAGAGAAAATTACTATTTTTATTTCATTTATATTTTAAATTGTACAACATGGTTCTTTGTTGTCATTTTATACTTATCTACTCTAAGGTTCTGTTTTAAATATCTAAATTTCTCACATCAAGAGCATACGCATATATAAATGCTCTTCTTGGTTCTACCTGATCACCCATTAAAGTTGTAAATATTTTATCTGTTTCGATAACATCTTCAAGTTTAACCTGCAAAAGTTTTCTGTTGCTTATATCCATTGTGGTTTCCCAAAGCTGTGCAGGATTCATTTCTCCAAGACCTTTGTATCTTTGAACCATTGCACCTCTATTACCCAGTTCTTTTATCGTATCGATAAGCTCTCTTGTAGAATACAATTCGCAAATATTTTCTCGCTTCTCTCCATTACATAACCTATACACAGGTTTTATATGAGTTTCACCATAATGTTCCAAATGTAGGCCTTCCTTCTCAATGTATTTGGCAAGTTTATTTATAGATACAAGTTCATATAAGTCATCATAAACAGCAATTACATTAGCAATTTGAATATCTTCGCGAGTTTTGTGGGTTTCAATGGGCTGATTATGTGAAATAAGCAATTCTCCACGTTTCTCAAGCATTTCATCTCTAAACTCCCTCCACTCCTTATCAGAATAAATATAACGAACATGGCCATCTTTTACTACTCTGTAAAGAGGTAGTTTTTCTTCTTTTTTAAACTTGAGATAATCTTTCCAATTTATTCCTTTTCTTTGAATTTTTTTTAGAAGAATGTTAAGTTCATTGATGCTTGCAATTATTTGCTGTAATGCTTTATTATCAATAACTCTTATTTCTTTACCATTATACATAAGTGACATTGAAAGTTCATCAAGGGCTTCTCTAAATAAAAACTTATCAAGATCTTCTTCTGAATCCAAATATGTTTCTTTTTTATTTTTTTTAACTTTATAAAGCGGTGCTTGTGCTATGTAAATATATCCTCTATCTATAAGTTGAGGCATTTGTCTATAGAAAAACGTGAGCAATAAAGTTCTTATATGAGCTCCATCAACATCTGCATCAGTCATAATAATAATTTTATGATAACGAACTTTATCAATATTAAAATCTTGTTCATCTTTGCCTATACCTGCACCGATGGCAGTAACCAACATTCTTATTTCATCGTTTGCAAGCATTTTTGTAAGACGCGCTTTTTCGACATTCAAAATTTTGCCTTTCAAGGGCAAAATCGCTTGAAAAGTTCTATCTCTACCTTGTTTTGCAGAACCACCTGCAGAATCTCCTTCAACAATAAATAGTTCTGTTTTTTGAGGATCTCTTTCTGAACAATCTGCAAGTTTTCCTGGAAGTGCCGCAGAATCAAGCACACTTTTTCTTCGTGTCAACTCTCTTGCCTTCCTCGCAGCTTCTCTTGCTTCTGCAGCGTTAATAGCTTTATCTAAAATCTGATTTGCAATACCAGGATTTTCTTCCAAAAATGTTGTAAGACCATCTCCTACAATTGATTGTGTTATACCGTCGACTTCTGAATTTCCTAGCTTGGTTTTGGTTTGACCTTCAAACTGAGGATTTTGAACTTTAATAGCAATAACTGCAGTTAAACCCTCACGCACATCTTCGCCCGAAAGCTTTAAATCTTTAATTTTCGATACTTCGTTTTTCTTAATATATTCATTAACAGATCTTGTTAAAGCAGAACGAAATCCCGATAAATGTGTTCCGCCTTCAATGGTGTTAATATTGTTTACAAAAGTAAAAACCTGCTCATTATAAGAGTCGTTATACTGCAAAGCAATTTCCAATTCTACACCGTCTTTTTCCTTTGAAAAATAAATAGGATCTTTATTAATAACATTTTTGTTTATATTCAAATACTGCACAAAAGTCTTTATACCGCCGGCATAATCAAAAATGTGTTCTTTGTCATCTCTTTCATCGATGATTCTAATATACGTACCGGCGTTTAAAAAGGCAAGTTCTCTTAATCTATTTGCAAGAGTATCAAAAGAATACGTTGTTTCAGAAAAGATTTCTGCATCAGGATGAAATTTAACTTTAGTTCCTCTCTTATCTGTCACACCAACTTCTTTAACACGTTCCAAGGATCTGCCTCTAGAATATCTTTGTCTATAAATTTTACCATTACGATAAACTTCAACTTCAAGACTGTCACTTAACGCATTTACACATGATACACCCACACCATGTAATCCACCGGAAACCTTGTAAGAATTTTTATCAAATTTACCACCAGCATGTAGTTTGGTAAGCACTATTTCTAAAGCTGATGAACCATTAAACTTAGGGTCAGGATGTGAATCTACAGGAATTCCGCGACCATCGTCTAATACGGTTATAGAATTATCAATATGAATTGTTACTTCTATATTTCTGCAAAAACCTGCAAGAACTTCATCTACTGAATTATCAACAACCTCATAAACTAAACGATGAAGTCCTAGTCTGTTTATAGAACCAATATACATTGCAGGTCTTTTACGTACAGCTTCTAGCCCTTCAAGAATCTGAATATTCGATGCATCGTAATCACGACCTTCTTCTCTTTTAGAACATTTACCTTTTATCTCTTCATTTATCATATCTAAAAATCCTTTTTATTACATTTTACTTGAATATAAATTACCCTATTTTAACTTTTATATTTTTTATTTTTATATTACCAATATACTGATTTAATCTTTTTATTATACCATCTTTACGTATAATAAGCTCACAACATGCCACAGAACTTTCTGTTCTCGTAAAAATTGTACCATTTTTATAGCCAACTATTTTAATACCATCTATACCAACTTCTTTATCCCAGATTTTTTCTATAGTAAAAAGTTCCGAATCCAAACCAAGTTGTTTTCTTAACATTTCGATTATTTTGCTAGCATGATTCCAAGCCATAATTTAGATCCTCATTGGCATTACAACACAAACATAATCTTTATTTTTTTCAGGAACTATTATTGTAGGATTTAAAGAATTTTTAAATTCAAAAATTGCAAAATCTTCATTTATATTTTGCAATACGTCTTTAATAAAGCTTGGATTAAAACTAATTTCAATTGGTTCGCCCTCATAATTTGTCTCAAGCTCAACTTCTCCAAAACCAACCCCTGATGTTGAAGCAGAAATTTTTAAAAGGTTTGATTTAAAGCAAAATTTTATTACCGCAGAGCCTTCTAATGAAAGTTTATCTACTGTTAAAATGGCCATTTGTTTAACAGCCGAAAGTGTATTTTTAACATTTAGTTTTACTTTAGAGCTTAATGTTCTAGGTATTACCTGTTCATAATTTGGAAATGTTCCCTCTATAAGCGTTGAAGTAAAGATAATTTCCTCCATTTCTATAGCCAGTTTATTATCTGTAATTCCTATTTTTATAATTTCAGATTTCAACTCTGTGGAAAGTAATCTTAATATATCGCTTATTGCTTTATTAGGAACTATTGCTTTTCCGAACATCTGGGTTTGTATCTGATTTGTAGTAATATAAGCGAGCCTTCTGCCATCAGTAGCCACCATTTTAAGTTGACCATTTTCTACAATGAAATATGTGCCATTTAAAACATATCTTTGAGTATCTTTAGAAACTGCAAAAATAGTTTTCTTTAGCATTGAAATAAAAAGATTTCTTTTAATAGCAAAGCTCTCTTTTTTAGGAATTTCCGGTATTATGGGATATTCTGTATACGAAATTCCCATAAGATTGAATTTTGATTTTCCGGATTTAATGTTAATTTGATTTGTTTCATCGGAATTTATTTCTATTTCGTCTTTTGTTGATAATTCCTTAATGACATCTGCGAACTTTTTTGCAGGTACAGTTATTCCTCCATCTTCTATTATTTCACCCTTAATACAACATTTTACAGCTATTTCTAAATCTGTAGAGGATAGTTTGATTTTGTCAATATTGGTTTCAAATAAAATGTTTGATAATACGGGCAAGGTACTTTTAGATGATGTTACTGGTAACACGATCTGTATACCTTTAATTAGTTCCTCTTTTTCACAAATTACTCTCATTTGTTTTCCTTTTGGAATAATATTTGTAATAATAGTATTTTGTATATTGTTGATAAATCTTCAAGATCATTAAAATAACTTGTTTATTAAGCAAAATTTAAAAAAAACGACGATTATAATTATGTTGATAAAACAATAAAGTTATCCATACTATAACCAGGAAACATCATTATACAAAAATTCACATGTTATGCATACTATTATATAGTATTTATACACAAACTTGATACACTGATGTTTTATAAAAATTTTTTGTTGTAGAATGTAATTTGTTTTTATGTAAATATCATATTTAAATTTATTAGAATATGCTCTTCATAAACTTCTGCTGGTTATTGCGTTATATTGTGAAAACAATGTTAACAATAAATAATAGTCAAATTTAGTAATGAATTCAACTTATGAGTAGATGAGTAGAATAACATTGCTTCTATGCATTCTGATTTTAGTTTATAAAATTTTAATCAATAAATTAATTATTAATTGGCATTGCGTATTTTTTTAATGATTTGATTAAGTTTAGCGTTAAAATATGGATCAGAGTTCATCTTTTCTTTTATTTTATTGCAAGCATGCATAACTGTGGAGTGATCTCTTCCTCCAAATGCAGTGCCTATAGCATTTGTGGAAAATTCATCAGTTAGTGTTCTAGCTAGATACATTGCAATTTGTCTTGGAAAGGCAATAACATCTGTTCTACGTTTAGATTTCATATCTCTTGTATCAATATTGAAATCATCGGCTACAGTTTTTTGTATGATTTCAATAGTTATATGTTTAGATTCATCTGTTTTAATAATATCTTTGAGCATTTTTTGGACGGAATCAACAATTAATGGAGTACCAGTAAATAAAGAAAACGCAGTTACTCTTAAAAGCGAGCCTTCAAGTTGTCTTATGTTTGATTTAACTTGTGTAGCTATATGTAAAATAACATTATCCGGAACGTATATTTTTTCCTCTTCGGCTTTTTTACGCAAGATTGCTATTCTTGTTTCTAAATCTGGTGGCTGTATATCTGTTATAATCCCCCATTCAAATCTCGAGATAAGTCTTTCTTCTACACCTTCAAGTTCTTTTGGAGGTCTATCAGATGAAATAACAACTTGCTTTTTTGAATTAAACAATGTATTAAACATGTGAAAAAATTCTTCTTGAGAGCTTTCTTTGCCTACCAAGAATTGTATATCATCAATTAACAAACAATCTAAACTCCTGTATTTATTTTTAAAAAATGATGTTTTATCAAAACGAATTGATTCTATGAATTCAGTAACAAATTTTTCGCAAGTAACGTAAAGGACTTTCAAATTTGGGGTAGTTTGTTTTATATGGTTGCCTATGGCATGAAGCAAATGCGTTTTGCCAAGTCCCACTCCACCATACATAAATAAAGGATTAAATTGCTTACCAGGGTTTTTTGCCACCGATTCAGCACAGCCATGTGCAAATCTATTTGAAGTTCCTATAACAAACCCTGAAAAAATATATTTAGGGTTTATCTGATCTTTTTGAATTATTTGTGAAGGTAAGTCTATATGTTCTGGGGTATCTTCAACTTTTTTTATTATTATTGATATGTCTTGTTGTGCTTTTAGTTTTAGAGATATACGCTGTCCACAAAAATCAGATAAAATATTCTCTATGTTTTTTTGTTGATTTTTTGTTATCCATTGCGAAAAGTAAATATTTGGAACTTCTAAAATAAAAACATTGTTTTCAAAAGCTAATGGTTTTATAGGGGAAATCCATAGATTATAAGTTTCAGTAGTAATAGATATTTTAAGATTATCAACAACTTTTTGCCATAAATCATAAACCGAATTGCTCATGTTATCCCCAAGTTATCCACATATGTTAATAATATATTTACAACTATCTGCAGAACAGGCAATTTTATTAGAATAAAGATGTTTTTTATACTCGATAAATTGTATGTTTTTTTATTTCATTTGTCAAACGTAAAAAATCATCAGGCGAGAGCTCGTCAGGTCTTGAAAATGGATCTAATTGTAAGTTATTCATAATGCGTGCAATATGTACTTTTTTTAAATTTTTAAAAGAAGTGATGCAATTTAAAATTGTTTTTCTGCGCATTGTGAAAATATGTTTTATAAAATTAAAAAAAGTAGAATCAGGTTGTAAAGAAAATTTATTTGTAAGTTTAATAACTGAAGAAAAAACTTTTGGTGGTGGATTAAAACATCTCGGTGAAACATTAAATAAAATTACAGAATTTGCATAATATGATGTAAATATTGAGATATAGCCATAGTTTTTATTGCCGTAGCTAGCTACAAGCCTTTGGGCAACTTCTTTTTGAAGTACAAAAACAGCAGTGCTCCAATTTTTTAGAGGCAGTATTTTTTGAATTATCGCAGTACCAATATTATACGGTAGAGTAGAAATAACTTTAAATTTTATATTCGGAATATTAAATTTAAGAAAATCCGCGTTTATTATATCAATATTTTTAATGTTAAAACAAGAAAAATAATGAAATAATTGCTTAAATAAATTATTGTCTATTTCAACTGCAATAATACGCTTAACTTGTGGCTGTATAATTTTTGTCAAAATACCTTTTCCTGGTCCAATTTCTAATACTTGATCATCTTTTTCCAAGTTAGCAAGTTTAACAATATTATTTGCTATATTATTATCGATTAAAAAATTTTGTCCGTATTTCTGTCTCATATTTACTTGTTTTTGTTAGCTAAAATATTTAGAATAAAGTTTGACAATCAATAGACTCGTGTTACAATGACTTACTTTGATAATTAACATTTCAAAAAAAACGAGGCTTATAGGCTTTTATATAAAATCGAGTAGACTATTATTCTTTACACGTTGTTCATTGAAAGATAATTTTTTTGTATATGTTTTCATTGATATAAAGAAATATGGTAATAAATTATTTTCCTATGCAAAATGTTGAAAAAATTGTATCTAAAATTTCTTGCTTAATATTAATGCCTAAAATTTCATTTAGGGCCGTTTGTGCCTGTGTTGCTTCAAAACAAACAATTTCATCATTATTATCTTCTGTTGTAATTAATGTTTTTGTTTTAATAAGAGCATCTAAAACATTCTGTAACAACGCAAAATGACGTGAATTTATCATTAAGTAGTTATTTTGAGCATCTGTATTTGTTATTTTTGTAATTTCATTTAACAAATCACAAATGCCAATCTCGGTTTTTACAGAAATTTTTATAATAGCAGAAAACAAAAGTCTAAGGTTTAAACTTGTTTCGAACAATAATTTAACAGGCAAATCAATTTTATTTATGATGCATATTATTGGTATGTTCAATTTTAATTTTTTTAACAAGTTGTAAATTTTTATATCATTTTTATCTAATTGGCAAGAAGCATCAAAGAGCCAGATTAATGTGTCCGATGTTTCAATGGCTTCTTTGGTTTTTTTATGACCTAAAACTTCTATTGAATTTTTAGTGCGTTTTCTAATGCCAGCCGTGTCTTTAATTATAAGCTGAACGCCATTGTAAATCACGCTTTCTTCGATGGTATCTGTTGTTGTGCCCGCAATATTTGTGACAATTGCTTTGTTTCTACCTAAAATAGCATTAAATAGTGATGATTTTCCAGTATTTGGTTTGCCTATAATTGCTACCTTTATGCCACTTTGTAAAAATTTACCTGTTTTGTAAGAGGCTAAGAGTTTTTGAACATCATGTATGCAAGAATCAAGCAATGTAATTTTTTTATCATGAGATAAAAAAATTACATTTTCTTCAGGATGATCTAAATTGGCTTCTATAAAAGCAATAAGATTTGTAACAGAATCTCTAATATTTTTGATTTTTTGCGAAAAATATCCGCTAATATTATTTAATGCGACTTTTGCAGATGTCACTGTTTTGCTTGCAATTAAATTACATATGGCCTCTGCCTCTGCAAGGTCTTTTTTGCCATTTAAAAAAGCTCTGTAAGTAAATTCACCTGGATTTGCTGGTCTTGCACCGTTTTTATATAAAAGGTTTAAAGTTTCGTTTATTATTACCGGATTTCCATGCAACGATATTTCAACCAGGTTTTCTCCTGTATATGTACGAGGTGCTTTAAAAAAAGTACAGAGAACCTCATCTTTTTTTTCTGCTTTATCTATAATATATCCATATTTAACTTGTTGTTGAGGTTTAGATTTAGTTTGAAATATTTTGTTTACAATCTGGAATGCATTTTCTCCTGACAAACGAATAACTGCAAGTGCAGATTCCCCGGTAGCTGTAGACAATGCAGCAATGGTATCATCATTTAAATAATTCATATAGAAAGAGGGAATTAAATCGTGTTACAAAAACATATTGCCGTACAGCAGATATAAATTTTTTGTTGCTTGACGATATTTATTATTTTTAGTAAATAACAACATAAGCAAACAAAAAACAACAACAAAGCATTAACTAAAAAAAATAATATTAATTTTATTTTAATAATAATCTTTGCCATCTTGTTTGGTTCATTAATGACGACAATTCTTACAGCATTTATGCTCTTGTTCTAATATTTTTTGTTGTGAATCTATGATATCACAACATTTTGGAGAAGATATTCCTGTCACAAATCTTGAAAACTGTTTTACGATTTTAATATTTCCACATTTAGGACAATTTACAATTTCTCCAGAAAAAACAAGTTTCTCAAAGTTTTCATTACATTTCTTGCATATAAATTCAAATAATGGCATATAACAAATCCTATTTTGTATGTTTTGGAAGACTCTTAAAACTTAAGCATCTTTTTTCTCTGTTTTGAGAATTAGTGTTGCTTTTTGCAAGTTCAACAAACACTCGTTTTCCTTTAATATTACTGGATAGCAAAGCATTAATTATATTTTCAACATGTTTTTTAGGGACATTTACAAAGGAGAAGCTGTCCAAAATTTTGATGTCGCCTATTAAATTGCCATCCATGCCTGTTTCACCAGTGATGGCCCCTACAAAATCACCGACCTTTATATTATCTTTTTTGCCTATATTAATAAATAATTTTGCCATGTCATGATCCTTAATGTTTTTATTAAGAAAACATTTATTATTTAATGTATTTTCAAAAACATCAGATTTTTGCTTTTGTTCTCTTTTTTCTGAAACAAACATCATTCTTAAAAGAGCAGCAGCAACATCTAAAGAAGTGCTTTCGTCTGAAATTAAAGATTCTGCTATTCTTGTATATTTTTCCAGGTTTTTACCTTTCAAGACTTCTCTTATTTTGTCTAGCATTATTGTTACTTTTGTATTTTCAACATCCGTAAGAGACGGAACGTGTATTCTTTTTATCTTTGCTTTAGTATATCTTTGAATGTCTCTTAGCTTGTAAATATCTTTTCCTGAAATAAAGCTGAATGCTTTGCCTGTTTTTCCTGCCCTTCCTGTCCTTCCAATTCTGTGCACATAATCTTCGTCGTCCTTAGGAACATCATAATTAAAAACCACATCTATATCACTAACATCGATACCTCGTGCCGCCACATCAGTAGCTATAAGAAGTTCTATAGAGCCACTCCTAAATTTGGACATCACTCTGTCTCTTTGAGATTGATTCATATCACCATGAATTGCATCAGCAGCATATCCTCTTGTTTGAAGAGAAGATGTAACTTCATCAACTTTTCTTTTTGTGTTACAAAAAACAATTGAAAGTTTTGGATCGTACATATCAAGACATCTTGTAAGTGCTTCGAGTTTTTGATATTCCCTTACGTCAAAATAATATTGCTCAGTAAGTGGGACAGTTAGCTTTTCGCTTACAACTTTTATGGTTTCCGGATGACATTGATATTTCTTTGTAAGAAACAAAAATTCTTTTGGCATTGTAGCTGAGAAAAAAACAGTTTGTCTTTCTTCTGGCATACTTTTAAGAATCAGTTCTATATCATCTCTAAAGCCCATGTCAAGCATTTCATCGGCCTCATCTAAAATTACAGTCGAGGTGCTATCAAGTTTCAAAGTCTTTCGTTCTAAGTGATCTATAACTCTTCCTGGTGTTCCTATAACAATTTGTGCACCTTTATGAAGTGCTATAATTTGCCTTTGTATAGTTTGGCCACCATAGACAGGAACTATGTTAATGCCTTTTTTATATTTTGAGAAAAGCTTTAGCTCTTCTGCAACTTGTATTGCAAGTTCTCTTGTAGGGCATAAAATTATCGTTTGTACATTTTTATTTTTGATGTCAACTTTTTCTAGAACTGGAATACCAAAAGCTGCTGTTTTTCCAGTGCCTGTTTGTGCTTGTCCAATGATATCTATACCTGACATCATTTTTGGTATAGAAAGACTTTGAATAGGTGTTGCTTCTTCAAATCCTAAATCTTCAATTGCTTTAATTATTTCGTTCGATAAGTTCAACTCATTAAATTTTAATGTTGTCATTATTTCCCATCTTCCTTTTATGGCTATTTTTAAGATAGTTTGATATATAATTGTAATTATTAGTTTAGCATTTATTGTAGCATTACACCAATTTTCTTGTATCATTATCAAAGCTATGTTAACAATGATGTTCTTGGTATTATAGATATTGCGATTATACAAGATAAACAAATTTTATTGGTAATTATCAAATAGTGCATCTTAATACTTTTACTGCCTCTTTTAAATTTATATCTGTAGCCGTACATCCATCCTTTGTAAGAGGCACAAACTGCATTACTATTCTTTTTTCTTTTAGAGTTCTAAACGCCTGATCTCCCTCAAAAAAACAGGCAATACCTACTACGGCTTCAGGTTTCTGATCTTTAATAATTTTCTCAACACTCCTACCACCCTTTGCAATATATAAAGCACTATAATGCAATTCTCTCATAAGTCCGCTTATATCGCCTATTTTGCATTTCCCGCATTCAACACAAATATAATAACCATCTTTTTCTATTGCAATACAAGCATTAATATTTCTCATACAGTGAGGAACAAAAACTATGCGCTTGTTAAATTGGGTAGAGGCGAATTTTTTTGCATAAATTTTGTTTTGTCTATTTGTGAAAATCTTATGGATTTCTTCTTCATTTCTTTGTGAAAACTTGCATAATTTCATTGTCATAATCTTATTTTGTCTTTCAGCACAGTTTATCATATATAAACATTTAATATCTTAAAATTTACGAGACTAAATTGGGAAACAACATTTTACCATACCTATGCATTTACATTTTTAAATGCACAATTCGTAATATAGCAAATAATAAAATTTAATGTTGCAATACTAAATTAAAAGATGCGAATTAAAAAATTATAATAATTTATATAAAAAAAACGAATATGTATTGTAAAGAAAATGCTCGCAAACCATATCTGTTTTTGCGAAGCGTATTGTGATGGCACAATAGCTTATTGTGTTGATGATTTTTATAATTTTAACAACAAATTATTACAATACAATCTCAATTAATTATTGGAATATTTTAAAAATTATGCCATGTTATGCGGAAGAATTTGTTAAATTCATTGAACAGGAAGTGAAAACTTATTATATTTTAGATAGGCATGAGATTATACTTGTAGCTACAAAAGCGTTTAAAGAAATCTTGCTATACATTTAACAACTTTCGCACATCTTGGACATAAGTTGTCTTTTATACTATGTGGTGTTTGTTTATGTCAATATAAATTTGTGCTACATGAATACTTCTGAAATTGAAATTATATTAATGTAGTTTTTTTTATTTGCTAGAGTAAAAAACAATAATTGTTAATGAGTTAAGTTTTGATGATTTTGTTTCATCATGAGTTATAATATTTGTGTAAAACTATGGTTGAAATGTTATTTTTAAAAAAATGCATGTTTTGGATGTTATGTTGTTGGTTTGTTTGTCATTATGTAGTTAGTATTTATTTTACTTTATAGTGTTGTTTTTTTAATATTATTTCTTTGGATTATTGTCTATCATCTATCTTATAAGAGGAATTTACAAATATTTTTATAAATACTAAAATAGTGCGGCAACATATGTACCGTAATAAAATTAGTAATTGATATCAAGTGTCAAGATCGAAATTTAGTTATTTTAATAAAGATATGTAAATTTGTCTTGGCATAAGTGTTGTTGGGATTTATTTGCAGGTAATTTTTTTAAAGTGTTACATAAATACAATGCAAGATGTGTATTGTGTATGTTGTGATTTTTAGTTAATCAATGAATATTTAGAAATAGGTGTTTTTATTATGACAGCAGAATTTATACATTTACATAATCATACGGAGTATTCTCTTCTTGATGGTGCTTGTAGGCTTACAGATGAGAAAGGAAATCCAGGTGAGCTATTTTATCTAATAGCTAAGAAGTATAGAATGCAAGCGCTTGCCATTACAGATCATGGTAATATGTATGGTGCTGTAGAGTTTTATTGGGCTGCAAAACAAAGTGAGATAAAACCGATAATAGGTTGCGAAATATATGTTGCCTTAAAATCACGATTTGATAAATATATTGATAGAACGGCTGAAGATGGCGGCAATTATAATCATTTAACACTTCTTGCTAAGGATTTTGAAGGATATCAAAATCTTATGCGTATAGTAAGTATAGGATTTACAGAGGGGTTTTATTATAAGCCACGTGTTGATAGAGAGGTTTTGAGAAAGTATAGTAAGGGCATAATTGCACTTTCCGGCTGTCTCGCTGGCGAAGTTGCATCTGCTTTGGTTAAGGGAAATATCGAAAAAGCACAAACTGTAGCAATAGAGTATTCTGACATTTTCGGAAAAGATAATTTCTATATAGAGATTATGGATAATGGTCTTGAAAATCAGCAAAAAATAATTCCAAGCCTTATTAAATTATCAAAAAAAACTGCGATTCCGCTTGTTGCAACAAATGACTGTCATTTTTTAAGAAAAGAAGATTCTGAGATTCATGATATTTTGCTTTGTATCGGAACAAATAAAACCCTTAATGATACTAAAAGACTGCGTTTTAATTCAGATCTTTTTTATTATCGTAGTGCTGAAGATATGGTAAAGACATTTTCTTATGTTCCTACGGCTATAAAAAATACTTTGTCAATTGCTGAAAAAATAGATGTTAGAATCAATATGGATAAATTACTTTTGCCACAGTTTCCAGTACCAAAAGATTATCAATCCGATTCGGCATATCTTGAAATGCTTTGTTATCGAGGACTCCTAGAAAGATATGGTGTGCCAAAATCGGAACATAAAGAGAGATTGAAACATGAGCTTGTTGTCATTAATAAGATGGGATTTGCTTCTTATTTTTTGATAGTGGCAGATTTTATAAAATATGCAAGAGATAGCGGAATTCCAGTAGGGCCGGGAAGAGGTTCTGGTGCAGGTTCTATGGTTGCGTATGTTTTAGGTATAACGGATATTTGCCCATTAAAATACGATTTATTATTTGAAAGATTTTTAAATCCAGACAGACATTCAATGCCAGATTTAGATATAGATTTTGCAGATTCAGGGCGAGATAAAGTTATAGAGTATGTACGAAAAAAATATGGCGCAGAAAAATGTGCTCAAATTATAACATTTGGATCAATGCAGGCAAGACTTGTTATAAAAGATGTAGCAAGAGTCATGGGGTTTACCCCTGCAGAATCAAATAATATTGCAAAACTTATACCACAAAATGCGAGTATTGTCACAGCCCTAGAAACTTCAAGCGAGTTATCAAAACTTATTAAAACGGATGAAAAAATTTCAAAACTTATAACAGTTTCACGAAAACTTGAAGGATTAAAAAGACATACTGGTGTGCACGCTGCAGGTATGGTTATAGCAAACGAGGAAATTACAAATTATTCTCCGCTTGCAAAGGGCTCAAAAGACATTGTTACAACACAATATGACGGCATGGTGTTGCCACAACTTGGACTCTTGAAAGTTGACTTTTTAGGTTTAAGAACCCTTACTATTATTGATGATTGTGTTAAATTTATACATAAAAAAATACCGAATTTTAAATTAAATAATATACCTTTGGATGATAAAAAAACTTATAAATTACTTGACGAAGCCAAGACAATGGGAGTGTTTCAACTTGAAAGCAAGGGGATGAGAGAGCTTATAAAGAAACTTAAACCAAACAGCATTGATGACATAGTAGCTTTAATTGCTTTATATCGTCCAGGGCCTATAGGTTCTGGTATGTTAGATGATTTTGTGAACCGTAAACATGGTAAAATAAAAATTGTTTACGATCACCTCATGCAGGAACCCATATTAAAAACCACTTATGGGATTATTTTATATCAAGAGCAAGTAATGAGGATGTCTGTTGTTATTGCGGGTTTTAGTCCTGGAGAGGCTGATAGTTTGCGTAAAGCAATGAGTAAAAAAAAATCTGAAGTTATTGAAAAACAAAGGGAAAAATTTATATATGGAGCTAAAAAAAATGGTATTGATAAAAAAATTGCCGTAAAAATATTTAATAATATTGTGGCTTTTGGTGGATACGGTTTCAACAAATCGCATTCTGCTGCTTATGGTGTAATTTCTTATAGGACAGCATATTTAAAAGCGAATTATCCATTGGAATATTTGACTGCACTACTTAATAGCGAAATTAGACGTTCAACTGTAAAGGATAATGAAGAAAGTAAACTTTCAATGTATTTAGGAGAGGCTTCTGTTTTTGGTATTAAAATACTAAATCCTGATGTGCAATATTCTGATGGAAAATTTAAAATAGAAGACAAAAATATACGTTTTGGGCTTCTTGCTATTAAAACAGTAGGAGAAAGTTTAACTGAATCTATAGAACATGCAAGGCTCATTGATAAAAAAATACCAAAATTTGCGAATTGGGATGATTTTTTACAAAGGATAGATTTAAAATCAACAAATAAAAAAGCCCTTGAAAATCTTTCAAAAGCAGGGGCTTTCGATGCATTTGGTAAGAACAAGCTTGAAATAAGAGCAAGTTTACTTCGAAACATAGATTTGTCTGTCGATAAAGCTATAAAAACAAAAAAAGAAAAAAAATCTCTCCAGGGTTTTCTTTTTAATACTCCAGAAATATTAACAAATGTATCATCCTTACGAGAAACAGAGCCACTTGATTTTTTTGAAGCTTTAGATTATGAAAAAGAAGTATTGGGCGTTTATCTTTCGGGACATCCGTTAGCGTCAAAAAGAGAAGAACTTGTTGCTTATTCTGATTATAGGCTCAACAATCTCCCCGAGCCTAAAGAAAATGTTGATTTTAAAACGGCTCAAATTGTTCGCATTGCAGGTATGATAGTTTCTGTTAAAAAACTTATTTCAAAAATAAAAAAAGAAATTTATGCAAGATTAATAATTGAGGATTTATATGGTGGTGTAACTGCGATACTATTACCACAAAATTTTAAAAAATTTAACAACTATCTTGATCTTAACAATGTCATTGTTGTTGATGGTTGGTTAATGGGCACTCAAGGCCAACCTGAAATAATAGTAAATCATTTAATGAGCATTAATGAAGCTAAAAAAAAACTTAATCTTAACGGCAACAATGCTGATCTTAATGGTGGTGAAATACATATAAAACTTTTAATTGCAAACTATAGTAATACTTTAAGTGAATCTTTAAAAGGTATTTTTAAAATATACAAAGGTAAATCAAGGGTTTATCTCGATTTAAAGGATTCTTTACATGGGGAATTTTCTATTGAAACTGAGTATCTGTCAGATTGTTCTGATAGGTTTATAAACGAAGTTGAAGCAGTAATTGGTTCGAAAGATTCAGTAAAACTACATTATATAAACTGAGTGTTTGCTTCATATATTACAAAATATAGTTAATTGAAAATACAATATATAATCATAATATTGGAGAAAAAAATGTTAGACATCAAGATTATTAGAAAAAATGTTGAAATAATCACGCAGGCAATGTTAAATAGAAATAAAAAAATTGATTTTGGTCAACTTTTAAAATTGGACAATGAAAGAAAGTTTATAATAGGCGAAATAGAGGGATTAAGATTGAGGAGAAACAAAAAATCTGAGGAAATAGGCAGATTTAGAAGAGAGGAGGGTGAGGTTTTGGCTGAACTTTTTAAAGAAACAGGTAATATAAGAACTGCAATTCAAGAACTGGAAAAACGATTTTTAATAGTTGAAAACCAAATAGAGAATTTTCTTCTTGATTTGCCGAATATTCCTGATGAGGATGTTCCTATTGGTGGAGATGAAAGCTATAATAAGATTATAAGATTTATTGGTCAGCCAAAAAGATTTTCTTTTAAACCTAAGCATCATTGGGAAATAGGAAAGGAATTAGGAATTCTAGATTTTAAAACAGCTTCAAAAATTTCAGGCTCTCGTTTTGCAGTTTTAAGAAATGATGGTTGTGTTTTGGAAAGAGCAATTATTACTTTTTTCTTAGATACGCATAAAACAAAAGGTTATCAAGAAATAATGACTCCTTATCTTGTAAATACTAATTCTATGATAGGAACAGGCCAACTTCCTAGATTTGAAGAGGAAGCATTTAAATGTGTTAATGATGATTTGTATTTAATACCGACAGCTGAAGTCCCTGTAACAAATATTTATAGAGACGAAGTATTAGAGGAATCTTTTCTCCCACAGAAATTTGTTTCTTATTCTGCTTGTTTTAGAAGGGAATCTGGTAGTTATGGTAGAGATACAAAAGGGCTTGTAAGAAATCATCAGTTCAATAAGGTGGAGCTTGTAAAATTTGTCAGTCCCGAAACATCAAATGAAGAATTAGATTCCCTCGTTGTTGATGTAAGAAATGTTTTAGAACTTTTAGATCTTCCTTACAGGGTTGTGCTTTTATCTACAGGTGATATGGCTTTTTCATCAGCAAAAACTTATGATTTAGAAGTATGGTTTGCAGGAGATGGAGTTTATAGAGAAGTTTCTTCGTGTTCAAATTTTAAAGATTTTCAAGCAAGAAGAATGAATATAAAAGTAAAATATTCTCAAAACAATAGGAAAAAATTATTGCATACATTAAATGGTTCAGGAGTTGCTATTGGCAGAACATTTGCAGCAATACTTGAAAATTATCAACAAGAAAATGGCTCAGTAGTGATTCCCGAGGTTTTGCGTAAATACACAGGTTTCAGCATTATTGAGTCTAGATGAAAATGTCCATTCTTAAAAATTATGATAATTCATAACTAGACAATCTTTTTATGTATAATTGAAAGCTGAAAATTTTTTTATTTCAAATCATTTGGCATTTCACGTGGGGGAAGTTTTATGTTTCTCATTTCAAGAACCCCTGAAATAATTGCTCCGACAAAATAAATAGACCATATATATGTGTAATATTTGCCACAAATTACAGCAATGCCTGCCACGACAAATGAAAAAGCGAAAATAATTAAACTAGCTTCAAGATATTTCCATTTAACAGGAATTAAGTTATATATACTTGCAAGTTGATAATTGTGTCGTTTATGTCTTACGTATATTGCTGCAAGTAATAAAAAACTAACAGGCGAAATAAATTGGCATATTAAATGTACTAATATGAGTTGTATTGGCGTGTTTGCAGATTGAAACCATATAGGCTCATACGCTTGAATATTGCCCCATGTTGATAAAACTTTGGAATCTGTTACGGCGATGGTGTTTAGTAAAACAAAGATTACACCTATTGATATCCCAATTGTATATGCAACAAGTTTTGTAGAACGAAGTATTTCGCTTGGTGTTGGTACCCAATGAGAAATGGTCACAACAATCGATGGAGCAATTATTGCCATCAAAAGAAATTGTCTCAAGCAATTTATTATTAACGGCAAAGGGTGGGGGCCTGAAAAATTTTGAACTAGACGAGTGATAAAATAAATACCAAACATTAAAAATGCATTTTCAATTTTTTTAAAAACAATTTCGCCAAACATCATTGAACGGAATCTGCTTATACGTCTTATTTCAAACGCCATGAAAAAATATACAACACCTGTTATCATTGGTAGTAAACAAGTTATTACGAAATCAAAACTCATTGTTTTTTCTATGTCTCTTACAGAATGCCTTTAAAGTGTTTTTCAAAAGCATTGTTATAGTCATAGCACCTACACCTCCTGGAACAGGCGTGATTGCTATATTCATATTTTTCACAGCATTAAAATCAACATCACCTGATAATCCATTCGCTGTTCTATTTATGCCGACATCGATAACTGTAGTACCGTCTTTTATAAAATCTTTTGTTAAAAATTTTGCTTTGCCAATGGCTATAATAATAATATCTGCCATTTTGCACAATTCCTTTAAATTTTTTGTTTTCGAATGAGTCATTATAACTGTAGCATTGTTTGCAAGCAAAAGCATAGCCAGAGGTTTGCCGACCAGGTTAGATCTTCCTATAACAACTGCTGTTTTTCTATCTATGGATATATTCGATTTATTTAACAAATGTATAATACCAAGGGGAGTACAAGAAATCAAAGATTTTTTTTGCATCAATTCATTCCAGTTTTTTGAGATATTAAGAAGTCCTGTATTAAATGGATGCAATCCGTCAACATCTTTTAATGGATCGATTGCATTTATGCAATTTTGGATATTTCTATTGTCTGGAAGAGGAAGTTGCAATAGAATGCCATCAATTTCATCATTTCTATTTAATTTTTTTATTAAAGAAATGATCTTTTCCTGAGAAGAATTTGTAGCAAGATTATGGTGAAAAGATTTTATTCCGACATTATCGCATGCTTTAATCTTCAGTTTAATATACAACTGGCTTGCAGGATCTTTGCCTACTAAAACTGTTGCAAGAGCGGGAACTCTTCCGGTTTGCTGTTGAATTTTGACAATAGCTTTTTTTATTTCAGCTCTTATATCGTCTGATATTTTTTTACCATCAATTAATTTCATAATTACTCCATAACGAACGAAATGCTTTTATTACAGTACTTTATGAATCAATATATACCTCAAATTATATCAACTAATATATAAAAAAGCAATTCAATGATTGCATGAATAATGATAATTTATTATAATTCAGACTTGGTTACTTTAGATTAATTAAGTCAATGTATGGGGGTTATTTTGGAGGGGTCGCATAGTTGGTCTAGTGCGCTGGTTTGCTAAACCGGTGTGCGAATATAAAATTCGTACCGAGAGTTCGAATCTCTCCCTCTCCGTTTTAGTATTTTTGTTCAACAATAGCTTGAGTTAAAAAATAAAAAGTTTGCAGCTGCTAGCGATTTCATGTGATCAAAAAATAGCAAATTGCTTTTGATATTAAATATGGATTTTAAGTAATGTTCAAGGATGTATTTAATTATTAGAGTTTAAACTAGTTGCTAAATTTATTGAATGCATATGCGGTACTTGCCTTATTTGTATCATGAAGCTGGGGGGGGTGTAGCTTATAAAGGTAATCTGTGTTTGTTGAGGGCGTGGGAAGTGTAGTTTTTATGAATATCTAATGAGTTCGTTGTTTTGGACGTGGATATATATATTATCTTTTGGTCGTAGATATTTCGTGGAAATATTGGAAATTGTCGAAACACTCTGGCCTGTTTGACAAATCATAAATTCTTGTATATATTTAGGGGCACATCTTAAATGTTTGAATTTTTGTTGCGTTGAGTTGGGTTTGATTGTTATAGGAGGTAGAGATGGCTGTTCGATTACGTTTGCAGAGAAGGGGTAGACCGAAAAGACCTTATTATAGAGTTGTAGCTATTGATCAGAGAGCAAAAAGAGATGGAAAACCTATAGAAGTTCTTGGTCAGTACGATCCTATAGCAACAGATAATAAACTCATTATTAATATGGATAGGCTAAATTATTGGTTAACCATTGGAGCAAAGACATCAGAAACGGTGGCTGTATTGATAAAGAAAGAGGTCAGAGATTGTTGCGAGGAACAAAAAGCTTGATGGAGAATATATATAAGTAATATTTGATTTTATGTTGAGAATATATCATGCTTGAGAGGGGAAGAGTTATGAAAGAACTTGTGCTTTTGATTGCTAAGGCTTTGGTTGACGATCCGGATAGGGTAGAAGTTAAAGAAATTGCTGGAGAAAAGGCAACTGTTTTAGAGTTGAAAGTAGCCGATTGTGACAGAGGTAAAATTATCGGTAAAGAGGGCAGAATTATCAAAGCAATAAGAATTATTGTAAATTCTGCTTCTGCGAAACTTGATAAGAGAGCCAGCGTTGAAGTAGTAGAGTGATAAAATGAATTTAAAAAAAAATGATTTTAGATGGAAAATATCCGATATTTTGGGTTTTGAGGTTTTTAATCAAAATGGAGAATGGATGGGTGTTTTGTCTGATATTATATTGAATAGTAGTAATGATGTTTGGGTTGTAAGGTGCTATAATGAGGAAATTTTAATTCCTGCATTAAAAAACATAATAAAAGAAGTTAATATTGCAAGAAAAAAAATTTTTATCGTTTTGCCTAAAGAATATGAAGGTATTTATGATCAAGTGAAATCGGCGGATGATATTCTTGAGTACAACGGTTGTTTCGTTTATGAGGATTGATATTCTTACAATTTTTCCGAAAATGTTTGATGGACCTTTTGCAGAAGGTTTGATAGCTAAAGCCATACATAAAAGAATTATTAGAATCAATCTTGTTGATATAAGATCATTCTCTAAAAGTAAGCATAAAAAAATTGATGATAAACCTTTTGGCGGGGTTGTGGGTATGGTTATGAGCCCTGAGCCGCTGTATGATGCTATAAAAAGTGTTGGGGTTAAAAAAAAGAATAATTCTTATAAGAATCCCTATTCAAAACCTTATGTTGTCTATATGTCGCCGCAAGGTAAAAGGTTAAACAATATGCTTGTAAGAAATTTGTCTAAGTTTAAACATTTAGTTCTTTTGTGTGGTCGTTATGAAGGTGTTGACGAGCGTATTGTAAATTATGTTGACGATGAAATATCTATAGGCGATTATATTCTTACAGGTGGAGAAATTCCTTCAATGGTTTTAGTCGATAGTGTTGCAAGGATGCTTCCAGGAGTTATAAAAAAAGAAGATTCTGTGAAAAATGATTCATTTTATGATGGATTGTTAGATTATTCTCATTATACGAGACCTGCGATATTCCGTGGTTATGGTGTACCCAAAGTTCTTTTATCTGGAGATCATAAAAAAATTGGTGAGTGGTGTACAGAGGACTCGTATGAAAGAACTAAAAAACGTCGTCCTGATTTATTAGATACAGAAATAAAGAAAAACTAATTTATATAGCTTCATATATTGCAATGATTAGTTGTCAATAGTGTTGTGGTATTTATAAAGGAGAGCAGTAAATGTCATTATTAGAACAGATTCAGCTAATACGAAAAAGAGATTTAGGTGTTTTTTTTAGATCTGGCGATCAAGTAAAAATATATTTTAAAGTAGTTGAAGGTGCAAACGAAAGAGTTCAAGTTTTTGAAGGTATAGTTATGCGTGTAAGAGGTAGTGGTCTTTCAAAAACTTTTACAGTGAGGAAGGTTTCTTTTGGCATAGGAATTGAAAGAATTTTTCCGATGCATTCTCCTAAAATTGAAAAAATTATGATTCTAAGACGTGGCAAAGTACGTAGGGCAAGGCTGTATTATTTAAGAAAACTTTCAGGAAAAGCCGCAAGAATTTCCGAAGACTCTTCGAAAAAGTCCAATAAAATATCTTCGGCGAAACATAGTATTGATAAATCTAATGACCATGTTCTTGTTTGATAATAATTTTTATGATAAAGGATTTGATTATGTTGCCGGGGTTGATGAAGTTGGAAGGGGTGCTTTAGCAGGCCCGGTGGTAGCTGCTGCAGTAATTTTTTCGAAAAATTGTAAAATTTTTGATTTAAATGATTCAAAACGATTGTCAGAAAAAAAACGAAAAAGGGTTTCTATTATAATAAAAGAAAGATCCTTGGATTACTCTGTCGAGGTTGTTAATAGTGCAATTATAGATAAGATTAATATTTTAGAAGCAGTGTTTCTTGCTATGACTAAGGCAATATTAAAATTAAAAATAAAACCTGATTTGTGTTTAATAGATGGCAATCATGAATTGCCAAATATTGATTTTCGACAAAAGGCAATTGTTAAAGGCGATGCAAAAAGTGCATGTATTGCCGCAGCTTCTGTACTTGCCAAGGTGGCCAGAGATAGAATGATGCTTGAGTATACATATACAAAACAATACTATATTTATGGGTTCGGAAAACATAAAGGATATGGGACGAGAATGCATATGGAGGCTTTAAAAAAGTATGGTCCGTCTCCAATTCATAGGTTGACTTTTACTCCGGTGTCTATGCTTATTACTAAGAAATGATGAAATTGCATGGATATTGTTTTAAAAATGGAAATGAGTTGTTAAATTATATAAATATAAAAATTTAGAACGTGAAATTTTGCCAATAGATTCTAAGTGTATTTTTTTGTGATGTTATATAACATTGTAAAGTATATCAAACATAAAATAAAGATATAATTTGGTGTGGTCATTATTAGGATAAATTATAATAACTTACAAGGCGAACTATTGCTTTTTAAAAAAAACTTGTGTTGAGTTATGAAATAATATAAACTGGGGGGGGGATTGCTAGTATTGTTTGTTTTTAGTATATGGCAATGCTGGTAGCAGTAGTAAACGTATTAGGTGAATAACAGATATGGAATGTGATTAAAATTAGTAATTTTCATCTCAAAAAGTTCATAATTTTGCGAACTTGTTGATTCGTTTGTCGCAGTTCTAAAGGAGCGAAATATGATAGACTTACATACTCATACCTTCTTTTCGGATGGAGTTTTGGGTCCATCCGAGCTTGTTTATAGAGCAAAATTTAGAGGTTATACTGTTATTGCAGTTACAGATCATGTTGATTATTCCAATATGGAACTTGTTATTCCGCAAATGATTAAGGTTGCAAAAATATTGACAACAAGTTATGATATATTGGTTTTACCAGGAGCAGAATTGACTTATATACCGCCAAAGCTTATTAATACTGTTGCAAAGGAATGTAGAAATCTTGGTGCTAGAATTATTGTTGTTCATGGCGAAAGTGTTGTAGAAACTGTTCCTCCTGAAACAAATTATTATGCTGTTAATGCCAAAATTGATATATTGGCTCATCCTGGCCACTTGTCTGAAAATGAAGCTAATATTGCAGCAAAAAATGATGTGAAGATAGAAATTACCACAAGGAATGGGCATAATATTACGAATAAAGAAGTTGCATTGATTGCTATTAAAAAAAATGCAAAACTTGTTTTAAATACTGATACTCATATGCCTGAGAATCTTTTGACACAGTCTCTTATATTGCAAACTTTGCTTGATTCAGGGCTTCCTGCAAATTATTATGATATTATGCAAAAAAATTCACAAGAAATAGTTGTTAAATATATGTAAAATTGAAAAGGCTAATATGAATTATAAAATTAAAGAAAAATTTTCATTTTTTTTTATGAGATATCTGGAAAGTAATAAATTAAAAATTTTTGCAGTCGTGAGTTTAGTTATTGTTATAGTGTTTATTTATTGCTTAAGATGTCATAATAAATATGAAGGTTCATATAAAAGTCTTGGAAAAGCTTATGTGGCTTTTAATCATGGTGATCATGAAGCAGGAATCGCTTTTTTAGATGACACAATATCTAAGTTTTCGAAAACACCTGCTGCGCATCATGCAAGACTTATTAAGGCTGATATATTAATTGATCTCGGTAATTATAGTGAGGCTCTAAAAATTTTAAAAGAGGTTTTGAATGATGGTGGAAATTCTGGGGTTCTAAAACCACTTGCGAATGTAAGAATTATTTACATTTATGATATGAAAAAGGATTATTTTAACGCCATTGTTTTTTCAAAAAAATTCATTGAAAAATATCCGAATCATTTTCTTGTAAAAGATATTTACTTAAACTTAGCAGAGTATTGTTTTATTTCTGGATCTAGTAGTGAGGCTCTAAAAATTTTAAAAGAAATAATAGTTAATTTTCCTGCAACGAAAGAAGCGGAAAAAGCACAAAGCAGACTTGACAGTTGTAAATGAGGTGTAAATTCTATCTGTGTTCTGTTTGTGTTTTGTGTGTATTGCCTTATTGTATAACCTTGGTATGATAATTTTGTTTTAGTCAAATCTTGATAGATTTATAATTTAAATTTTATTTTTGTTTTGGAGAAAAATTGTGAAAAGGTGTTCCTTAACAGTTTTGTTTATTATAGTTTTTATTTTTATATATGCATCAGTATAAGGAACAACAAATCAGTATCTTGGTGGTAAGATCGCTATAGGTCTTGATACTACTCATAGTCATACATCATCACTAAATATTAAATATTGGTTGACTGATATAACCGGAATTGAGGGGTATATTGGTTTAAAAACAGGAAGTGGCAATAATAATTTTTATATTTTTGGATGTAAATCTTTAAGAGTTGTTAAATCTTATGAAAGCTTAAATATATTTGTTTCAGCAACAACAGGTTTGGATATTGAAAATTCTGTGCAGAGGGACAATTGTAAGTATATAGTGTTGGCTGCGAGTATGGGTGCAGAATTGTTTGTTATGAATAATTTATCTATTGCTACAGAAGCCGGATGTGGGCTACAAGCAGGCGGAGGCGAAGTGAGATTTTCAATAGGTGGAACTACTGTAAGTATAAAAATTTATTTATAGAACAGGAGTGATAGTATGCTGAATATACCGTACGATTTAAAATACACAAAAACGCATGAGTGGATAAAAATTGAAAAAAACGAAGCAAAGGTTGGCATAACAGATTTCGCTCAACATGAAATTACGGATATTGTGCACATCGAGCTTCCAGAGTTGGGTAAACATGTAAAAAAGGGCCAACCGGTAGCTGTTATAGAGTCTGTGAAATCGGCTTTTGATATCTATACTCCGGTTAGCGGAAATATTATTAAAGTTAATGATATTATTTTTAGTTCGCCTGAAGTTGTAAATCAGTATCCGTATGAAAGTGGATATTTGTTTACTATTGAATTTACAGATGATCAAGAATTTGCCGCTTTGCTTGATGCAGAAAGTTATAAAAAAATAATTTAATAGGAATAGAATTATGGATTATACACAGCAGAATCAAAAAGATAAAAGCGAGATGTTGAAAACAATAGGGATTAATGACGTAAGCGAGCTGTTCGATGTAATTCCAAAAGATTTGATGATAAACGATTTAAATATTTCTGCCAATAAAACAGAGCAGGAGCTTTTAAATTATTTTGCAGTTCTTTCATCAAAAAATAAAGTACTTATATCTTTTCGAGGAGCTGGAATTTATGATCATTATATACCATCTTTAGTAGGCGAAATTACGGGTAGATCGGAATTTTGGAGTGCGTATACTCCTTATCAACCAGAAGCAAGTCAGGGGACTCTTCAGGCAATGTTTGAATATCAAAGTTTGATTTGTGCTTTAACAGCTTTAGATACATCGAATGCATCTCTTTATGATGGTGCTACTGCAACAGCAGAGGCAGTTTTGATTGCTTTAAGGGTAACTAAAAAAAATAAAATACTAATTTCGTCGGTTTTGCATCCTGAGTACATACAAACTATACAAACGTATGTTGCAAATTTTGGAGTAAAAACAGTGGTTCTTCCTTTATCTATGAATGGAGATATCGAAAAAGCGACTGTTAATACATATTTAGATAATGATACAGCAGCTGTTGTGATACAATCCCCAAATTACTTTGGGATTGTTGAAGACATGCGAGCTTTATCTTCCATTATAAAAACTAAAAATTCTCTCTTTATTGCGGTAGTGAATCCTCTATCTTTGGGTGTTTTTCAAGCGCCTGGAGAATATGATGCGGATATTGCTGTTGGCGAGGGACAGGTTTTAGGTTCTACAATGAGTGCTGGCGGTGCAACGTTTGGCTTCATGGCTGTAAAAAAATATCTAGAATGGAAAATGCCGGGAAGAATTGTGGGACAGACTATTGATAAAGATGGCAAGAGAGGTTTTGTTTTAACCTTTCAATCAAGAGAGCAACATATAAGAAGAGAAAAAGCAACATCAAATATATGTACAAATGCATCTTTAAATGCACTGGCTGGGTGTGTGTTTTTATCAGGTTGGGGCAATAAGGGTTTCCGAAATCTTGCTGAAACCAACATATCAAAGGCACGATATGCTTTTAATAGAATAAAATCCTTGAAAGGGTTTGCAGCAAAGTTTGAAGGTAAATTTTTTTTTAATGAGTTTGTAATCGAAACACAAAAAAATATAAAAAAGTTAAATAAGATTTTATTAAAGAATGGTATTTTAGGTCCTTTAGACTTATCAAATGCAAGTAAAGATTTTGAGAATTGTCTTTTATTTTGTGTAACAGAACAGAGAACAAAGAATGAAATTGATGAATTAATAAACATTCTTGCAAAGATATAGTTTGAGACACTGAAAATAGTGTAAAAATGATGTATTGTGTGTGATCTCTGAAGGAGAAATGAAATGGAAAAATTATTAAATGAGTTATCTTCAGAATGCGTTTCTGCATATACTGTATGTTCAGATGTTGAACTAGACGTACAAATTCCTGATAATTTTAAAAGAGATTTTCATTTAGGTTTGCCGAATGTATCTGAAAATGATTTATTAAGACATTTTACAAATCTTTCAAGAAAAAATTATGCTTTAAGTACGGTTTTTTATCCGCTTGGTTCATGTACAATGAAATACAATCCATTGATAAATGAGCGTATTTCAAAAAACGAAGCTTTTAATTTGATACATCCATATCAACCAGAAGAAAGTATGCATGGTATTTTAGAAGTAATGTATGAACTTGAAAAAGATTTGTGTGAAATTTCAGGGATGGATTATTTTTCTCTTCAGCAGGCTGCAGGAGCTCATGGTGAGCTTACGGGACTTTTAATAGTTGCAAAATATTTTAAATCAATGGAACAAAAAAGAACAAAAATAGTTATTCCGGATTCTGCTCATGGGACGAATCCTGCTTCAGCAGCTTTTGCAGGTTTTGAGGTCGTATCGTTGGAGTCGGAATCAGATGGTAGCATTTCTCTTGAAAAATTGAAGAAAAATTTAACTGCAGATACTGCTGCAGTGATGCTTACTATTCCAAATACTTTGGGAATTTTTGAAGAGAATATATCTGAGATATCAAGATTGGTCCATGAAAATGGCAGTCTTTTATATTATGATGGTGCAAATCTTAATGCTATTATGGGCATAGTAAGGCCTGGTGATATGGGTTTTGATATTGTACATCTCAATCTCCATAAAACTTTTTCGACACCACACGGTGGCGGTGGTCCCGGGTCTGGGCCTATAGGTGTAAAGATGTTTTTAGAATCTTTTTTGCCAATACCCAGGGTTGAAAGAAAAGGGTCTAAATTTGTTTTAAATTATAAAAAAGCCAAGAGTATAGGAAAAGTAAAAGCATTTTATGGAAATTTTCCTATAATATTGAAAGCTTACGTGTATATAAAATCGCTTGGTGCAAAAGGTTTAAAAAATGTTTCACAGTATGCTGTTCTGAATGCGAATTATATGCTTTCAAGGTTCAGGGGTAAAATTGATATTCCTGCAGGGAATAGATGCATGCATGAGTTTGTTTTGTCTCCAAAAATATCATTTAAGAATGGTGTAAGAGCTTTAGATGTTGCAAAGAGACTTTTGGATTATGGATATTATGCACCAACTATATATTTCCCTCTTATTGTTGAAGAGGCTATTATGGTTGAACCTACTGAAACAGAGTCGAAAAAAACTATGGATATGTTCATAGAAGTTGTTTTGAAAATTATTTTTGAAGAAGCAGTTCAAGATCCAGAAAAGGTTAAAGGTGCTCCTATTAATACCCCAATTAATAGATTAAATGAAGTTATGGCGGCCAGAAAACCAATTTTAAAATGGAGATGAAGATTAAGATAGTGTGTTATGGATGGTAGCATAAGATTTGGATTGCAACATAAAAGGTTGCAGTTTGAAATATTTTAGTATGTTAAAAATATATAAAATTGGCAAATATTTTAATTAGTTTTTTTGAGGAGATTGTTTATTTTGTTGTATTGCATTGGCATTACAATATGAATGTATATGAAGTAATTATGAAAAATAAAGTTTTAAATAGAAAAGAAATTCAAAAAGAAGTAAAAAAGCTTAAAAGATTTCATCAAAAAATAGTTTTCACGAATGGGTGTTTTGATTTGCTTCATTTGGGTCATGTTATGCTTTTTGAAAAAGCAAAAAGCATGGGGGATGTTTTAATAGTTGCGATAAATTCAGATAAATCTTTAAGCTGTCTTAAAGGTTTAAAAAGACCTTTAATATGTGAAAAAGACAGAGCAAAAATACTTCTTTCTTTAAAAAATGTAGATTATGTAGTTGTGTTTAACGAGAAGACCCCTAAGGAAATTTTGAGTGAATTATGCCCGGATATTTTAGTGAAAGGTGCTGATTATAAATTATCTGAAATAATTGGAGCGGAGTATGCAAAGAGTGTTTATAGATTCCCATTTATAAAAGGAAAAGCTACAACTGATTTAATTAATTTGATATTAAAGCGTTATGGTTCTAAATAAATAATAATAGGCGAAATTGCATCATGCTTTTTTTATCTACTATCTCCAAAAAACGAGAGGTTGTTTCTGAGCAACTAGAAACCTCATTTATAAAATGCTTTGGTTTAAAATCTATTTTAAGAGTAATAGATGCAAATCTAAATCGTTGTCGAGAGGGTTTAAGAGTTGTTGAGGATACTTTACGTTTTGTTTTAAACGATAGTAAATTTTATAACAAAATTCGTAGTATTCGACATGAAGTTGATTTGATTTTAAGAAATAATTATGGTGACCTTATAAAAGAACGTGATTCTTTTGATGATTCTGGTAGACTGATAGCTGAAGTATCAAAAAAGTGTTTACAGGAAATATTGATAGCCAATTTTAAGCGTGCTCAAGAGTCTTTGCGGGTTTTAGAAGAATATTCAAAAATTTTTATATCTTTAATATCATCTGATTTTAAAAAACAAAGATATGCAGTGTATATTATTGAAAAGGATTTTTTTTTAAAATATAAATTTTTATTTAAACGTAAAAAAAGGGAATAAAAACAATGTCATTAATGGATGATGCCAAAGATAAAAAAATGAATAGTTTGATAAGAAATGTGGCTCAAACTGAGAATTTGAGTGAAGAATTTATAAGTAATGGCGTTGCTAGTGGTAGTATTGTGATTCCTAAGAATATTAATAGAAAACTTCATAAAATTGTAGCAATAGGATGTGGATTAAAAACAAAAATTAATGCTAATATTGGGACTTCCCCTGATCATATAAATGTTGATGAAGAGCTTGCAAAACTTGATGCTTCAATTAAAGCTGGTGCTGATGCAGTTATGGATTTGTCTACAGGTGGCGATTTGACACGGATTAGAAAAGAAATTCTTGCTGCTTCACCAGTGCAAGTTGGCACTGTGCCTATTTATGAAGCAGTGTGTAGAGTGATTTCAAAAGGTAAAAAAATATCTCAACTTGATGCTGAGCTTTTGTTTGATATTATAGAAGAACAGGCACAGCAAGGTGTGGATTTTATTACAGTTCATTGCGGTATTAATAAGGCTAATGTTGGTATGTTAAACCGTCAAAAGCGACTTGCTGGTGTTGTAAGTAGAGGAGGTTCTTTTTTAGTTAAATATATAAATGCAACTGGAGAAGAAAATCCTTTATTTGAACAGTATGATAGACTTTTACAGATAGCGAAAAAATATGATGTTACTTTGAGTCTTGGTGACGGCTTTAGACCTGGTTGTATACAAGATGCTTCAGATGTGTCTCAAATTATGGAACTTGCAGTTTTAGGCGAACTTGTTCTGAGAGCTAGAGAGGTTGGTGTTCAATCTATGATAGAGGGTCCTGGACATCTTCCTTTAAATCACATTGAAGCAAATGTTGTTCTCGCAAAAAAAATGGGCCATGGAGCACCTCTTTATTTTTTAGGTCCTTTGGTAACTGATATAGCTCCAGGATATGATCATATAACATCGGCAATTGGTGCTGCATTAGCGGCGGCATATGGGGTTGATTTTATTTGTTATGTTACTCCGGCGGAGCATTTAAGACTTCCTGATTTGAAGGATGTTCATAATGGTGTTATCGCTGCAAGAATTGCAGGACATGCAGCGGATATAGTTAAAGGTGTTAAAGGTGCTAAAGAGCGTGATGATGAAATGTCTAAATGGCGCAAAGCAAGGAATTGGGAAAAACAAAAGATGTTTTGTGTGGATGCAATTAAATTTATACAAGAAAGAGAGAAGCTTCCGCCTCGTCAGCAGGATGTGTGTACAATGTGCGGGGAATTTTGTGCTATGAGAGATGAATAATTGTTTTTGTCTGTTCATTCATGATGAAATACAAAAAATATGGAGAGAAATTATTTCCATGTTGTCAAATTGTTGTTTCCAGTTCTTGCTGTTTTGTGAGTTTTTATTCTGAAGAAGTTATGCTTTCCCGCTTTAAAAAAGATATATATCCAGGAAATGATAAAATCGTTCGTGTTTTGCCAAGCCATACATAAGCTCCAACATCCTTTTGAAATTTAATTTTTTTTGGGTTTTTATGAGCTCTAGAATTGATGTACCATGCTGAGCCAATAATATTCTTGTATTTCTGTTCTTTTTTTACTGTTATAAATACTTTTCTCTTTGCTAGTAGCATATTTCCGTATATTTTTAATTGTTGTTTTACTATTTCTTCAGCTTCTTTATATTCTGGAAGAACATTTGTAAAATTAACGTGGAGTACGGCTGCCATTTCTGCATTTTTTTCTTGAAATTCTACAAAATAATTGTTTTTTTCAACAAAATTCCTGAAACAAAAAGTTTTCATTGAAAAAATAGATATAAGTGCAATTGTTAAAAAGTATCTTTTCACTGTTAATTTTTTTAATCCTTATGTTATATTATTTTGTATTATGCTACCTATATTAATTACGCAGCAACTAACAGTATTTTACAATTTTGATATTTTATAGTAAACTCTCATAATATCTATTTGTCGATCAATAAATACATGGGATATTTTTGTTTTAAGTCATTATGAAAAAAGCGTCGAGGTAAAATGGGAAGCATAGGGATATCAAAACAAGTAAAGTTTTTTTGTGGTGTAATTTTTTCTACTGAAGATGTAAAGCAGAGATTTTTTACAATATTTGAGGAAAAATTTGGCAAAATTGATTTGATAAGTGATGTTCTGTCTTTTGATTTTTCTAATTACTATAATTCAGAAATGGGTGATAATTTAAAACGTTTTTGGGTTTCATTTGAAAAATTAATTTTTGCATATGACCTTGTTGGTATAAAAATTTTTACGAATTTTATTGAGGATCTTTTTGCGATAAATAGTAAAAGAATAATAAATATAGATCCTGGCTATATAACTCCAGCAAATGTTATTCTTGCAACAACAAAAGATTATAGTCATAGAATCTATCTTTCTAATGGTATATACGGGGAAGTTACAACAATATATAAGAATAATAGATATATTAAACTTCCATGGTCATATCCTGACTATCTTTCAAATATAGCTACAGCATTTCTTTTAAAGGCACGTATAATTCTTGTAGGACGGTTAAGAACATCTAATAAGGATTATTAGATGTTAAGTCATATGTACTCTGTGATGTAATTAGCACATAGTAGTTATGTTTTTATATATTTTATAGATATATGTTTAGTGTATTCGGGAACAACGTTATTTCATAAGCAATATACAATTGTTTATGTCGCGATAGTATATAATTGCAAATTTTGTTGATTTTTTTTAAATGATGATGTTATTATATAGTATCCGCAGTGTTTATAATTAATAAATTTTTAATCAATTGAATTGTCATCGAATTTAACTATAAAATCTAAAAATTTCTTTGTAAAATTATTAGTTTGAATTCAGCATAGTGTTAATATCAGATGCAAGTATGTATTTTATATTGTTACATAGTTTGAAAATGTGTTTAGAAACGCTTAAGAAAGTTTTCTATTAAAGGTCTAATTATTAAGATATATACGATAAGAAAAGATCTATAATTATTTTAAAAGTTCTTGTGTGTTTTTTTAAAAATCATTATATTATTACTTTTTATAAAGTTTTTGCCATTAAAGCATATTATTTTATATTATGTGATCAGTTGTATGTTGTATAATCAAAAAACAGTGTATTGTATATTTTTTATAAGGCTTGCATGTTAGATTTTAAATGTTTATTTGTTTTTTTTGTTTTAGCATTGTTGTTAAAAAAAAATGATTTTTGTACAATTCAGTGAGTGCATACTATAGAGGATAGTTGATATGTTAAAAGAGGAACTTGAAACTACTGCTTTTCTTGCAAGAATAGATGTTAAAGAAGAAGAAAAATGGAAATATCTTGCAGATATCAATCTAATGTTTGATTATATTAAAATTTTGCAAGAACCTGATACAAGCGAATTAGAGCCCACAACACATGTTACAGAGCTAAGGAATGTCTGGAGAGAGGATATTGTGAGATCATGTCATAGAGTAATTGTAGATAAGATGCTTGTTGGTGCTCCTGATAAAAGTGGAGCTTTTTATAAGGTTAAAAAAGTTATAGAGGATAAATGATAAAAGCGATTTATTCTATTAACGGTACGGTTATAAATGAATACGATGTATTAAAGATTGTAGCAGATTGTAAAAAAAATCCTGATCTTATGTGGATCGATATTTATTTAGAAAATCATGAATTAACTTATCAGGAGACTATGCTTCTTACTGAATCGTTTAAATTTCACGAAATGTCAATTGAAGATTGTTTATTTCCACAATATTATCCCAAAATGGAAGAATTTGAGGGTTATGTTTTTGGTGCGCTACATGGAATACAGCTAAAGCCAAATTATTTTCAAGAATTTGAAGATAGTATTTACGAGCTGAACTTTTTTGCCGGGAAAGGGTTTGTAGTTACGGTACATACGGAAGAATTGTTTTTTTTAGAAACTCTTTTTGAAAAAGCAAAAGCGAGACCTCAGATTGAAATGAAAAGCCTGGAAAATATGCTTTATAATATTTTCAATAAAGTTGTTTCCAGTTACGAATTTACTTTGGAAAAAATTGATGATAAAATGGAAATCTTAGAAGATGATATCCTTGAGAATCCTGAAAAAGAAAATATGGAAGAAATGTTAAATATAAAAAAAATGATTTTTGCAATGAGGAAAATAGCCGAATCGCAACAAGTGGCCTATGTTTATTTCACAAGAGCTAATAATAATTTAATTGCAATAGAATATTTGATATATTTTCGTGATATTTATACACAGTGTGCAAGAATGAATCAGGCAATAATTATGCGGAATCAGATGATAGTAGGATTAATTGAAGTTTATATGTCCAGTGTTACTGTGAAACTTACTGAGGTTATGAAATTTTTGACAGTGATAGCAACAGTTTTAATGCCTGTTCTTATTGTGTCTGGATATTACGGAATGAATGTGGAATTTCCTGAATATTCAGTTTTTGGACGAGAGGGATCTTGGGTTTTTGCTGTTGCTTTGATGGGTATAACTATAATAGCATTGCTTATATATTTTCAAAAGAAAAAGTGGTTTTAGTAAGTATGAATGAAATTTTAAAGATGAGAATCGAAGATTTAAGAACAAGAATTTGTTCAAAAAAGATAAAAAGTATGGATGTAGTTAAAGCGTGCTTTAACTACATTAAAGAAGTTGATCCAAAAATAAAGGGGTTTCTTAAGCTAAACGAAGAAAGTGCTTTGAAACAAGCAGAGGATGTTGATAGTAATAGTTATGAAAACAGAAAGCCTAAGCTCCTTGAAGGTATTCCTGTTGCTATAAAAGATAACATTATGGTAAAAAACGAGGAGATGTCTTCAGCTTCAAAATATCTTGAGCACTACATTTCGCCTTATGACGCGACCGTTATAGAAAAACTTAGACGAGCTGGAGCAATTTTTATAGGAAGAACAAATATGGATGAATTTGCAATGGGTAATTCTACTGAAACTTCAGCTTATCAAAGAACGGCAAATCCATGGAATATTAATTATATTCCAGGTGGTTCGTCTGGAGGAAGTTGTGCAGTTGTAAGCGCAGGAATGGTTCCGTTTTCGTTGGGTTCAGACACTGGTGGTTCAATAAGGCAACCAGCAAGTTTTTGTGGCATAGTTGGTTATAAACCTTCTTATGGGTTAATAAGTAGATTTGGTGTATGTGCTTTGGCATCTTCTTTTGATCAAGTTGGTACGTTTACAAAGACAGTGATGGATGCTGCATTGCTTACAAGTGTTATAGCTGGCAGAGATTATCGAGATCCTGTTTGTGAATCAAAAGAGTTTGTAGACTATACGTGTAACCTTTACAATTTTCTTGATGTGTTAAAAACAATAAAAATTGGTATACCAAAACAACTTTTGGATTATAATATAAATGTGGAAATAATAAAGCATTTTAACGATGCTCTCGCCAGACTTAAGCTTGAAGGAGTGAAAATAGTCGAGCTTGATATTCCCGCTTATAAGTATGTTCCTGCTTTGTATAAAGTTATTATGTGTGCTGAAGTTTCTGCAAATATTGCAACCTTTGATGGTATTCGTTACGGTTATAAATCTCCAAATGGAGTGGATTTAAATGATGAGTATGCGAAATCACGTGCAGAATCATTGGGATATGAAGTTAAAAAAAGAATACTTTTTGGAACATATATTTTGAGTGCAAAAAATTATTATAAATATTACCGCCAGGCTCAAAAAGTAAGAACTTTGCTAATAAATCAAATAATAATGGCCTATAGAAAATGTGATTTTATATTTTCACCTGCGACTTTGCAAATGCCTGTGAAGTTTGGAGAGACACTGTCGGAGGAGTGTGATATTTTTCTCACAACTGCAAATCTTGCAGGTCTTCCAGGAATTACTGTTCCTTGCAGTTTCACGAGTTCTGGTATGCCCGTAGGGATGCATTTTATGGGACCAAGATTTTCTGATGTAAAACTTTTTCAAGTTGCACATGCATTTGAAAGAATATCTGATTTTGATATTGGCAAATATCCATCTTTATAAAAATTTATTTGCTTATATTGTGATAATCTCATTGTTATAGTTTTATGAGTTGATTTCAAACAGTTGTGTTAAAACAACTTAACTGATACAACATGGAGGAGTCTTGTAAAATATGAGCAAAAGCTTAATTTTCTTATTTGATGATTATTATGTTTTGTTGTTTTTTTATATAGAGCTATATAAGTACATTTATAAAATTTGACTCATTAAATATTTTGATTTTTAAGTAAGATAACGTTGATGATGCTAATAATTTGTAAATATGGTAGAACAAATGATTAATTATGAAACAGTTGTAGGACTTGAAGTTCATATGCAAATTAACACCAAATCTAAAGTTTTTTGTGAATGTTCTACACGTTTTGGTGATGAGCCTAATGCAAACACTTGTGTAATTTGCACGTCACAGCCCGGTGTACTCCCAATTTTAAATAAAAAAGCTGTTGAATATATAGTTAAAACAGGACTTGCATTGGATTGTATTATAAATAAACAGTGTGCCTTTGCAAGGAAACAATATTTTTATCCAGATAACCCAAAAAACTATCAAATAACGCAGTTAGATCCTCCCTTATGTTCAAAAGGAAAACTGAATATAAATATAAATGGTAAAGATAAAATTATAAACATAGCAAGGATACATCTTGAAGAAGACGCTGGCAAGCTTATACATGAAATAGGGAATAAAAAATTAAATTATTCGCTTCTTGACTTGAATAGATCAGGTATTGGGTTAATGGAACTTGTTACTGAGCCCGATCTTAGTTCTCCGGAAGAGGCATTAGAGTTTTTGATTGATTTAAAAAATATAGTTGAGTATTTAGGCACTTCTGAGTGTAATATGGAGGAAGGCAAAATGCGTTGCGATGTAAACGTGAGCATACGTCCTGTTGGAAGAAAAGAGCTTGGAACACGAGTTGAAATTAAAAATATGAATTCTATATCAGGAGTAAAGGATTCCATTACTTACGAAGTTAAAAGACAAAAGGGTGTTCTTGAGTCAGGTGGTAAAGTTGTGCAGGAAACAAGATTGTGGGAAGTAAAAGAAGGTATAACAAAATCAATGCGTTTAAAAGAAGGCGTATTGGACTATAGATATTTTCCTGAGCCTGATTTGGTTCCTTTTAATTTATCGGATTCTTTTGTTGAAAATTTAAATAAGCAATTGCCTGAACTTCCAAAAGCAAGAAAGGCAAGATTTATAAAAAAATATAATTTATCAGAATATGATGCAGATCATTTAACTTCAACAAAAATGATTGCGGATTATTATGAAAAAGCCTTGAATGCTTCTGAATATAAAGTGATTGCTGCAAAAGCGATTGCGAACTGGATTATTACAGAATTAAATGCAAAACTCAATTCTTCAAAGGTGTGTATTGCTAAGTCTTCAGTTTCTAGTAAAAACATGGCAAAGCTGGTCGATCTTATTTTAAATAAAACAATTTCCGGGAAAATAGCCAAAGTTGTTTTTGAAGAAATGTATGAGAAATCAGCAGACCCGGAAATAGTGGTAAAAGAGAAAGGTTTTATACAAATTTCTGATGAATTAAGTATTATTAAAATGTGTGAAAAAGCTATTCTTGAAAATACTAAAGCCGTTGTAGAATTTAAACTTGGAAAAACAAAAGCAATTGATGCAATTGTGGGCTGTGTTATGAAGAAATCTAAGGGACAAGCAAATCCGCGTCTTGTTAATAAAATTTTGACAGAGAAATTGAAGATAAATTAAGGCGTCAATATCTCCTCTGTTGTTTTATATTAGCTACAATATATTTTGTATGAAGATTTCACGGTGGAATGTATTCAATTTATAATTATGCAATATCGATGTGCGTTATTCAATTTTTATTGTTTTATATAATATCGTTAAATATAATTTTAGTGGGTTTGTTAAATAATATATCTGCATTTCAAAAAAGTTGACAATTGGAGTTTATGCGATAACTGAAAAGTAGATCAAATTTGATCTTATATAACTGTGCTAGGTGTAGGTGTTTATAATTACCAGTGTATTTATTAAAGAAATATGAAATATTAATTCAAAGTTTTTTAATGTAAATTCTGAATTTATTTTATAAAAGAAGAGAATTGTTAGAATTTGTATGTGTTTGATTTTTGAATTCAGAGAGGTTAAATAGCAACATGAGAATTGTTATAAAGGTAGGTACAAGCACATTAACAACTAAAAATGATCTATTAAATAAAAAATATATATTCGATTTAGCTGAAAAACTGACCGAATTTCAAGAAAACGGACATGAAATTTTAATCGTCAGTTCTGGTGCAATAGCTGCTGGTCGTTCACGTCTTGGTATAAATATTATTAAATCTAAAACATTAAGAGATAAACAGGCTTATGCTGCTATTGGACAGCCATTAATAATGAGTATGTATTCTGATGCTTTTGCAAAGTATAATAAAATTGTTGCACAAATTCTTCTTACACGAGATGTTTTCGATAAAAGAAATGATTATATAAATGCAAGAAATACTTTGAATACATTGCTACAAAATAATATTGTTCCTATAATAAATGAAAATGATTCCATTTCAATTGATGAAATAAATTTCGGAGATAACGATACATTAGCAGCGTTAGTTGCAGCAGCTATAGATGCAGATAAGCTTGTTATTTTTACCGATGTTGATGGTTTATATAGTGGAAATCCGGCTACTTCTTCAATAATACCTAAAATTGAAAAAATTACTAAAGAAATTGAAGATTTTGCATCTGTTATTTCATCAAGTGGCAAAGGTACTGGTGGTATGAAAACAAAAATAATGGCTGCCAAAATAGCTTCTGCTTCTGGTGTGGACACAATAATCACAAATGGACTAAAACTTGATTTGTTAAAAGATATAGCATTAGATTGTAATGTAGGTACGATTTTCAAAGCAGAAAAAAAATATTTAGAAGCAAAAAAATCTTGGATAGCTTTTAGTAAAAAACCAAAAGGTACAATTTTTGTTGATGCCAAAGCAACAGAAATTTTGTTAAGTAAAGGTAAAAGCCTGCTCGCTGCAGGTATAGTAAAAATAAATTGTAATTTTAGAAGAGGGGATACAGTAAATATTGCTGACGCTGAATCAAAAAAAGATTTTGCACGAGGTTTAACGAATTATGATAGTGAGATTCTTTTAAAAATAAAAGGCAAAAAAACATCGGAGATGAAAAAAATTATAAATGTTATTGAAGATGAGGTTGTACATCGTGATAATTTGATTATATTGTGATAAAAATATTTATTTTCGATGATTGTTGTATACGCGTGATAGTTACAAAATATTAACAATTAATACAATTTGCTTTAAAAAAATTTATTCATTCATTTATTTTCCTATATCTGTGTATAAATGAAAAATATTGTTTCTTGGCTATAATGTAAAATTTGGATGTAGATTTCTAAAATGATAAATTAAGATGGGGATATATGTGGTGGTGTGAGTTTCCTTAATGTTAGAACAGACATCTGTTTTGCATGCAGCACAGCAGTTATATCATGTTTTTGTTGTTGAAATTGTGTCCTAATTTTAATCGGATAGTAGAGCAATATAATATAGTTTTAGGTTGTGGTTATATAATGTTAAACTAAAGCAAGGTTGGCTATTTTTGCGAGTAGCTTCTTACATTGTCCTGTTTCAAATAGAACTACTATTTTTAAATCATTTCCAATGCCGTTTATTTCAATGATTTTGCCTTTCCCAAAAAATTTGTGAAAGACCATTGTCCCCATCTTATACGGATTATTGTTTTCTGTAGGTTTATAAGGCTGTATGCCTTTTATCATTTCATAATAGGATTGTAAATAGGTATAATCATCACCATTGTATTTGTATTTTCCTTCAATAAATTCATACTTAAATCCGGCTTCTGAAATAAAACGCGATGGTACGTTCCATTTAATTTTACCGAAAATTGTTCTTTCTGCTGCCCAGCATAAATATAAATGTTTCCTGGCTCTTGTCATTCCAACGTACATAAGTCTTCTTTCTTCTGCTAACCCTTCAAAATTGAAAGCGAATTCACCTATTGGGAACAATCCTTCTTCTAGTCCACAGAGAAAGACATTATGGAACTCTAATCCCTTTGCTAGATGTAAAGTCATTAAAGTAACTTTACCTTTCGATTCATCTAGAAAATCAATATCACTTATTAAAGCAGTTTGTGTTAAATATCCTGCGAGAGATTTGTCAGAAGAATGTCTTTCAAAATCGTTTATAGCCGAAATTAATTCTTGTATATTTTCTATTTTTGCTTTAGATTCAGATGTATTCTCATTTCCAAGGTCCTTCAAATATTCTGAATGTATGATAATTCTCTCGGCTATTTCTTTAATTGAAATATTGTTTTTTAAATCTATAAAAATTTTAACAAACTGTTCAAAAGCTTTTGTGGCATTTAATGCTACTCGAGTTAATCCTGCTTCCTGGGCAAAAATAATAGCTTGCCATATGGATATTTTCTTAAGATTTGCAAATCTTTCAAGTGTTTGCAAAGATGTTTTTCCTATTCCTCTTCTAGGAATATTTATAATTCTTTTAAGGTTTATATTGTCATTTGGATTATGAATAAGTTTTAAATAAGCCATGATATTTTTAATTTCTGCACGATCGTAAAATCGTAGTGTGCCTACAATAGTATAAGGTATTCCGCGTTTTCTAAAAGCGTCTTCAAATGTGCGTGATTGAGCATTTGTTCTGTAGAAGATAGCAAATTCTGAAAAATTATATTTGTTGTTAAATGTTTTTGATAAGATTAAATCTGCAACTTTTGCTGCTTCGTCATTTTCGTTTAATGCTTTTACAATTGATACGGAACCATCGTCAACGTTTTGTGTCCATAGACATTTGTTTACTCTTTCACTATTGTGTTTCACGACCTTATGAGCACTTTCTAAAATTTTCGGAGTGGATCTGTAGTTTTGTTCTAATTTTATTGATTTTGCGGTTGGATAATCTTTTTTAAAATTCAAAATATTACCTATGTTAGCTCCTCTCCATGAATAGATCGATTGATCGTCATCGCCAACTACACAGATGTTGCAATACTTTTGTGCGAGTAATTTTATAAGTGTGTATTGGGCATGATTTGTATCTTGATACTCATCAACCATAATATACTTATATTTTTCATGATATTTCTCGAGAATTGTTGGATATTGCTGCAAAATTATTACAGTATGCATTATTAAATCACCAAAATCTAAAGCATTGGATCTTTCTAGTTTTTTTTGATAGAGGTTGTAAATTTCTACCATCGTTGCTATATCAAAGTTATTTACACTATTACTTTCAATCGCCATATCTGATGGAGATTTTAAATCATCTTTTGCCCGACTTATTTTATTAATTACGTTTGAGATTTTGATTTTTTTTTCATCAACATTTAATTCTTTTAAGCAATCTTTAATTATATTTTTCTGATCAGAAAAATCGTATATTACAAAATTAGGACTCAAGCTAATCTTAGAACCCTCGATACGCAGAAAATATGCACAAAATGAATGGAATGTCGATATCTGTATATCTTTTAGCATATATTTTTTCACTTCTATTTGAGAAATCAAATTATTTACCTTCCGCTTCATTTCTGTAGCAGCTTTATTTGTAAATGTGACAGCCAAAACAGACCGTGGACTAATGTCTAAAGACAGTAAGTATGCGATTCTATGTGTTATAACCTTGGTTTTTCCCGTTCCTGCACCTGCAAAAATTATCAAAGGTCCTTTAGTATAAAAGACAGCTTCTTTTTGAAAAAGGTTTAGATTTTTAATTAATAAATTTTTCATTGTACTGTAGTGATTGTATCATAAATCATAATTTTTTTGATATAATCGTATAATAGCCTTAGATATTAATTAAAAGTAGGAGATAAAATGGATATTTTATTTGCAAGAAAAAGTGTTCGTAAATACACAAATGAGGATGTTAAAAAAGAGGACTTAGAATATATCTTGCATGCTGCTATGTCTGCACCAACTGCAATGAACAGCAGATGCTACTCTTTTTTAGTAATAAAAAATAAAGAAACTCATAAAAAAATTGCACAAGTGCATCGATCAGCTCAAATGATTTTGGAGGCCCCTCTTGCTATTTTAGTAGTTGGAGATCAGGATAAGTCTTATGCAAATTACTTGCCACAGGATTGTGCAGCTGCAACGCAAAATATTCTTCTTGCAGCTACTGCAAGAGGGTATGGTTCTGTGTGGTGTGGCGTCTATTCAAATGAAGGAATATCAAAAGCAGTAGAAAATCTTTTTTCCTTGCCCATAAATATAAAAGCGTTTTCTCTTGTTATTATAGGTAAATCAGATGACAATAAGTTGCCGAAGAATATTTGGCAGCCTGATAAGATCAAATACGAGATCTGGAAATGATAAGACATCGCATTAATGAAAATTTAAATAATATAATTACAAAATACTTGAAAAGTAAGGGAATAGCTTGTGATTTAAATTTTACTACGGAAGTTCCACCAAAAAACATTAATGCAGATTTTGCTGTAAATGTGGCAATGGTTGTATCAAAAAAACTTAAAATAAATTCTAAAATTATTGCATATGAAATAACAAATATCATAAATAAAAAAATGACTGAACTTATAGAAAAGGCCGAAATAAGCAACACTGGTTTTATTAATTTACATATTAAGAACGAGATTTTTTACAAAGAACTTTGTAAAATTCTTGAAGAAAAAACCAAATACGGCAGTTCTCATGTGAATAATAGAGAAAAAATTATACTGGAATTTGTTTCTGCAAATCCTACGGGACCTTTGCATATTGGGCATGGACGTGGTGCTGCAATTGGTGATTCTCTTTCGAGGATATTAAAGCATTTGGGATATAATATTACGAAAGAATATTATATAAACGATGCTGGGAATCAAATGCTTATTCTAGCAAAATCTACTGAAATTCGTTATAGACAACTTAAAGGAGAAAAAATAGATTTTCCAGCAAATCATTATCAAGGTATTTACATAATTGATATTGCGAAGCGTTTGGTTTCTGAAGGCAGAGATATAAGTGGAATAGATTTTAGGTATGAATCTATAAAGGATATTTTAAAAACAATAAAAAATGATTTGAGAGCTTTTGCTGTAGAGTTTGATAACTGGTTTTCTGAAAGCAAAATGGCTATGCGTAAAGATAGGGATAATAAAACAGATATCGATAAGGCATGTGAATATTTGATTACAAAGGGTAGTGCTTATATAAAAGATGCTGCGTTATGGCTTGCTACAACAAAATTTGGTGATGATAAGGACAGGGTATTAAGAAGAAGTGATGGTAGATATACATACTTTGCATCGGATGTGGCATATCATAAAAATAAATTTGAAAGAGGTTTTGTAAAATTTATAAATCTTTGGGGCGTAGATCATTATGGATATGTTGCAAGAATAAAATCTTGCATACAAATGCTTGGTTTTAGTAAGGAAGTACTAAATATTGCTCTTTATCAACTTGTTTCTTTAGTACGGAATGGCAAAACTGTTACAATGTCAACACGTACCGGGGAATTTGTGACTTTAAAAGAGATTGTGGATGAAGTTGGCAAAGATGTTTGTAGATTTTTCTTTTTATTGCGGGCCCCTGATTCTAGACTTGAATTTGATCTAGGACTTGCAAAAAAACAATCCAGTGAAAATCCTGTTTTTTATGTCCAATATGTGAATGCAAGATGTAATTCTATTATTAGAGAGAGTAAAAACAGGAATGATATTATCATGGATATTAAAAATATAAATTTTAGTTTGCTTAATAGAAAAGAGGAAAGGGATCTAATCAAACAGCTTGTTGCATTTCGTGATATTCTAAGGTTATCTGAAAAGACAATGAGCCCGCACCATTTTACAACATATTTAATAGAACTTGCGAATATATATCACAAATTCTATGAAAAGTGTCGCGTTTTAACAGATGATGCAAGACTTGCTTCGGCAAGGCTTAAACTTATTGAAGGTGTTATGATAATAATTCAGAACGGATTGAATCTTTTGGGTATTTCTGTTCCGAATAATATGTGAAACCAACAGAAGCAATTTTACTGGTTCCTTAAATTTTTTGAAGCTTCTCGTAGGTGTTTTTATCTTTGTCAAACTTATATATGCTTTTTGTATAGTTGCATAAATGATTCGTGAAACCACTCTACTTGATTATTTATTTGTGCGAGTGTAGGGTATAAATCGTAGTAGTGTAGAATCTGCATCTTCAAGTGCGAAATTTTATCAAATATTTGAGTAGAGTGTTGTTTTTGTTTGTTGCATATGTATTTTAAGATTTAAGACCGATGTTTGATTTTAAGTTTATGAACTATGCCGCTGATTCATAAACATTTAAGAATTATAAAAAATTTTAATTTGATATATAAAATAAAAATTTATTGACAAAATATAATAAAATTCATACCATTTTTCTGTTAAATGAAAGATTGATGATAAAAGAAAATGCAGGTTCTATCAAGTAATATATAGATATGATATTGAAGATTTTCAATTTTTGGAATGGTAAAATCAAAAATTTGCAGTTTGCAAAAATGAAAAAATCCAGCTTTTAAGGATAGCAGGTAGTAACATTATAGGTTTTCAAAGGTTTTTGTTGATAGCTGTATTGGAGATCAAAATAGCTATAGAAAAGAAAAATGTAGATTCGGTTAAAATCGTTGAAGCGAAACAAAACCATTTGAAGTTATTGGAGGTGTGTAATGGCGGAAAAAGTACAAAAGATTGGTATAAAAAGAGAATCAGGTTATCTTTATTTTATTGACAAAAATGGTGATATCTCAAGATCATTAATGGCAAGAGGTGGAGATAGTGGTGATAAAGCTTCAAAAGTAGTGAAATTTGTTGGTCTAAATAAAGAGAAGGGTTATCTTTATTTTATTGACAAAAATGGTGATATCTCAAGATCATTAATGGCAAGAGGTGGCAAGAGAAAAACTGTAAGAAAAACTGTAAGAAAAAGCAAGAGAAAATGAAAGTCAGGTTGTTTTACTTAAAAGAAGAGCATACTATCAATACTCTTTCCGTCATGGTTCTGTTGACTAAATATATATTGTTGTGGCGGATATAGTAAAAATATTGCCGTAATGTGTTTTTTTGGATTGACTTGTCAATGAAAAATTTTTCGGTTGTAATACTTGCTGCTGGTGTAGGAACAAGAATGAAGTCCTCTTTACCTAAAGTTATGCATAAACTTTCGGGTAAGCCATTAATTAAATGGGTTGTGGATGCCGTTTATGCTTTAAAGCCTGATAATATAATCGTTGTTTTGGGATATAAGGCTGATGTTGTTGAGGCATATTTAGATGATAATAATATAATTTTTGTCTATCAAAAAGAACAACTTGGAACGGCTCATGCTATGATGTATGCTGAAAAAGTCTTGAGAAATTATACTGGCAATGTTCTAGTTGTAAGTGGAGATGTGCCTTTAATAAAGTCTTCTACTTTGTTATATTTGCTTAAAAATAATAGAAAGACAGGTTCTTCAATTACTGTCTTAACTGCCAAGGTGGAGGAACCTTTTGGGTATGGTAGAATCATAAGAAATAATGGTTTTTTGGATAGAGTAGTGGAGGAGAAAGATGCAACTCCTGTTGAAAAACAGATAAAAGAGATAAATTCGGGTATTTATTGCTTTGATAAAAATTTATGGGAGGCTCTTGTTAAAGTTAAAAACAACAATGTAAAAAAAGAATATTACATAACAGATACTATTCCTATTTTGAAAAGGTTTGGTAAAATGGTATCGTTGACGTCGATTGAAGATAAATGTGAGATTAAGGGCATTAATAACATGTTAGAGCTTTCGCAAGCAGAAGTTATCTTAAAAGATAAAAAAATAAAAGAGCTTTTAAATATTGGTGTTAGTATTATGGATGTAAATAATGTATACGTATCCAGTGATGCAAAAATTGGTATAAATACAATAATGTATCCCGGTGTTTTTGTAGGTACAAATGTTTCAATAGGTAAAAATTGCGTGTTAAAAGGGTCAAGCTATATAATAAACTCTAAAATCGGAGATTATAGTGTTGTATCGCATTCTTATATAGATGGAGCTGTTATAGGTAAGAAAGCCAACATTGGCCCATTTTCACATATAAGACCAGGATCGGTTTTAAAAAAAAATGTCAAGGTTGGTAATTTTTCAGAAACAAAAAAAGCATTAATAGCAAAAAATACAAAAGTAAATCATTTGTCGTATATAGGAGATGCACAAATTGGTGAAGATGTAAATATTGGCGCTGGAACAATAACCTGTAATTTTGACGGAGTAAAAAAACATCGAACGATTATAGGTTCAAAATCGTTTGTTGGTTCTAATGTAAATTTTATAGCTCCCGTAAAAATAGGATGCGGTGTCTTGGTTGCTGCGGGATCAACTGTGACACAGGATGTTCCATCAGATAAACTAGTGATAGGAAGAGCAAAACAAGAAATAAAAAATAGAAATAAGTGATTATTAATTGTTTTTAATATTCTGCTAAATGTGAGTTGAAATTTTTAGTAAATACAATTAAAGAGGCATTATGAAACTTAAGATTATTGCAGGCAACGCCAATATTAATCTTGCCAGGGAAATCACAAATAAGCTCGGAGTTAAGCTAAGTGCAGCGAGAGTTGATCGCTTTAGTGATAGTGAAATACAAGTTAAAATTGTTGATAATGTAAGAGGTGCGGATTGTTATATAATTCAACCTACAAGTTTTCCGGTAAATGAAAATTTAATGGAACTTTTAATTATTGCTGATGCGTTAAGAAGGGCTTCTGCAGAGAGAATAACAGCTGTTGTTCCTTACTATGGCTATGCAAGACAGGATAAAAAAGCTGAGCCAAGGGTGCCAATTACGGCAAGATTGGTTGCAAATCTTTTTGCCACTGCAGGTATTACAAGAGTTTTGACGATGGACTTGCACGCTGGTCAAATCCAAGGATTTTTTGATATTCCTGTTGATCATCTTTATGGTATGCCCGTTATTTTAAGTTATTTTAAAGAAAAAAAACTAAGCGATATTACTATAGTTTCTCCTGATGCTGGCGGTGTTGAAAGAGCAAGAACTTTTGCTAAGTATTTTAATGCTGATTTGGCAATTGTAGATAAAAGAAGACCGCGTCCTAACGAAGCCTCAATTATGAACATTATAGGTGAAGTGAAAGATAAGGTTTGCGTAATTTTAGATGATTTAGTTGATACGGCTGGGACTTTAACAAAAGTTGCAGATGCTATAACTGCAAAAGGTGCCTCAAAGGTTTTTGCCGCAGCTTCTCATGGTGTTCTTTCCGGCAGTGCAAAGCAAAAAATTCAGAGTTCATCCATAGAGGAGCTTGTTATAACAGATTCGATTCCTCTTTTAAATGATAATGGTCCAATTGGCAAAATAGTTGTACTGAGCATAGCCTCTCTTTTGGCTGAAGCAATAATGAGGATTTCAAACGATGAATCGATAAGTGCACTTTTTTTATAAAATTATATGTCGTGCTTAATGATTTGTACTGGGGGGGGGATTAAATGAAAGAAGTGGTTTTAGATGTGGAAGCAAGAATTACGGGATCAAAAGGGGATTTGTCGGCTTTAAGAAAGAACGGACAAGTACCGGCTGTGTTTTATGGGAAAAATATTAAAACTGAATCCATAAGTGTTAATTCAAAAACCTTTGTTTCAATAATAAAAGAAAATGGTGCGAATGTGATTATAGATTTAAATTTTAAAAATGCCAGGAAGCCTGCAATTATAAAATCATTACAGAAAGATGTTTTAACTCAGATTCCTATACATATAGATTTTCAAGTGATTTCTCTTGATGATAAGGTTGAAGTTTTGGTACCTATACATATTGATGGTATTGCTGAAGGAGTTAAGAACTTTGGCGGTGTTATGGAGTTTATAGTTAGGGAAGTTAGAGTTAAAGCATTTCCTAAAAGCATTCCACAAAAAATTAGTGTTGATGTAAGTGCGTTGGGTATAGGAGATGGAATAACTGTTGCAAATCTACCTAAATTGGACGGAGTAGATTATATTCATGATTCATTAACACTAATTGTTAATGTTTTAGCCGTTAGTGTTGAAGAAGAGAAACTTGCAAAGGTAGAATGTCCAGAAATAGCTCAACCAGAAGTGATTAGCAAAGGTAAAAAAGATAAAGAAAATGAAGATATTGCTACAGCATTTACTTCTGCTGCTGGAACAAAAAAAATATGATACAAATTTTATGCGTTTATGAGTAGACAAATTAAGCTTTTTATTGGTCTTGGAAATCCAGAAAAGAAACTTGAAAATACTCGTCACAATCTAGGCTTTATTATTTTGGATGAGATAGCAAAATCGGAAAATTTATCATTTAATAGTAACAAAATAATAAATACAAGTTTTGCTTTTTTAAATAGCTTTAATAATGATAGAATATGGCTTTTAAAGCCTATGATTTCGATGAATCTTTCTGGTGGTGTCATTGCTTTTTTTATGAAATATTATGGTATTGATCCAGATGAAATTTTTATTTTCTATGATGATTTTTCGATACAGTTTGGGGAATGTAGGATCAGAACATCTGGTTCTTCTGGTGGACATAATGGGATAAGGTCTGTAATAGAACATTTGCATACGAACAATTTCCCAAGAATGAAGCTTGGAACGGGCCCTGAAAATTTAACTGCTGCTTTGGTTGCTGCTCAATTTAAACGTGATCATTCTATTCGTCGTCAAGGAGAGGATTTAGTTGCTGCTTTGGTTGCTGCTGTTATGACATCTGCTCAATTTAAACGTGATCATTCTATTCGTCGTCAAGGAGAGGATTTAGTTGCTGCTTTGGTTGCTGCTGCTATGTTGCCATATGCTAGTTTTGTATTATCAGAATTTAATAATAAAAATAATAAAGAGAACGAAAAAATAAATTTGATCAAAAGAACATCGATTAATGTTTTTAAAACAATAAACATGTTTGGAATTGATAAAGCAATTTATATGCTTGCAAACAAGAAACTATAATGATAAATAATGATAGAAAAATACCAAGAATAAGAATGCTGTGCCCAAAAGGTTTTGTTAATGGATCTTGCGGTAGTTTTGTTGATGGTAAATGTGAAGTAGATAAGACAAAAGATTGTGCATGGGTTTTGGTTTATGAAAGATTGAAAAAAGATAATAATACTAAAAAATTTGTTAATCAATATGTAGCACCAAAGAAATGATGATTTTTAGCTTGTTAAGTTTATTAAACATCGTATTCGTAAAACAAGATTCACAGTTTTATCACTGGATCCAATGTCGCTTGTGACATAAGTCTTATTTATTTTTTAATCTTTATTCATGTAATTTTTAGTTTGCTAATTAAAAAATATTTTTTTTGTTTTATAAGAAATAATTTGTCATCGTATAGTATTTTATTATGTTTTGTCTATTGTTGGATAGGCTGGGTGTGTACTGTTGATGAAATTTCGTTGTTGTTTTATCAATTATTGATAAATTTATAAAAGGATAAAGTTTTGAAATTTAAAGAAAAAATAAGATCAGATAAGTTTTTGACAACTGCAGAATTATTTCCGCCGAAAGGTGTAAATGTAGATTCTTTTTTATGCAGAGCAGATTTTTTATTTGGGCTTGATGCTATAAATATTACTGATAATCAAAGAGCATCTATGAGAGCAGGTTCTCTTGCCATGAGTAAAATCTTAATAGAACGTGGATTAGAGCCTATTTTACAAATTACGGCGAGAGATAAAAATAGGATCGCTTTGCAATCTGAAATGTTAAGTGCAAATGTTTTGGGAATAGAGAATATTTTGCTTTTAAGTGGTGATCATCCATCTACTGGTGAATATTCAACGGCAAAGCCTGTCTATGATTTAGATACAATACAGCTTATAAAAACGGCAAGACTTTTGGAAACAGGTGTAGATTTGGCTGGAAAAAAATTATACGGAAGTCCTAGTTTTTGCGTTGGAGCTGTTGTGAACCCATCGGCACAGCCAATAGATTTGCAGGTTTTAATGTTTGAAAAAAAAGTTAGAGCTGGAGTTGAGTTTTTTCAAACGCAAGCAATTTTTGATGCTCAGAAATATAAAGAATTTTTTAACAAGATAAGACATTTAAATATAAAAGTTTTACCGGGACTTATTTTAATAAAATCCATTAAATTTATGCAATTTATACAAACTTTGCCGGGAATTAATATACCACAGAAAATACAAGATAGAATAAATTTTGCTTTTAATCCTTTAGAAGAAAGTATGAAAATATGTTCTGAAATAATTAGAGAACTTAGATCTTTTGCCGATGGTGTTCATATAATGGCAATTGGTGTAGAAGAACATATTCCTGAAATAATAAAAAATAGTTTATGAACATAAAAACGTAAAGAAATCTGATATTTTTTTTAATTGAATATAGTGCAAGATTATAAAATAGATAACATGATATTAGAAAGAATAAAAAATGATATCCTTGAGATTTTGTGAAGAAATCTTTAAAATATAGAAGATAGTTGCTGTAATCATGAAAAGAAAATATTCTTTTATAAAGTATAAAGTTGTTGCTTTGGTGATTTTTGGTTTTAATGATACGAACGAAAATTATAAAAACAAAAAAAAATGATTTGGAATGCTTTGCAAATAGGCATAATAAATGTAATAATATAAAAGTTAAATTCTTGGCTTTTGCGGATTATTACTAAAAGTGTATCAAATGTTTGACCTTGTGGTCTTAGAAGAGTATATTTTTTGTGCACCATGAAAATTTTGTATAAGGATAAATAATGTATTACAATGGTTTGATTGAGAAGTACAAAAGCAATTTGTCGGTTAGCGATAAAACTCCTATTGTATCACTTTGTGAAGGCAATACTCCTTTGATATCTATGGTAAATCTGCAAAGAAAGCTTGGATTTAATGGTGAAATATACCTTAAATTTGAAGGCATGAATCCTACTGGTTCTTTCAAAGACAGAGGGATGACAATGGCAATTTCAAAGGCGGTTGAGAGCGGTAGCAAGGCTGTTATTTGTGCTTCTACAGGCAATACATCAGCATCTGCTGCAGCTTATGCAGCAAGAGCTGGGATAAAATGTGTGGTATTAATTCCTAATGGAAAAATAGCACTTGGAAAGCTTTCACAGGCTGTTATGCACGGTGCTGAGGTTTTAGAAATATGTGGTAATTTTGATGAAGCTTTAAGTCTTGTTAAGGATTTGAGTAGCAAATACCCTTTTACTCTAGTTAATTCAATTAATCCTTTTAGAATAGAGGGGCAGAAGACAGCAGCTTATGAGATATGTGAAAGTTTAAATCAAGCTCCTGATTATCAGTTTATGCCTGTTGGAAATGCGGGGAATATTACTGCATATTGGAGAGGATATAAAGATTGTAATGAAATGAACCCAAAAAAGTATGCTCTTCCTAAAATGATGGGATTTCAAGCAGCAGGAGCGGCCCCAATTGTTGAAGGTCATTCTATTGCAAATCCTGAAACGATAGCAACTGCTATAAGAATAGGGAATCCTGCTTCGTGGAAAACAGCTGAAGAAGCAAGGGATTTATCAGGCGGTGTAATAGATAAAGTGAGTGATGAAGAAATTCTTGAAGCTTATAGAATTGTAGCTGTTACGGAAGGTGTTTTTTGTGAGCCTGCATCTGCTTCGTCTGTAGCTGGGTTTATCAAGTATATTGGACATGGTTATTTTAAAAATACTAATCATATAAAAGTTGTTTGTATACTTACAGGGCATGGATTGAAAGATCCTGCCACAGCAGTGGCAAATGCAGTTAAACCTAAAAAAGTTAAGGCAAATATTGATTCTATTATGAATATAATAGGATTTTAATCTTATGAAGATAGAGCTTGTGTGTACAGGTAGCGAACTTCTTTCTGGAAGCTTAAATACAAATGCTTCGTATATAGGTTCGAGAATTTCTGCGATGGGTTTGGAATTGTCATTGATTACTAGTGTTGCTGATAGAAAAGAGGATTTATTGCGTGAATTTAAAAAATCCTTTGGAAGGAGTGAGATTATTATTATTACCGGTGGACTTGGACCTACATTTGATGATATGACGGTTGAAATTGTTGCGGAATGTTTAAATATTGAAATGTATTTCGATGAAAAAGTTTTGAGATCTATAGAGGAATATTTTTTTAAAAAATCTATTACTTTTATTCCAAAAATTAATACAAGACAAGCAAGGGTAATTAAAGGTGCAAAGGTTTTAAAGAATTTTTCAGGCACTGCTCCTGGACAGATGTTGCATTTTGAATTCAAAGATGGATCTGAAAAATGTAGTAAAATTTTGTTTTTGCTTCCAGGGCCCCCAAAAGAAATTAAACCGATGTTTGAGAAAAATGTTGAACCGTTTTTGAAAAGCTTTTCTTTTGGTGTGAGAAAAAATACTGTATTGCGTATTTTTGGTGTTCCAGAATCTGTTGTTGAGGAGACGATAAAACCGATCATGGAAGTTGCGAGATTTAGCGATTTTACAACTGTGAATTTTGGTATTTTTGCAAAGAATTATATTGTAGATATAAAATTTTCGGTCTCAGGGACGGACGAGCTTGTCGTTAATAAAACAGTAGGCAAACTGAAATTTGAAATTTGCAATGTTTTTAAATATAATATTTTTGGATTTGATAATGACACTCTCGCTTTTGTTGTTGGAAAACTCTTGACTAAAAAAAAGAAGACGATTTCTTTTGCGGAATCCTGTACAGGTGGTAAAATAGCATCAGAGATTACAAATGTAGCTGGGAGCTCTCTGTATTTTAAAAGTTCTCTTGTTGCATATTCAAATGAATCGAAGATTAGATTGCTTGAAGTAAAAGAGAAAACTTTGGCAGATTTCGGAGCTGTAAGTGAAGAAACTTCTAAAGAAATGGTGATGGGTATTTTAAAACTTTCCGGAAGTGATTATGCACTTTCAGTAACTGGAATTGCTGGCCCTGGTGGAGCGACAAAAGCAAAACCAATAGGCATTGTGTACATTGGTTTTGGTGAAAAAAGCCGAATGGAGCAGCAGTGGCAACAAGTGGAGGTTTCTAGATTTAATTTTATAGGCACAAGAGAAGATATAAGAGCTCAAATTGTAAGCACAGCTTTAAATCTTTTAAGGAGAAAATTGATTATAAAACATTCTTAAAAACTTTTTAAATAATACGTGTTGATATTTTTTTATTTTCAGCATTGATAAATTATAATTATGGATTTAAAATTCTTTAAGAATTTCGTAGAGGTGGGGGTTAGTGTTTTATGATATATGCGAAATGTTTGTTTAGTAAGCAAAGAAAACGTAGAATTAACTTATAAATTAATACTGGAGAGAAATGTGAGCAATCCACTTTTAAAAAATAGTTTTTTTCAATCACCAGCAAAGGGTAATGAAGTTATGACTGTACCGGGAACAATAAATAAGAGTATGATTTTGTGGTTTTTTCTTGCCATAAGTGCTTTTTATTCATGGATGCATCCTGACAAATTAATGTCATTAATGTTTCCAATATTAATTGTAGCGTTTATTTTGGCAATTGTTTTAGTGTTTAAACAGATATTTTCGCCATTTTTGTCTCCACTTTATGCTATTTGCGAGGGCCTTGTTTTGGGTTTCATATCTTTATCTTTCGAAAGAGTGTATCCTGGTGTTGTAGTAAATGCTATTTTTTTAACAATTTGTGTTTTATTTTGTATGCTCGCAGCTTATAAAACAGGAATCCTTAAAGCAACACCAAGATTTCAAAAAGTTATAATAATCGCAACATTTGCCATAGCTTTTGTTTATGTTATTGATTTGTTTTTTAATTTTTTTGGAGTAAGAGGGTTTTCATATATTCATAATTCTTCTGGATTAGGTATTATTATAAATCTTAGTATTGTTACTGTTGCATCTTTAAATCTTATTATTGATTTTGATTTGATTGAACGCAATGCACAGCATGGAGCCCCCAAATATATGGAGTGGTATAGTGCTTTTTCTCTTATGGTAACACTTGTATGGATTTATCTTGAAATATTAAGATTTTTAACAAAGTTAAGAGATTAGTTTATGTTAAAAAATACAGTTTTTTTTAGAGCAGTGTCAAATATAGATTTGTTATCGAAAAGTGTTGTTGAAGTTATTTTTTCCGGTAGGTCTAATGTTGGGAAAAGTAGTGTTATAAATGCTTTGTGTTTGCAAAAGAATTTAGCAAGAACGTCAAAGACACCTGGAAGAACAAGAAGCATAAATATATATAGTGTTGCCATGAAAAAATGGATAATAGATTTGCCAGGATATGGTTTTGCAAGAGGATATTGCAAAAAAAAGAATATTTGGGAAAGCATGGTGGAAAAGTGGATACTTAAAAGAAAAACCAAGAAGATAGTTTATATAATTGTGGATGCTTTCATAGGGCCTACTGAATTAGACTTTGCTATGGCCAGTTGGCTCAATAATTATAGTATTGCATTTAAAATTGTTGCTAATAAGTGCGATAAAATTTCTACTAGTATTAGCAATGAAAAAATTCAAAGCAAAGTGTCAGATTGTTTTGCTATAAACGTTTCGAACGTATTTATGGTAAGCGCAAAAAAAGGAAACGGATTTTGTAATTTACAAATAGATATTGTAAAATTCTTAAGTTGTTGTTAAATATGTGTTTTAAAATGAAAAGGAATTAATAAATGCAGAAGTGTTGGTTTTGTTGAAAAACAAAATATTTTATTTTTTTAGAATAAAATCTGTTTTTGTGTGTAGATGCACTAAATAACTTTTAACGTGATTTTCTGGTCCGAGTTTATATAGCATATATGTTTTATGATTGATATATAAACTTTGTCATTTTTTTTGGTTTCTCATGTTAAAAAAAAGTAATAAATAGTGTGCGATAGTGTTGTAAAAACTATTGATGTTTTTGTTTAAGTATAAATTCTTAAAGTATTACGGAATAGGGTTTTAATTATGGCGAGAGCGAATCAAAAAGGTTGATGCGAATTTTATGTAATAGTGAAATATAATATCTCTTACACGTAATATGTTTCTGATATTTTCTTGCTGATGAAAGATATCTTGGGGTTGTGTTGTATAGTTGTGTGTACGTCAAATAAAGATTAAATAATGAATGGTGAGATCTGGCCAAATATTTATCTTCTACAGATTATTAAATTGTTCTTATTTTTAAACATAAACTAAGGAAAAGAAGAAACAAGGAAACATCCATAAATATATGCAGTAGTATATGAATTCAATGTGTATTGTTGAAAATACAGCTTTAGTAACTCAAAGAAATAAAAAGTATTTTTTGGTAATTATGTTATTCATATGCCGGAGAGAAGTATGTAGTTATGTTGAAAAGATGGATAATAAAGGGATATAAAGTGTTTGATGAGATACTCCAGCATATAAAAAGGTACAGCAAAGATAGACTGTGGATTAAAGTTAAATATTAGAGAGTGCTTTTTATGTGTTTTATAAGGGTCACGAGCAAAAGAGAAATATTGAATCGAATAGAGAGGATATATAGTTAAGTAAGTATAAAATTTTTTTTAGTTTCGGATTTACCTTAAAATAAATGTCGAATGATCAGTACTGGAGTGCTCTTTTGTAATAAGTGAGTTTTTTTGGTAGATAGTAGTTGTATTGCTGGGATGTTGTTTTGGAGTTATTTTATAGATGCAATAATACTTATTCATTGTCGATGTTAATTTAAATAATAAAAATTTTTATGTTTTTAATGCTTATTTTCAAAATGGATCCATTTCGTCGGAGTGCTTTAAGTATAAAAAGAATTCTACGATTATTTTATAAAATATCTAAAGCAATAAAAAATATAAGCTGTACAATGAAATATGGCTAAAATGAAGTGTAACTTTTGTATATAAGATGTAATGTATATTATTTGCTTATTATAGATAGATGATGTTGTGAAATTTAAAAGTTTTTAAAAGGAAGGTGAAAATAAATGAATGAAGAATATAATATAAATCTTCCTTTAGTATATAAAGGTAAGGTTAGAGATGTATATGATTTAAATCAAAGTTATTTAATCGTTGCTTCAGACAGGATTTCAGCATTTGATTATATTATCCCTACGTTGATACCGAATAAAGGTAAAATTCTTCATAAGATTTCAATGTTCTGGTTTGATGTTGTTCAGGGAATATTTCCAAATCATATTATTACGGGAGATTTTGATAATTTTCCAACGTGTCTTAGACAGTACAAGTATTTACGCGATAGATCAATGATAGTAAAGAAAGCAAATAGAGTCGATATAGAATGTATAGTCAGAGGATATCTTGCAGGTTCTGGATGGAAAGAATATAAAGAATCACAAACAATTTGTGGCGTCAAATTGCCTTATGGACTGGAAGAATCATCAAAATTGCCTGAGCCTGTTTTTACACCTTCAAGTAAAGAAAGCGATGGTAAACATGATAAGAATATTTCTTTTGAAGAAACAGTGCAAAGAGTTGGCCAAAAAACTGCTGAAAATCTGCGAAGAGTTTCAATAGAATTATATAAAAAAATTAGTGAATACTCGCTTTCAAGGGAGATAATACTTGCAGATACAAAGCTTGAATTTGGGTTTTATGATAATCAATTAATACTAATAGATGAGATTTTTACGCCTGATTCTTCAAGATTTTGGGAACTAAACAAATATGAGATAGGGAAGCAACAAGATAGCTTGGATAAGCAGTATATAAGGAATTATCTTGAAAATCTCAGATGGAACAAATCTTCTTCTGCTCCTGAATTACCAAAAGATGTTGTTGAAAAAACAGTGAAAAAATATATCGATATATATGAGAAATTGACAGGGAGAAAGTTCTAATGTTTAGAATAGAAGTTTTTACAAAAAAATGTTTTAAAAACTTGCCTGGAGAACATGTTTTGGCTGATATTTGCGGTATTGGTATTAAAAATATAACAAAGGTTGATTACTCCACGTTGTACATTATAGATGGTAGTATAAGTTATGTTGAAGCTAAAATAATAGCGTCAAAACTGTTAATTGATAAAATAACTGAAGCTTATGTTGTACATCGTTACTTTGAATCGCTTTCTAAATTTGCATTTAATATTAATTTATCTATTATAGAGGTTTTATATAAGAAAGATGTTACTGATACGGTTTCTGAAAGTGTTGTAAAGGCCGTTAAGGATTTAGGTATCGTAAAAGAAATCAAAGTTAAGACAGGATGTAAATATTATTTATATGGCAAGTCTTCGTATGAGGTTTTAAATAAAATAGTTACAAAATTGCTAGCGAACACATTGATACAAGAGTATAGAATAATATGAATTATAAAACTAATTGTAAGATTATTAAGATATTAGGTTTGTCTGATAAAGATTTGATTAAATTGAGTAAAAGAAGTCTTTTTTCTTTATCGCTTGTAGAAATGAAAGCAATTCAGAATTATTTTAAAAAATTTGCTAAAAATCCCAGCGATGTTGAAATGGAAACTATAGCACAGACATGGAGTGAGCATTGTAATCATAAAACATTAACAGGAATAATAGAATATAGTGAGATTGCTCATAATAAAAAGACAAAAAAAACGTATAATAATCTTTTAAAAGAAACAATTTTTAGGGCTACAGTTGAATTAAATAAAAGATGGTGTTTATCTGTTTTTAAAGATAATGCTGGTATTATTGAGTTTGATTCTAAAAACGGTGTTGCTTTTAAAGTTGAGACACATAATCATCCAGTAGCTCTTGAGCCTTATGGTGGTTCAGCAACAGGAATGGGCGGTGTTATAAGAGATATTTTGGGGGTTGGTCTTGGTGCAAAACCATTGGCTAATACAGATGTTTTTTGTTTTGGAGATCCTAATGTAAAACTTTCGCAAGTTCCGGAGGGAATACATCATCCAAAAAGAATAGCAAAAGGCGTAGTTTCTGGTGTTGGAGATTATGGAAATAGAATGGGTATTCCTACGGTGAACGGATCTATTTGTTTTGATGAAGATTATATGGCAAATCCTCTTGTTTATTGCGGAACGATGGGAATAATACCAAAAAACAAAATTGTAAAAAAAGTCAATTCAGGAGATTTAATTTTGATTGCCGGAGGAAGAACTGGCAGAGATGGAATTCACGGTGCGACATTTTCTTCAATACAACTTGATCAAGAATCCAATGTGGGTGCTGTACAGATAGGAAATCCAATAATCGAGAAAAAAGTTTTAGATACTATGTTACAAGCGAGAGATTTAAATTTATACAGGAGTGTTACTGATTGTGGTGCTGGGGGCTTGTCTAGTGCCATTGGAGAGATGGGTAGAGAGACAGGAGCAATTGTTTATTTAGACAAAGTATTACTAAAGTACGGTGGTCTTTGTCCGTGGGAAATATGGATTTCTGAAGCTCAGGAGAGAATGGTTTTTGCAGTTCCTCCAAAAAATAAAAATAAAATCATTAATGTATTTAAGAAGGAAAATGTAGAAGCTGTTTTCATCGGAAAATTTACAAACGATATGAAACTAACTCTTGTATACAATTGTGACATTGTAGCGAATATTGAGATGTCTTTTCTTCATAATGGTATTCCTAAACCGACAAGGTTTGCTGTTTGTAAAATAAATAAAGAGAAACTCCAAAAACCAATTAATATGACCTCTTTTGAGATTTTAAGAGCTCTAAAGGTTTCCCTTGCAGATTTGAATGTTTGCTCAAAAGAGTGGATTGTAAGACAATATGATCATGAAGTACAAGGACAAACTGTTATAAAACCATTGCATGGAAGTAGTGTTGAAGTTTCTGGTCCTGGTGATGCAGCCGTTATTTTCCCTTATACCGTTGTTAAAGGCACACAAAGAGGCATTGTTTTGTCTAATGGTTTAAATCCTCAATATGGGAAAATTAATACTTATAAAATGGCAGCTTCTGCTATAGAAGAAGCTCTAAGAAATGCTGTTGCGGTTGGTGCTGATATTGAAAAAATAGCAGTCTTGGATAATTTTTGTTGGGGTAATCCTAATAATCCAGAAATTCTGGGAAGTTTGGTGTATGCAGCAAATGCTTGTTATGATATGTCCAAAGCCTTCGAAGTACCTTTTATATCTGGCAAGGATAGTCTACATAATGAATATTATATAAAAAAGAAAAAGTATTCAATACCTCCTGCACTTTTGATATCCGCAATTGGGGTTATTAGAAATGTGAGAAATACGGTTACAATAGCATTGAAAAATTATGGAAATAGAATATTTGTTCTTGGAATTACAAAAAATGAACTTGGGGGGTCTGTACTTTCTAAAATAAAAAACATTAAAAATGGTTTTGTTCCTGATGTATACGCAAAAGAATCTAAAGATATAATGAAAAAAATCTATAAAGCAATAAGTATAAATTTGATAGAGTCTTGCCATGACTGTTCTAATGGTGGACTTATAGTTGCAATAAGTGAAATGGCTTTTGCATCTGGCAAGGGTGTGAAAATAAATATAGATGCTGTTAAAACTGATAATAAGAATTTGCCGCTTACTGCGAGTGAAATATTGTTTTCAGAATCGAATGGGCGATTTATTGTTGAAATAAAACCAGAAAATATAACAAGATTGAAAGATATATTCAAAGATGTTGTGTATTCTGAAGTCGGTGTTGTGTCTAATAATCGAAAAATTGTTTTCGAAAGCAAAAAAAGCAAAATAAAAATTCAAGAACAAATTGAAGTTCTTTTAAATTCGTGGCGTAATACTATTAATTGGTAGTTATTGTTGGAATTTATAAAATTTATATAGGACAGAACGTGAAGAAAATTAGGGTATTAATTTTAAGAACTGCAGGAACGAATTGTGATTATGAAACACAAACTGCGTTCGAGTTGTGTGGTGCATTTGTAGAACGTATACATATTAATTCGCTTAATGACAAAAGAGATAAAATTTTTGAATATGATATTTTAGTTTTTCCTGGCGGTTTTTCTTATGGTGATGATATAGCTTCTGGGAAAATATTGGCCAATGAAATCAAAAATAAGTTTGGTGATAAAGTTAAAAAATTTGCTTTGAGCGGTAAACCGATTATTGGCATATGTAATGGTTTTCAGGTTTTGCTTAAAATGGGATTGCTCCCAGATCCAGTTTTTTTTGAACAAACCTCTACTCTTTATTACAATGATTCAGGCAAATTTGAATGCCGTTGGGTTTATTTAAAAATTGAGAAAAAGGTTAAAAATGAATCCAATTGTATTTGGACAAAAAATATGCCAGATTTAATTAGTTTGCCTGTAGCTCACGGTGAAGGCAAATTTATTATGAACGATAAAAAACTCTTGAATAGTTTAAATACAAATAATCAGATTGTTTTAAAATATTCTACAAAAAATGGAGATGAACCAAAGTATCCTTTGGATCCAAATGGTTCCGTTAAGCAAATAGCTGCGATATGTAATACGAAAGGAAATATTTTTGGACTTATGCCTCATCCTGAGAGATATGTTTTTGCATTACAGCATCCTGCGAAAGAAAGGATTGATAGTAGTGAATATGGTTTTGGAAAAATAATTTTTCAAAATGCTGTCGATTTTGTAAAATAATGACTGCGTGTTCGTTCTTTGTTGTTTAGATTTTTATTACGAATTATATAGATAATGTAAAAAGTTTTTTACTTATGTTGTTTAATTTGTATGTTGGGTATTATTTTAAAATACATATACGGAGTTGATAATTAAATAAGACAGAGGATTGAATGAGAATATTGGTTGTAGGTTCTGGCGGACGGGAGCATGCTGTGTGTTGGCAGTTTGCAATTAGTTCTAAAGTAGAAAAAATATTTTGTGCACCTGGGAATGGTGGCATATCACAGATTGCAGAAAATGTGGATATTGCTGTAAATGATTTTGACAAACTTGCAGTTTTTGCTAAAGCAAATAAAATAGATCTTACTTTTGTTGGTCCCGAAGTTCCATTGTCTTTAGGCATAGTGGATTGTTTTCGAGCGCAAAATTTGAAAATAGTGGGACCATCAAAAAATGCAGCCAGATTAGAGTCAAGCAAAATATATTCCAAAAAATTTATGCAAAGATATGATATTCCTACAGCACGCTATGATAGCTTTTCGAATATTGATGATGCTTTAAAGTTTTTGGAAAATTGTGATGAAAATAAAAGAGTTGTAATAAAAGCAGACGGGCTTGCTGCTGGTAAAGGTGTTTATGTGTGTAACAAAATGGAAGATGCTAAGGATGCTGTTGTACAGATAATGAATGAAAAAAAATTTGGTGCTGATATTGGAAAGGATATAATTATAGAGGATTATATTTCTGGATTTGAGCTTTCATATTTATTATTTACTGATGGCATATCTTATTCAATGATGCCTGTTTCACAAGATCATAAACGGTTAAACAATAATGATCTAGGTCCTAATACAGGTGGCATGGGTGCTTATTCTCCTGTTCCTTTGGTGACAGAGAAAATAAACAAAAAAGTTGAAATTATAGTAGACAAGATTATTGAGGGTATGAAAGCTGAAAAGTTTGATTACAAGGGTGTTTTATATGTTGGAATAATTATGAACGATGATTCTCCGTATGTTTTGGAGTTTAATTGCCGTTTCGGAGATCCTGAAGCACAAGTTGTTTTATCTTTGCTTAATACGGATTTAATTGATATTTGTACAGCAATTTTGGATAAAAAACTTTTTGATATTAAAATTAATTGGAAAAAAGAGGTTGCCGTATGTGTTGTGTTGACTTCCGGTGGATACCCAGGGAAAATTAAAAAAGGGTTTGAAATAACAGGATTTGAAAACATTGTTGATAAAAATATAATGTTGTTTCATGCTGCTACAAAGTTAGAAAATGGTCGATTTGTTACTTCTGGCGGTAGAGTGCTAAATGTTGTTTCAACTGCCACCGATATGAAAAGTGCAATAAGTAAAGTCTATAAAAATATTGATTTGATACATTTTGATAATATGTATTATAGAACCGATATTGCGTGGAGGGTTTTAAATGGGAACTAGAGTTGATGTATCAATTATTATTGGTTCCAGATCGGATTTGCCATTGATAAATGAGACAATTAAAATACTGAAGATGTTTGAATTGTCTCATAGTTTAAACATTGCTTCTGCTCATAGAACTATAAAATATTTAAAGCAATGTATTAACGATGCACACTCTTTTGGTGTAAAAGTTTTCATAACTGCCGCTGGAATGGCAGCGGCACTTCCGGGGGTTGTTGCCTCTGAGACTGTTCTTCCTGTTATAGGTATTCCTGTTATTAGTCGAAATCTTTCTAGCTTGGATTCTTTATTTTCAATAGTTCAAATGCCTAAAGGAGTGCCTGTAGCGACCGTTGCAATTGGTGAAGCCGGAGCTGCAAATGCAGCATTTTTAGCAGTACAAATTATGGCTGTCAGTGATGATAATTTGAGAGAAAAACTCAAAGTTTACAAAGCCAAAGTGTCAGAAGAAGCGGTTAAAGAAGATTTGAAACTCCAAAAATATGGTATAGAACAATATATTAAAAACTTAAAAAAATAAATGGATAACATTATACTTGATACCAAAACCTTTCAAAACGCAGTGGATGAGATTTCAGAAAAAATTTTTAACGATGCTCAAAATGTCAGCGATCTTGCAATTGTTGGCATACAAAATAAAGGTGTATTTTTAGCAAAAAGAATTTTATTTGTTATTTCAAAACTTGCAGATATTGATTGGTCTAAAATTCCGTTTGGGACCCTGGATATTACACTTCACAGAGATGATCTCGATAATTTTGATTCTGGTATGCCTGTTATAAAAGACACTATTATACCATTTGATATGAATCATAAGAATATAGTTTTGATTGATGATGTTCTTTATACTGGGAGAACTGTAAGGGCTGCTTTAGATCTTTTGATGGATTTTGGTAGACCTAAATCTATCCAACTTGCTGTTTTAATTGACAGAGGGTTTCGTGAGCTTCCTATAGAAGCAAAATATATAGGAGTAAAATATAAAAGCAAAGAGTTTATAAAAGTTGATTGCAAGGAGACAGATGGAATAGATAAAGTTACAGTTTACAGTTGTAGCAGTAAAATATTAACATTATAGGGGAATGGTAAATGTCTCTTAATTGCAAAGATTTACTTGCTCTTAGATATTTGGATGAAAAAGATTTGCAAACTATTTTGGATTCTGTGAAACCATTTAAAAGTCTTTTTACAAGGTCTATTAAAAAGGCTCCAACGTTGATAGGTAAAACGGTTGCAACTCTTTTTTATGAGCCTTCTACTCGTACAAGAACTTCGTTTGAGATTGCCGCCAAAAGACTTTCTGCTGATGTTGTGAATATTGCTGTAAATACATCAAGTGTTGTTAAAGGTGAGAGCTTGATAGATACTGGCAAAACACTCGAAGCAATGAAAGTAGATTATATAATTATCAGGCATTCTTTAGCAGGAGCACCTGATATTCTTGCGAGAAATCTCAATGCATCAATAATAAATGCTGGTGATGGTTTTCACGAACATCCTACTCAAGGTCTTCTTGATTTATACACAATATATGAGAAAAAGAAAAAAATTAAAGGCTTAAAAGTTTTACTTGTAGGCGATATTTTGCATTCAAGAGTTGCAAAATCAAATATATGGGCGTTAGCTAAAATGGGAGCAAAAGTTGCAGTTTCTGGTCCGTCAACTTTAATTCCAACAGATATTGAGAATTTGGGTGTAAAAGTATATTATGATTTAGATGAGGCTCTTAAGAAAGCTGATGTTGTGAATATTTTAAGAATACAGCTTGAACGTCAGCAGGAAAATCTTTTTCCATCTGTTCATGAGTACGTTGAACTTTATCAACTAACGCGGGAAAGACTTGCAATGACAAAACCTGGAGTGTTGATTATGCATCCTGGTCCAATGAACAGAGGTATAGAAATATCTTCGGATGTTGCAGATAGTCCGAATGCTGTTATCAATGATCAGGTTACAAACGGTATAGCTGTAAGAATGGCAGTTTTATATCTTTTGAAACCATATAAGAAATGCTTTGAGGTGAAGAATGCGTATTCAAATTAAAAATATTAGAATCATTGATCCATATCAAAAGAAAGATTTTGTTGGTGATATTTTTATTGAAAATGGTAAAATTGTACCAAAATTTTCCGAGAATCCTAACAATATTATTGATGGTGAAGGAAAGATTGCTGTTCCGGGACTTATTGATATTCATTCTCACTTGAGGGAGCCTGGCCAGGAAGCTAAAGAAACCATCCAAACAGGAACACGTTCAGCTGCAAAGGGAGGTATAACAACGGTTTTTTGTATGCCAAATACTAATCCTGTTATTGATAATGCTCCAACAGTAGAATTCATTCTTCTTAAAGCACAAAAAGAAGGAATTGTAAATGTTTTTCCTGTAGGTTGTGCGACAAAGGGATCACATGGTGTGGAACTTTCTGAAATCGGTATTCTGAAAAAAGCCGGCATTGTTGCAGTAAGTGATAATGGACTTCCGATAATTAATTCGCAAATTATGCGTCGTACTTTGGAATATACAAAAATGTTCAAACTCCCAGTTATTTCACATAGCGAGGATAAAGAGCTAAGTAAAAATGGTGTCATGAACGAAGGTAAAAACTCTATAGTTTTGGGTTTACGCGGTATTCCAAGACAGGCTGAAGAAGTTATGGTGAGTCGTGATATAATGCTTGCTGAACTTACTGGTGGATACTTACATGTTGCACATGTTTCTACTGCTGGATCTGTTGATTTAGTAAAACAAGCAAAAAAGAGAGGTGTAAAAGTTACGGCTGAAACATGTCCACAGTATTTTACTTTAAATGACGATATTGTGAAAGTTTATGATGCAAATACAAAAGTAAATCCTCCCCTAAGAGAACAAAGAGATGTTGAAGCAATAAAACAAGGACTTAGAGATGGTACGATAGATTGTATATCAACAGATCACGCTCCACATACACAAGAAGAAAAAAGCAAAGAATTTGATTTAGCTCCTTTTGGCATTATAGGCTTTGAAACAGTGCTTAGCCTTATTTTAAATGAACTTGTTGATAAAGGTATTTTGGGTTTTTCAGAAGCAATAGCAAAAATGACTTCAAATCCGGCAAAAATTTTTAATCTTAAAGAACGCGGTTCTTTAAGAAATGGAAGTATTGCAGATATTACCATAATAGATCTAAAATATTCTTATGAATTTAAGAAAGAAAACATAGTTTCAAAAAGCAAGAATTCGCCTTTTATTGGAAGACATTTTAAAGGTGGTGCTGTCATGACTATAGTAGCAGGGTATATAGTTTGGGAAGTATAATAAGGTTTGTGTTCCATTATACATTTTTATAAAACTATATACATGTGATCGTTATTATTTGTAGGACAAGTTTAGTCAAAATTTAAAATATTTCAAAATTTTCTTGTTTTTTTTGATGTGCTGATTGGATGTCTGTGTTATTTTTTGTGTGAAACATATTGATAGTTAATTTGTGCTACAATTCGGTTTGTTTGTAATTTTTGATGATGAGGGCTATGTGTACATATCTTCTAAGAGGTTTGATAGAAATTACTTTATAATTTCCAATAAAGAAGTTTATGCAGATTATTTTGAATTAAAAGTTTATGCAGATGATAATATTATTCAGTGCTGTTTACCTGGCCAGTTTTTTATGGTTGCTATTCCTGGTGTTTTTTTGCGTCGCCCCTTAAGTGTTCATAATATTGAAAAAAATGTTTTGAGTTTTTTATATAAAGTTGTTGGCAAGGGTACAGAAATTTTGTCAAGAACTCATTTAGATACAATTCAACTTTTGGGCCCTTTAGGTAAAGGGTATAGCGGTTTGGAGATTTATAAGAATTTAAATTATATTATTGTTGCAGGTGGTACAGGGATAGCGTCACTTTATTTCCTTGCAACTAAATTGGGTAAAAAAGGAACTCTTTATTATGGTGTACGTTCAAAAAAAGATCTAGTATGCTTTGATAAATTTAAAAAAATGCGATGGAAGGTTATTGTTTCTACTGAAGATGGCTCGGAAGGTTATAAAGGCTATGTTACAGACTTATTGTCAAACAGTTTTGAAAGTAATAGTATGTTATTTGCGTGTGGTCCGATGTTGATGCTTAAAAAAGTTTTAAAAATTGCTAAAGAAAAAGACATAAGAGGATTTGTTTCTCTTGAGGAAAAAATGGCTTGCGGATTAGGAAACTGCCAGTGTTGTGCTATAAAAATGAATGGACAGAATAAAATGATGTGTAAAGACGGCCCTGTTTTTAAAATCGAAGAAGTGGAATTATAGATGTAAGAGTATTTTATGAATAATGGTTTTACTTTATTGAATGGTTGAAATCTTGTAAAAAGATTTTAAGGAAAAATGAAAATAATAACTAAAGTAAATGTAATAATTTAATTGATTTGTGAAAAACATAAGTTTTTTGCGATTGATGTAATTGTAATAGTGTGATACACGAAAACTTAATGATCATGTTTTTGCTTTATTAGAGGCCATGAGTTTGTTAAATCAGATTATGATTTTATGAGGAACAAACTTAAAAAGAAGGGATTTTATGATTTAACCTTGAAGGAGAAAGATAGTAAATGGATAACAAACTAAATACTAAGAGTAATGGCGATGCTTCTAATATGGGGACTTTTACGCTTAAGAATCTTTGGTTAATTTAATAATGCAACCAAACTTAAATGTAACTTTTGCTGGAATTAAATTCAAAAATCCGGTATTTACGGCTTCTGGAACCTTTGGTTACGGATACGAACTTGATGATTTAGTTTCTTTAAAAAAACTAGGTTGTATTGTAACAAAAACGATTACATTTGAGCCTTGTTGTGGAAATTTACAGCCGAGACTTGCTGAAGTTGCTTCAGGCATGTTAAATAGTATAGGTTTGCAAAATATTGGTGTTAAAGCTTTTATTGGAGGCCCCTTGAAAAAGCTAGGTCAACTGGGGGTACCTATAATGGTGAGTATTGCTGGAGTATCCGCAAGGGAGTGTGCCAAAACCGCAAAAATATTAGCTATACACGGTGGTATATCAGCAATAGAGCTTAATTTATCATGCCCAAATTTAAAAAAGAAAGTAATTTGTCATAATTTATTTTTAATGCAAAGAATAATAGAAACTGTAAAAAAAACATCAAATATGCCTGTTATTGCAAAGCTTTCACCTTTGGTTACCGATATTTCTAAACTTGCATTACTAGCACAAAATGCAGGGGCTGATGCGATAACGCTTACAAATACTTACCCCGCAATGGCCATAGATATTAAAACTTTTAAGCCCAAGCTTTCTACCATTAAAGGTGGTATGTCTGGTGCTTGTATAAAACCAATGTCAGTGCGTTGTGTATATGATGCTTATCAAAATATAAAAATACCTATTATAGGCTGTGGTGGTATAACAACTGGAGAAGACGCTGTTGAATTTATGCTTGCCGGGGCGGCGGCTGTTAGCGTTGGTACTGCGAGCTTGGTTTCTCCGGAGAATTTGATAAAAATTGTTGATAGAATTGAAGGAATATTAATAGAAAAAAATATAAAATCAGTAAGAGAGATAATAGGTCTTACGAATAATGCATGTCGTTTTCCTGAAAAATATTTTTTGCTATGATAATCTATCTCTAGCAAAAGGAATTGCAAGATGAAGAGGATTATATTGGCTTTAGATGTATATGATTTTAAAACAGCTGAAAAGCTTGTAAAAGAAACAGGTCCCTATGTTGACATTTATAAAATAGGACCTATATTGTTTTTGCAAGCTGGACATGCGATAATAAGAATGATAAAAGACAATGCTAAAGAAGTATTTTTAGATTTGAAATTTCATGATATACCTGCTACCGTAAAACGTTCTGTTGAATCTGCGAAAAGATTGGGTGTGTTTAGCTTAACTGTTCATTCAATTGGTGGCGAAGAAATGCTTAGAGCTGCTGCATCTGTTAATGATAGGCCTAAGATTTGGGCAGTAACGATCCTAACAAGTCAAATTACAACTCACGAAGAAGTTATAAGAAGAGCTAAACTTACAAAAGCTTGTGGTATTGATGGTGTAATATCATCTCCACTTGAAATAAGTATCATAAAAAAAGAATGTGGGGAAAGTTTTGATGTTGTTACTCCAGGTATCAGGATTGTAAAAGTTAGTGACGATCAGATAAGAGTGGCAACTCCTGAGGTTGCTATAAAATCCGGTGCAGATTTTATAGTTATTGGAAGACCAATAATAGAAGCTGATAATCCTTCTGAAGTAACAAGAGTTATCTATGAGACTATTTTAAATAATTGTTTATAGATGTAGCAAAGGTGTGCCCAGGTTGAGATAGCTAATTTATTGGGGGGGGGCTTCTATTATGTTGTGTATGTTAGTTTGATAATATTTAAATTGTTTATGCCTATAAATATAAAAATTTATACAATCGTTATCTTTATCTGTTGAACTTGTATTTTATTTATGAATGTGATTCTTATTTAAAATGAGTCAAAACATTAGAGAATCAAAGAAAGGTAGCTTCTTTGTATTGGGTTGAATTTGTTTGTATATTTGGAATAAATACATCTAAAAGACAAGACAATAAATTAAATTTATCAGAGGAAAAAAATGAAGCAAGATGAGCTTAAAAATTTGTTTATAAGAAAAAATGCGCTTTTGAGTGGACATTTTAAACTATCAAGTGGACTTCATTCAAATATGTATTTTCAATCTGCTTTGATTTTTCAGTATCCAAAAGATACAGTGTATCTTGCAAGGGAACTTGCAAATAAAATTAAAGAAAATAATATAGAGTTTGATGTTATCGTTTCTCCGGCAATTGGAGGAATTGTTTTTGGATATGAAGTAGGAAGAGCGTTTAATGTGCGTGCTATATTTACAGAACGAGTTGATGGTCTGATGTCCTTAAGAAGAGGTTTTAATGTAAAGGAATGGGAAAAAATTTTGGTTGTTGAAGATGTTATAACAACAGGTCTTTCTACCAGAGAAGTTATAAATGCTCTTAAATTTACTGGTTCTGAAGTTGTTGCTGTTGTATCACTTGTTGATAGAAGTGATGGCAAAGTTAATTTTGGTATTCCAAGGTTTTCTCTTTTAAGCCTTGAAATAAATAGCTATAAAGAAGAGGAATGTCCTATGTGTAAAGATGGTAGTCAATTAATAAAACATGGAAGTAGAAAGTAATATTTATTTCTTAATTTAAATAGCATGAGAATTTTAATAATATGTAATAGTTAAACCTCTGTGTTGCAGATAATAGTTTTTTGTAAATTTGTGTAGCAATTAAACTGCTTTTTAAACTTCAATAGTTTGTTTTGTTGTGAGAGTTTATAGTGTGATAATTTTATTGATTTCATTTTTCGATGGCTGTTGTACGATTTTTGTTTTTTTGTATGTGTATTCTATGTTTACAAAACAAACACAATAAATGTTTAGAATTGTCTATTAATCTAAGAATATGTTTGTTGAATATGTACCAAGCATTTTAATTATTGATTACTTAACCATAGTTATTTCTAATGTTAGTGATATGTGTTAGATAGTTTTAATGTTGCCAGTGATGTTTTTTTAAAAAGCCATTTAATATTTGCTAAAAATTTATCGAGGGAACATAGTTACTGTGTTAGAAATAATTGATTTTTTTGTATTTGCAGCAATTGTCTGTGATATTGTATATTTCAATGTGTGATTTTGCGTCTGCACAAGGTTGTTGCAATGGTGTTTTCGTGGTTAATATATCTATTGTAGTAATGTTTTAATTAATTTCAATGGTATCAATTTGTTTTAAATAAGTCATTGGCGTTTTGTATTTATCAAGGAGAATTTAGATGTCGATTACGTATAAGAAAGCAGGAGTAAATATCGATGTTAGCAATGAATTTGTAAAAAGACTTAAGAGGAAATTTCCTAGAATTGGAGGTTTTGGTGGGTTCTTCCCTGTTTGCGAAACAAAATATAATCTTGTAGCCTCAACTGATGGAGTAGGAACAAAATTGAAAATTGCATTTTTATTAAACAAACATGATAGTATTGGTATTGATCTTGTGGCTATGAATGTAAACGATTTAATATGTGTTGGTGCAAAACCCTTGTTTTTTTTAGATTATTTGGCATGTGGCAAACTAAATGTAGTTCAAGCAGAACAAATTATTAAAGGTATAGTTAAGGGATGCGAGTTATCAGGATCGCAACTTATAGGCGGGGAAACTGCTGAAATGCCAGGATTTTATACTGGCGAAGAATATGATTTAGCTGGATTTGCGGTTGGTATAATTGAGAAAGGCAAAGAAATAAGTGGTGATAAAATAAAGCCAGGTGATGTTATTATAGGATTGCCATCAAGTGGTCCACATTCAAATGGATATTCTCTTATAAGAAAAGTTTTTTCAGATAACGAGCTAAAAAAATATGCCAAACAATTACTTACTCCTACAAGAATTTATGTTAAAGAAGTTCTTCTGGCTCTTGCAAAATTTAATTCAAAAAAACAGAATATAGTTGGTATTGCCCATATTACAGGTGGAAGCTTTTATGATAAAATAGGGAGAATTTTACATAAGAATGTAATAGCTGTTATTGAGAAAAAATCGTGGAAGGCTCCTGAAATTTTTAAGTTTATTCAGGAAAAAGGAAATATTCAAGATGAAGATCTTTACAGAACTTTTAATATGGGTATAGGCATGGTTTTAGTAGTGCGTTCTGATATTGCTTTGTTGTTAATAAGATTTTTTAATGGTGCCAAGATAGTAGGTTATATTAAGAAAGGCAAAATGGGTGTTGAAATTATATGACACGCCTTGCAGTGTTAGTTTCTGGTAATGGTTCTAATATGCAGTCTATAATAAGCTCCACAAAGAGTGGGTTTTTAAGAGGTCTTGCATCTGTTGTTTTGGTTGTTTCGAATAATCCAAATGCTTATGCCATTGAAAGAGCAAAAGATGAGAATATAAAAACTGTTTGTATAGAAAGAAATAATTTCATAAACGAATCCTCTTTTAATAATGTTATTCTATACGAATTGCAAGCTGCGAAGGTGGATTTTGTTTGCCTTGCGGGATATATGAGGCTTGTTGGACATGAAATAATAGATGCCTATCATTGTAGAATATTAAATATACATCCTTCACTTTTGCCAAAGTTTGGAGGAAAAGGAATGTATGGATATCATGTTCATGAGGCTGTTGTAAAAGCTAAAGAAATAAAATCGGGAGCGACAGTTCATTTTGTTGAAGAAGAGTACGATATTGGAACAATAATTATTCAGCAAGATGTTCAGATTTTTAAAAATGATACTCCTCAAGATGTTGCAAAGAAAGTTTTAGAGATAGAACATAAAATATATTCAAAAGCAATAAAAAAAGTTATAGAGGTGAAAAATGATATCACGTTACACAAAGCCTGAAATGGCTGCTATTTGGTCAGATGAAACTAAATTTCAAAAAATGCTTGAAGTTGAAATTTTTGCTGTTGAGGCTATGGTCAAAATCGGAGCTGTTCCTAAAAAAGCCATGGAAACGATAAAGAAAAAAGCAAAAATTGATCTTAAAAGAATAAGTGAAATCGAACTCATAGTAAAACATGATGTAATATCTTTTTTAACTGCTGTTGCTGAAACCATAGGTCCTTATGGAAGATTTTTACATTTAGGAATGACCTCTTCTGATGTTTTGGATACTGCTACTGGATTTCAACTCCGACAATCAACGAAGTTGTTAATTAAGGAAACGAGAAAACTATCTGTTATAGTGGCTAAATTAGCAAAGAGATGCAAAATGATGCCTATAATTGGCAGAACTCATGGTATGCATGCAGAGCCTATGACATTTGGATTAAAAGTAGCTTCTTGGTATTGTGAAATTGTGAGATCTATAGAGAGACTTAATTTTGTTTTAGAAACAGTGAGCTTTGGCAAAATCTCCGGTGCTGTAGGTACTATGTCACATTTGGATCCAAGTGTTGAAGAATATGTGTGCCATAAAATGGGATTGAAATGGGAGCCTGTTTCGACTCAGATTATTCCTCGCGATAGATATTCAATTTATTTTTCGATTCTTGCTCAAGTTGGCACTTGTCTTGAAAGAATTGCCACTGAAATAAGACATTTGCAAAAAACTGAGATTTCGGAAATAGAAGAACCTTTTACAGAAGGACAAAAAGGTTCTTCTGCAATGCCTCATAAAAGAAATCCTATAATTTCTGAGAACATATGCGGACTTGCAAGATTGCTTAGGGGTTATATGTCTACTGCGATGGAAAATATTGCATTATGGCATGAACGAGACATAAGTCATTCTTCTACGGAAAGAATTATGCTTCCAGATGCATCAATAGTGTTGCATTATATGCTCGTAAGAATGCAAAATTTGCTGGCAGGGCTTAATATTTATCCTAAAAATATGCTATCAAATTTAGACAAAACGAAGGATATTGTTTTTTCTGGAGCATTGCTTCTTGATCTTATAAATAAAGGAATCTTAAGAGAAATAGCATATGCGATGGTGCAGACTACGGCTTTTGATGCAAAAGATAATAAAATATCGCTTGAAGAGGCCTGTTTAAAAAATCATGATATAAGAAAAAATTTGACTGTAGAAGAAATAAAAAAATCTTGCAGTCTTAAATTGCAATTTAAAAATATAGAATATATATTTAAGCGTATATTTAAAAATGATTTTTAAAAACAATATAAAGCTTGATATGGCTATGATGTATAGTTTTGACTTAGCTTTCATATAGTTTACGGTTTGCTAAACAACTTTTGTGAATTCTTTTCTTCGTTTTTTTTTGTATGAATAATAACATAAATATTGCCAAGAATTGGTATTAAAAATGGATTTCATAAATTTGCGATACTTCTTGCAAAGATTTTGGTCGAGATGTTCAAAAGTTTAAACCTGTGGATTGAGGATTTTTGTGTTTATAAGCTATATTTGAAAAAAATTAAGGTATTTGTGATTTATTTGCTTTCCTCAACAACCACATTTTTGCTAAGGAAAGCATTCAATGCAAATAAATATCTGAAAATATTATGTTAGCAATTGCTAGTTGTAAAGCGATAATTAAAATTGTAAATATAAAAAATTTTTGAAAGTGTGTTTACCATTTTTAACAAGCAATACTAAATAAAACAAGATAACATGCAAAAAAATAATTACTCAACTGTAGGCCTTATCAGTGAGATTCCAAAATCAAACATGAGAGCGTAAGAACAGAACTCACTGCTCATATATTCTAAGCAATTAATATTCATTACATTTTACATCCTTGATTTATTATATTTATTATTTTTTTTACAGTGAGATTTATATTATTCGCAGAAGTAATTTCTGAAATTATGCATATATTTTCCGGATTATATTTTATGATTTGCTTAAGATTAGAAATTTTTATACCACCTATTGCTGTTTTTGGAATTGACATGTTTTTCATACAATAATCGAGATAACTAAGGCCTAATGGTTTGCCTATATTTGTCTTTGTTGATGTTGTAAATATAGGCCCCACTCCTATATAGTCTGCACCTTTGATAGTTGCTTCTTCGGCTTGTTGATGATTTTGTGTTGATAGGCCTATAACCATGTTTTGCCCTACAATATTTCTTGCATATTCTATTGGCAAATCTGTTTGACCCACATGAAGTCCATCACTTTGTACTGCTATTGCTATATCTATATCATCATTTACAACAAAAAACGCATTATAATCAAGAGTTATCTTTCTAATTATTTCACATTGTTTAAATTTTTCAAGTTTTGTCTTGTTTTTATCTCTATATTGCAATACCCTGATTCCTGCATCAAGCATTTCTTTTACAACAAAAATATTGTCTCTGCCACTAGACATATTTTCTGCCGTGGCCCCATAAAGTCCTTTTGGCATTATTTTTTTCATGTATATAAATACTATCAAAATAATATTTAAATGTAAAAATAAATTTGATTTAGTTTTGTTTTTAAATTGTGTATAATTCAATTCATAGGGGTGTGGATTATGAAAAAAATATCTAAAATTGACAAAATATTAAGTTTTGTACAAAAACCTGCAAGATATATAAGTAATGAGTTAAATTCATATTCTGCAGATATGTCGTCTGATTTTTCTGTGGTTTTGTGTTTTCCAGATATTTATGAAGTCGGAGCTTCCAATTTAGGACTCGAGATTCTTTATCATCTAATCAATGAGAAAAAACTTGCTCGTTGTGAAAGAGTTTTCGCACCTGATAGCAGTATGGAACATCTTTTAAAAAAAGAGAATCTTAATCTGTTTTCGTTAGAATCGCATAGTGATTTAAAAAAGTTTGATATTTTAGGTTTTACAATTCAGTCCGAACTTGTTGCTACAAACATTGTTAACATTTTAGATTTATCAGATATTTCAATATTTTCAAAAGACCGAAAAGTCAATGAACCTTTTGTGATTGCTGGTGGTCCTGCTCTTGCAAATCCAGAACCATTTTGCGATTTTTTTGATTTGTTTGTTTTGGGAGATGGAGAGGAAGCAATAGAAGAAATAATAGATATTTGCAAAAAATCCAAAAAAAACAATCTTTCCAGGACAGAAACCTTAAAAGGTTTATCAAAAATAGAAGGTGTATATGTGCCCTCTTTTTATAATGTTAAATATAATAACGATAATACTATAAAATCTGTGGTCCCGGTATTAGAAACTTTACGGCCAATTGTAAAAAAACGGATTTTAAATCTTGAAAAGGCTTATTTTCCAGAAAAAAAAATAATTCCTTTTGTAGAAACTGTACATAACAGACTAAATATTGAAATTTCGAGAGGATGCCCAGGCCAATGTCGTTTTTGTCAGGCATCAAAATATTATCATCCATGGCGACAAAGATCTTTTGATAAATTGTTAAAACTTGTAAAGAAAGGTATAGAAACTACAGGTTTTGAGGCAGTTACTTTGTCATCTCTTTCATGTAGCGATTATAAATATTTAGATAAGCTATTAATAGAAATAAATCAGTTGTATAGCAAATCTAATCTTAATATTTCATTGCCATCTTTAAGATGTAATAAGCATTCACTTAGAATACTTCAATATATTAATAGGAGTAAAAAACCTACGCTTACTTTTGCTCCTGAGGCAGGTTCTGATAGATTGCGTAACGTAATAGGCAAGTATCTTTCAGAAAAACAAATACTTGAAACGTTGCTTATCGCTAACAGCATGGGTTGGCAAACTATAAAACTTTATTTTATGATAGGTCTTCCAACAGAAACATATGAAGATATAGAAAGCATACAGCATCTTATAAAACTTTTAAGAAAAAAATCAAAAGGATTAAATTTTGTTATTACAATTTCGCCTTTTGTGCCTAAAGCACAAACTGCATTTCAGTGGGTTTCCATGGCAGATCCTGATAAAATAGAACAAAAGATAAAATTTTTAAACAAAGTTCTTCCCGCAACAGTGAAAGCTCATAACCATAGGGCAAGTGTCTTAGAGGCTTTAATTGCAAGAGGTGACAGACGGCTTTCTTCTGTAATTTATAAAGCTTGGCAAAAAGGTGCAAGATTTGATCAGTGGGCTGATAAATTTTGTAGTGCTATATGGTATGAATCTCTTGCTGAAAACAATATAGACTTAAATTTTTATATTTATAGAGAAAAGAAGTATAACGAAATTTTGCCATGGGAACATTTATATTTTGGTATTTCAAAAAATGATTTGTACACTGATTACATAAAAGGCATAAATGAAACTGCTGATATTGCTATAGGACAATTTGATGAAACTCAATGTTATTTGCCAGAAAATTATATACTTCCCAAAGTTTCACTATCTGCTGTTCCTGTTATGCGTTTAAGGTTTCGCTTTTCAAAAAAAGGTTTGATTAGATTTATATCGCACTTGGAACAGATAGAAGTATTTAGAAGAGCCGTAAGACGTTCTAATCTTCCTGTAGTATTTACTGCTGGTTTTAGTCCTCAGATTAAATCGTCGTATGGGCCACCTCTTCCTGTAGGGTATGAAAGCTCGAGTGAATATATGGAACTGTATTTTACACAAAAACTTGATATTGAAAATATAAAAATCGAACTTTCTAGGGTATTACCAAACGGTTTTCAAATATTAAGTATAGAAAAGATACCTATTAATTTTCCTGCTATGGATGTTTTGTCCAATGTTGCAGAATACAGGATAGAAGGTGTGTATATTTTGCAAAAAAAAATTGATGAATTTTTGTCTCAAGAAAAAATTTTAGTAGAAAAAATAAAAAAATGCAAAACAATTGAAATTGATGCTAAGCCTTTAATAAGATCTTTGAAAAGTGAAAATGAGATTTTAAGATTACAACTTCGCTTCGGAGGCAATAAAACTATAAAACCTGAAATTATTTTGCGAATGCTTTTAAAAACTAAAGAAGATTATGCTAGAATACGTGTTATAGAAAGAACTAGGTTATATATTGAAATTAAAAATGCTGAGATTTATGAGCTATAACTAAAATTAACTGAAATATGAAAGACTAGTTTGATTGCCATATGGTAAATGGATGAAGTTTGTGTGAAGTTGTTTTTTTTTGTACTGTCTGGCTGTATATATATTATTATGTAACGCAAAAATATGTGTTTGAAATGAGTTGAGGAAAAGTGAAAAAGGAAATAATAGTAAATAGAACTCTAGAAGAAACAAAGGTTGCTGTATTTGAAAATGGTCAACTTTTTGATTTGTTTATTGAAAGAAGAGAGTCTGAAAAGATATTAAATAACATTTACAAAGGTACAGTTCAAAATATTGTGCCAGCACTTGGATCCGCATTTGTAGATATAGGGTTTGGCAAAAGTGCATATCTCAGCATAGATGCTATAGTAGCACAACGTGAAGAAAAAAATATTGAAAATATGATTAAAGTTGGTCAGGAGATCATGGTGCAGATTTACAAAGAGCCTATAGGCACCAAAGGGCCCAAAGTAACTATGGATATTTCTCTTCCGGGAAGACTTTTAGTGTATATGCCTTTTAGTAGCAATATAGGGATATCAAAAAACATTAAAAATAGGCAAGAGTGTGAGCGATTAAGGGCAATAGTTATGAAGATCAATAAAGATGTGTCTGGTGGTATAATAATAAGAACAGAGGCTGAAGAAGCTCTTGAAATGGAAATTAAAAATGAAATAGAGTATTTAAGCAGACTTTGGATATCCATACTAGCAAGATTTAGCGAAACAAAGTCTGTGAGTCTTATACATAAAGATTTAGGTATAGTATTTCAGACAATTAGGGATTATTTTACAGATGATGTCGTGTTGATGCATATAGATTCACAAAAAGAACTTAAAGATGCTAGCGAGTTTATAAAAATAATATCTCCAGAATTTTTTGATAGGCTTATTTTATATGATAGTAAGATACCTATATTTAAAGCGTATGCTATTGAAGAAGAAATAAAAAGATTACGTTCAAATAGACTAAAGCTTAAATCTGGAGGTTATATTATAATACAGGAAGCAGAATCCCTTTGTGCTATAGATGTTAACAGTGGTAAATTTACCACAAAATCTTCCCAAGAGGATACTGCTGTCCTTACAAATCTTGAAGCTGCACATGAAATCGCAAGACAATTAAGATTTAGAAATATTGGGGGCATAATTGTTATTGACTTTATAGATATGAAAAGGCCAGCAAATAGACATAAAGTTTTAAAAGTGTTTCGTGAAGCTACAAAAGGCGATAAAGCTAAAATAAAAATATGGCCTATAACAAGACTTGGACTTATAGAAATGACGAGGCAGAGAAAAAGAGAGTCGTTGTTCTCTCTTCTCGGAGACACATGTCCTACTTGTCATGGTCTGGGTCTTGTGCTTTCTAAGGAATCTATTTTTATTAATGTTTGTGATGAAATAGCACAATTGAGTACTGATAGTGAGCATCATGGTAAAATAAAAATTAAATTGAATCCTTATATTTTTGAATATTTCGAAAATAGAAAGGCAAGGCTCAAAGAATTGTTTAATGCTGATTTTGAAATAAAAGCAAATTTTGAAGTAACACCTGAAGAATATTTGGTTGTTTTTGAATAGTTAAGTAATCATTTCTTTTTTTTGTATCTACTAAATTTTGTCATTATTATTTGAACTTGTTTGACAGTGATGTGTTGGTGTTGTCCCCTTTATAAATGCCCCCAGAAATGTTCTTTCTGTTTTCTTTAATGCAAGAAGCCCTGTACTTTGATCGATCAAAGCCCATTCAATATTTTCTGGTTGTATAAAATCCAGTATTGGTTTACCTTCCAAAGCTTTTTTCATAAAATGCGTCCATATAGGACAAGCCAGCATTCCTCCTGTTACTCCATTACCAAGTGATATTGAATAATTGTCATAGCCTACCCATACACCTGCAACAAGTTGCGGAGTGTACCCTATAAACCAAGCATCACTTGCATTATTTGTTGTCCCTGTTTTTCCGCAACAAGGTCTTCCTAGGTTCTTTGCATACCAGCCACTACCATTTTCTATAACTACTTTAAGTAAATTATTTAAAATGAAACAGATCTGTGGAGAAAGAACCTCTTTTTGCACCGGAATATTTTGCTCCAAGATTTTACCATCATTGTCAACTATTTTTGTTATAACGTAAGGAGTTGTTTTTATACCACCGGATGCAAAAGTTGCAAATGCTGAAACTATTTCTTGTAAAATCACATCGCTTGCTCCTAAAGCGAGAGATGGAGAATCTGACATAGGTGTTGTTATGCCCAAATTTCTCGCATGTTCTATAACTTTTGCGGGAGTTACCTTCATAATTGTTTCAACTGCACAAGTGTTTATAGACAAAGCAAGTGCAGTTGTTAAAGTTACTGAACCTCTATGATTTTTAGAATAGTTCATAGGAATCCAAACTTTGTTTTTGTCGATTAAACAGTTTTCAGGAAGTGCTTCTGCGATGCTTTCAAGTGCTGTTATATCTCTTGAAATCAGATCCCAAGAGTTTCCATTATAGATAAATACCATAGGTTCGTCTTTAAGAATGCTTGCAGGTGTTAATCCGGATTCAATTGCTGCGAGGTATACAAATGGTTTGAAAACAGACCCAGGCTGTCTTTTTGCTTGAGTTGCTCTATTAAACTGTGATTCTTTAAAATTTCGTCCTCCAACCATTGCTCTTATTGCACCATTTTGAGGATCAATGGCTATAAGCCCACCTTGTACTTTAATAGGGTTGTTTTTTGTTTTTTTGAAAAATTTTAATTTGTCAGCATCAAACTTTGCAAGAGCTTCTTCGATAGTTTTTTCTGCTGCTATTTGAATTTGCATATCAAGAGTTGTATAAATTGAAAGGCCAGCTTTAAATAAAGTATTTGTTCCATATTTTGCTTCAAGCACTGTTCTTGCAAATTCCATAAAATAATGCCCTTTTTCTTCTTTTATAATATTTTCTTTTATTGGCAAAGCTATTTTTAAGGCTTCTTTTTCTTGCTTTTTTGTAATATATCCAAGCTTTCTCATTCTTAGTAATACAAGGTTTCTTCTGTTCAAAGAGGCTTTTGCATTTTTAAATGGATTATAATAGTTTGGAGATTTTGGTATAGCTGTAAGGGTTGCACATTCAGCAAGATTTAGATTACATACATCTTTATTAAAATATATTTTTGATGCCGTCTGAACACCGTATGCTCCGTTGCCAAAATATATTTGATTTATATAAAGTTGTAAAATTTCATTTTTTGAATAATTTTTTTCAAGTTGTATGGCTAAAATAGCTTCTTTGATTTTTCTGATTAATGTTTTGTCACGTGTTAGGAATATAGTTTTTGCAAGTTGTTGAGTTATTGTAGAGCCGCCTTCTGCAAATTTCCATGTTAAGAGCATTTTTAATAAAGCACGAATAATTCCCTTTGTGGAAATCCCCCAATGCTTAAAAAAATCATTGTCTTCAATAGATATAAAGGCATTTCGTAAATTAACAGGAATATTACTTATAGGCACAAGAATGCGTCTTTCAGTAAAAAATTCGAATATTAAGTTGTTGTCTTTATCATAAATTTTAGTAGATAGGTTAGGAGTATAGTTCCAAAGTTGTTGTATCGATGGAAGGCTATCTATAAAATTTGCGATGAGTTTACCATTAGCAATTATTAAAAAAGCGATAATAATTGTAATTATGAAAAATTTTATGAAAGGAAATCTCTTTTGCTTATTTTGTTTCATAACAAACGGATTATATCGTTTTTTGTTTTTAAGTGTCAAATTTGATAAAATTTTAAGTAAGTTGGTATTTTTAATTATCATTTTGGTAGCATTACATGATTTAGCATTATTTTTACTATAAGAGGTTGCGAACGCAAGAGATAGATGAATGATAAGAAGTTTATGAATTTTTATACATTTTGCCTATTTTATCAAAGTTAATGCAAAATTTGTAAATTAAATTGATAATAATATAGTAATCTTTGAGAGTGTCATAGCAGTTGATTGATATGCGTATGTTCTGATTTATATGTTTTATGAATTTGAAGGCTTTATTTGGTTATCTAAAAAGTTTACCTTTGTGTTTTGAATTCTAATTCTGATATTCAGCGAAATGTTACTTATGGTGTACTAACAAAGTATCAAAATGAAAATTGCAAAGAAACAATAAAGAAGGAAAATAAATATGATTAAATTTGGGACGTCTGGTTGGAGGGGTATTATTGCTAAAGATTTTACATATGCTAATGTTGCCATTGTCACACAAGCTATAGCAAATCTTATTAATGATCAATATAAAAAAAAATCTGTTCCTACCGTAATCGTAGGTTATGACACAAGATTTATGTCAGAAGATTTTGCAAAATCTTCTGCAGAAATTTTAGCTGGAAATGGTATAAAAACTTTGTTTTGTAAAAGACCTACGCCAACGCCTGTAATAGCTTATGACATAATATATTCTAAACTTGCTGGAGGTATTAATTTTACAGCAAGTCATAATCCTTATAAATATAACGGGTTAAAATATTCAACTAAATGGGGAGGATCAGCTCTTTTTGAAACAACACAAAAAATAGAAAAATATTGTATTTCGATACAGAGCGAAAATATAAAATCTATTACTTTTAATCTAGGAATAAGAAACAAGCTTATAAAGATACATAATCCACGTAATGCTTATATAAAAAGAATAAAAGAGCTTGTAAATTTTAAGGCTTTAAAAAAATCAAATATTAAAGTTGCAGTTGATGTTTTGCATGGAACAGGGAACAACTATCTTGACTCCTTGCTTGATGATGCAGACATATGTAATTCAACAATAAATAAAAATAGAGATACAATGTTTGGTGGTGGCGGAGTACCAGAACCTTCAGAAAAAAATCTTACTGAACTTATTTGCATAGTTAAGTGCGGGTCTTATAAGCTAGGATTTTCTACAGACAGTGATGCTGATAGGTTTGGTATTATAGATTCAGATGGAAGCTTTATAACTCCAAATCAAACTATGTCTATTTTGTTGTATCATTTAAATAAAACCAGATGTTGGACTGGGATAGTAGCAAAAAACATTATGACAACGCATTTGATAGATAAGCTTGCTGCAAAAATAGGTGTTGATGTTATTGAAACTCAGGTTGGATTTAAATATATTGGTGATGTTATGACAAATAATCCTCATAAATTTATTATAGGTGGCGAAGAATCAGGTGGTCTTACAATAAGGGGCCATGTTCCTGAAAAGGATGGAATTTTAGCATGTCTTTTAATGGCAGAAGCTGTTGTTATGAGTAAAAAATCTGTAAATGAATTACTAAAAGAAATCAAAAAATTTACAGGAGAAGTTTTAACATCAAGCTTTGGTTTTTATTTATCGGTAGAAGACATGAATGCTTTTTTAAATACTTTGAAAAAAGGAATGTTTAATAGTATCGCTGGGATAAAAATTAGGGAAATTGTAACAGTAGATGGTTATAAATTTATTTTAGATGATAGTATGTGGATTGGATTTAGATTTTCAGGAACAGAACCAATGGTAAGAATGTATGCAGAGGCTGATTCTCAAATAAAACTCAATAAACTTTTAAGAGCAGGCAAGAGGTTTGTTTATGGAAGAAGAAAAACAATATAAGGGTAAGGATAGTATAACTAGAAAATTAGGTATTTTAATCAAGACATATTTAATAACTGGGTTAGTTGTTATAATACCGCTATGGTTAACATATTTTATTGTTGCTGTTCTTTTTAAATGGATAAGTAATTTCACTTTTCCAATAGTTAGTTATTATGTTGTTGATAAATATTGGGTCCTTGTTATAGCGAAGCTTTCTAGTTTTTTTATTTCAATTGTGAGTATATTGGTTTTAGGATTTATTACAAATAGGGTTTTTGGAAAAAGCATTTTAACCTTTATAGAGAAGTTGATTGAAAAATTGCCTATTTTGGGAAGTGTTCATTCAGCAACGAAACAGTTTGTGAGTTTTGTATTCGGTACTGATAGTAAGAGGAGTTTTAAACAGGTAATTTTTGTACGTTATCCAAATAAAGATGTGTATAGTGTTGCTTTTTTAACAGGTACACAGATGATTAAAGGGGAAAAGTATATCTGTGCTTTTATGCCTACAACTCCAAATCCAACTACGGGTTTTTTATTATTATTTAAAGATGAAGATGTAATTTATTCAAAACATACCATGGAACAGGCTTTTCAGTTTATTATTTCTATTGGTGTAATAGGTATGGATGTACAATGTAAAAAATAAAGAATTTAAGCAAGATTTGAGGGCTAAAAAGATATGAAATATAAAGCGCAAAGAGGAACACATGACATATTTGGAATAAATGCTTTGGGTATGAGTTTGTTAGAGCAAAAATCCAAAGAGGTATTTAAAAAGTATGGTTTTGAAGAAATAAGGACTCCTATTTTTGAGGATGTTTCTCTTTTTATAAGATCGATGGGAAAGAATACTGATGTTGTAGAAAAAGAGATGTATGTTTTTAAAGATAGAAATGGGAAAAAGCTTGCCTTGCGTCCTGAAGGAACGGCTTCTTTAGTAAGAGCTTTTATTGAACACAGAATGGACATTTATCCCGAGAGAAAATTTTTCTATATTGGCGAAATGTTCCGCTATGAACGTCCCCAAGCAGGTAGATACAGGCAATTTTATCAAATAGGGGCAGAATTTTATGGTAGCTCATCTCCAGCTGCAGATGCGAAGATTATTCTGCTTGCACATGATTTGCTTTCTGTTGTTGGTATAAAAGGAATAAGTGTACGTATTAATTCTTTAGGTTGTGATAAGTGTAGGCCTCTTTTCAGAGATGCATTGGTTAAGCATTTTAATTCTGTTAAGGGTTTATGCGATGATTGTGTGAAAAGATTGGAGAAAAATCCTTTAAGAGTTCTTGATTGTAAAGTGGATTCAAGTAAATTTATCGGAGTGCCTCAAATATCTCATTATTTGTGTGGCAACTGTAAAGATAATTTTAATTTAATACAATCTTTGTTAGACGATGTGAATTGTAGCTACATAGTTGACGAGAAACTTGTAAGAGGACTTGATTATTATACAAGAACTGTTTTTGAAATTCATTCTGATTTTTTTGGTTCTTCTCGTGATGTTCTTGCTGCAGGAGGAAGGTATGATAATCTTGTTAAAGAACTTGGAGGTCGAAACATTGCAGCAGTAGGATTTGCATTAGGTTCTGAAAGAGTATTGCTTGCATCACAAAATGCTGGATTTTTTGATAATTTTCAAAATCCAGAAAAGATTTTTATAGCTATTGCTGATCAGAAGCTTTTTAATGAAGCTTTTAATTTTGCAATAAGAATTATGCGAAACGGCTTAAAGAACAACAAGGATATATCTGTTTTTGGGCCAACAAACGGTAAAAGTTTAACAAGCCAACTGAAATTTGCAGATAAAATACAATCATCGAAAACAATAATATTTGCTAAAACAGAATTTGAAAACGGTAAAGTTTTGATAAAAAACATGAAAAACAGAAATCAAACAGAAATCTTGATTAACGATTTATAAAAGTTTCATCATCGCTGGGACAGGCCCAGTTTTTTCTACTCTCCATTCGTATTCAAGATTTTTCATCTGCTATACTCTATGAATAATTTTTAGTGCTATACAAAGTTGTACATTTCATACATAAATTATTTAAAATATTAAAAATATTTACGTTGTGTTTTCAGTTTAGATTTAAGTTATTTTACTGCTGATTCAAATCTGTTAATACCTAAGCTAATATTTTCAATAGAAGTTGCATAAGAAAGTCTTATATACCCTTCGGCCCCGAATGCAGATCCTGGTACAACTGCAATTTTGGCATTATCAAGCAAATAGTTTGCAAAATCAATATCCGTATTAATAATTTTTCCATTAATGGTTTTTCCAATGAAAGATTTGATATTTGGAAAAACATAAAAAGCACCTTCTGGTTTTCTGCATACAACGCCTGCTATTGTATTAAGTCTTTTGACAATATAATCTCTTCTTTTTTCAAACTCACTTCTCATAGAACCAACATGTCTCTGAGTTCCATTTAATGCTTCAACAGCGGCTTTGATTGATATCGAGGAAGCGTTTGATGTGGATTGACTTTGTATTTTTGACATTGCTGTAATAATATTTTTAGGGCCAGCAGCATAGCCTATTCTCCAACCTGTCATGGCGTAGGCCTTTGAAACGCCGTTTATTACAACTGTTATGTTTTTTGCTTCTGCAGTAGATTTTGCAATGGATGAAAATTTAAAATTATCATAAATAAGTTTTTCATATATGTCATCTGAAATTATTAAAATTTTATTTTTCAAACATATTTGTGCTATTGCTCTAAGTTCTTTTGTTGAATATGTAACGCCTGTGGGGTTTGACGGGGAGTTAATTATAACAGCTTTTGTCTTTGATGTTAAAACTTTCTCTATATTTTCAGATGTCATTTTAAAATTATCATTATCGGTGGTTTTAATTATTACTGGTTTTCCACCAGCAAGAATAACCATGTCAGTATAAGAGACCCAGTATGGTGCAGCAATTATAACTTCATCATCGTCATTAATTATAGATTGAAAAAGATTATAAAGCGATTGTTTTGCTCCGCTTGAAACTATAATCTCTTCAGGTATATACGTAAGTTCATTGTCTCTTTTAAATTTATTTATGATCGCATTTTTTATTTCCGGAGTTCCCGCAACTGGACAATATTTTGTGAAACCCGTATCTATCGCATCTACAGCTGCTTTTTTTATGTTTTGAGGTGTGTCAAAATCAGGCTCTCCCACACCAAAATTAATAACATTAACTCCTTGTTGTTTAAGTGCTTTTGCTTTTGCGTCAATTGCAAGGGTCGGAGATGATTTAATAGACTGAACTCTTTTTGAAATGTGCATCGCATCCCTCCATATTGAATTTGACAAACGCTTTTGATTTTTGTAAATTTTACAAAGTAAAAAGGGGTGTGTCAATGTATGCGATAATTAAGACTGGTGGTAAACAATACAGAGTGGAAGAAGGTATAAATTTGGTAGTGGAGAAGCTTAACAATACGGAAGTAGGGCAGGAAATTGTTCTTAAGGAGATTCTCTTGTTTGTAGATGCCGAAAGAACAATTGTTGGCAGGCCTTTAGTAGAAGGTGCTGAAGTGGTTGCGAGGGTTATAGCACAGAAGAGGGCTACCAAAGTTTTAGTATTTAAGAAAAAGCCAAAAAAAGGCTATAAGAAACTTCAAGGTCATCGTCAATATCTAACAGAATTAGAGATTACAAAAATAAACGATAATTTTTAGATGCAAAATTTTGTTAGTTAGGAGAGAGTAAAATGGCTCATGTTAAAGCTCAAGGTTCATCTACTAATGGCCGTGATTCACATGGTCAAAGATTAGGTGTAAAAATATATGGAGATCAGAAGGCTTTTGCTGGGGCGATAATAGTGCGTCAGAGAGGAACGAAATATCATCCTGGAATAAATGTTGGTATGGGAAAAGATAATACTATTTTTGCAAAAATAACAGGAAGAGTTAAATTTATTAGAAAAACTGGTAATAGATGTTATGTAAATATTGAAAAATAAATTTTGAAAAAAAATGAGTGTTATTTTGTTGCCTTACTTTAGTTAGTTGTGTTTTAAGTTGTGTATTTTAATTTGTATTATGTGCTAGTGTTATTGCGAACAGGAAATACACATATGGTTTTGCCTGTCATGGGTTCTTATATTTTAGTTGTTTTATAAGGTTATATAAATCATATACATATTTATTAGATAATGGTTGAATATGTTTTTAGGATGTTGTATGTTGAAAGTATAAATGGGTTATAAGATGACAAAAAAAATAAAAGTAAGTAAATGTTTATAGATAAGGTTAGTATTTTCCTTACAGCTGGACACGGAGGCGATGGGTGCATATCTTTTAGAAGGGAAAAGTATATTCCTTATGGTGGCCCAAATGGTGGTAACGGTGGGAAGGGAGGTGGTATATATTTTGAAGCTGATTCTCATAAAATAACTCTTCTAGATTTATCGTATAGACCAAAATTTAAGGCAAAAGATGGTCAAAAGGGTTCTATAAATAATAAGTTTGGCAGATCTGCCGAGGATTTAGTAATAAAAGTTCCTGTAGGAACTTTTATTACTAAAAATGGCGAGCTTTTAGCTGATTTAAAAATTTCAGGAGAAAGAATTTTGATTGTTAATGGTGGTAGAGGCGGGAGAGGTAATTCTTCTTTTAAAACAGCGAGATATCCGGCACCTAGAATTGCAGAAAATGGTGAATCTGGAGAAACTGCAAAAATAGATCTCGAACTTCGTTTAATTGCAGACGTGGGATTTGTAGGTTTACCAAATGCCGGAAAATCAACACTTTTATCGCAAATTTCATCTGCTAAACCTAAAATTGCTAATTATCCATTTACAACTTTGGCTCCCAATTTAGGGTCTGTTAATTATGAGGGAAAACGTTTTATAATTGCTGATATTCCAGGTATAATCGAAGGTGCTCATAATGGCAAAGGTTTGGGACTCGATTTTTTAAGGCATATAAGACGTACGAAAGTTCTTGTGCACATAATAGATATAAGTGGTTTTGATGGAAAAACTCCTTATGATAACTATAAAATAATTAATAGTGAAATGAAAAAATATTCAAAATATCTTGCAAGGAAGCATATTATAGTGGTTTTAAATAAAGTTGATTTGGTAAAGTTTCATGGCTGTATCAGCTTTTTTGAAAAACATCTTAAAATTAAAAAATTATTTAAAATTTCTGCAATGACAGGCGAAGGTATTAATGCTTTACTTAAAGAGATTGTAAAAATGCTTGAAAAACCAATTAATTTAAGTTCTGAAGAAGTAGCAGAAACAGTGCCTGTAAAAAAATATGTTTATGACCCTGAATTTAAAATCAACATTAATGAAAACAATGTTTTTGTGGTTACGGGTGCTAAAATTGAAACACTCACAAAAATGACAAGATTTGGTGAAGATGAAGCGTTGAGACGTTATCAAAATATTCTTAAAAAAATGGGCTTGGAAGTTGAACTTAAAAAAATGGGTGCGAAATTTGGCGATGTTGTTAAAATTAATGATTTTGAATATATTTTTGAAAGATAATATCTTGTTTTAAATATTTATATTGACTTATATGAGTATTTTAAGCAAAAGAAAGAATCTTATTTGTTTGATGGGCACTATTAGTTAATTGTAGTTTGGAAATAGTAATGGTACGAATATGTTAGATGAAGAAAAATATTTTGGATGATATGTGATGAGTAGGGCTAAAGAATTTAATAGAATAATTTATATTGATGTATAAGGTAAAGAATTACATCTATGGTTATTGTCAGTGGTACCATAAAATGGATAGCACAAATTTTACTGTATATGATGGTTTTAAAATATGATACGATGTTATTTGTAGGTATTGTTTAATAATTTGCTAAAAGTAGATTTATATGATGGATATGTTGCAATAAAAATGTTGTTTGATAATGTTAAGCTCTTGCTTTTAAGTATATCTAAATTTAGTATAGAATTATAGAATGCAGCAGTTAAGAATGTAATTATTAATGTTATAATGATGTTAAATGGTATAAAAGAAATAACTGTATTATGGATAGCACAGCAGTTTTTGAATATATGGTTTGTAACAACAATCGTATACCTTTAAATCAATCCATCAATAATAATTTTGAAAAAATATGCATAACATAAAATTAAATCTAAAACTATAATAAAAACGTAGAACAAAGGTTAAATATAGATTAAGAAAGTTGATAACTGTTGTTTGTAGTAGTTTTAGAAGAATGAAATGATTATTATAATTGTTGTTTAATGTAGAAAATAAGGAGAGGTGTATGGAGAAAAGAAAATGTTCTGTATGTGGATATCTTTATGATCCCAATATAGGTATTTCTGAAGATGGTGTTGTTCCTGGCACGCTTTTTGAACAGCTTCCCGAGAATTGGGTATGTCCTGTTTGTAGTGCACCAAAAACAGTTTTTGAAAAAGAATAAATTCAAAAAAAGATATTTATGAAACAGATATATTTAGATAATCAATCAAATAGCAGACTTGATGATAGAGTTTTTGATGTAATGAAGCCATTTTTTTTTGAATATTATGGTAATTCTCAAAGTATTTATTCATTAGGTTCTATTTCAAAAGAAGCTCTTGATATAGCGAGGCATCAAGTGGCAAATTTGATTAATGCAAACAATGAAGAAATTATCTTTACTTCTTGTGCTACTGAATCAAATAATTTAGCGATTAAAGGCATTGCTGATGCTTTGAAAAATAAAGGAAAGCATATTATTGTTTCTGCAATTGAACATCTTTCAGTTTTGAATTCTGTTGAAAGATTACGGTCCGAAAATTTTGATGTAACATATCTTCCTGTTGATAAACAAGGTAAAGTAATTGAGGTTGAACTTGTAAAATTGCTAAGGAAAGATACAGTTTTGGTATCTATACAACATGCAAACCCAGAAATCGGTACGATACAAGATATCAGAAGACTAGCTTCAATAGTTAAAAATAGCGAAGTAAATGATTTCATTATTTTCCATACGGATGCAGTTGCTTCTTGTGGGGCAATTTTCGTAGATGTTAAGAGTTTAGGCGTTGACGCTTTGACTTTTTCGCCTTCTGTTATGTGTGGACCTAAGGGTGTAGCTGCTTTGTATCTTAGAAAAGGTGTAGCAATTACTCCTCAAATAGATGGTGGTATCCAAGAAAATTCTAAGCGTTCAGGTACTGAGAATTTGCCTGCGATTGTTGGTTTCGGAAAAGCATGCGAGATCTTTAAAGAAGAAGGTGCTAAAGAAAATGATGGTATTAAGATGTTAAGAGATAAGTTGATTAGAGAACTTCCAAAAAAAATAAAATATATTTACTTAAATGGTGCACGTGATAATCGTTTGTCTGGGAATGTAAATTTTTCGATAGAATTTATTGAAGGGGAAGCGATGTTTCTACTTTTAGATGCCAAAGGTATTATGGCTGCGAGTGGATCTGCATGTTCTAACAAGAATCTTAAACTTTCGCACGTTCTTAGTGCTATGGATGTTGATGTTAGTATAGGACAAGGTTCAATTTTGTTTACTTTGTCAAGGTTTAACACAGAAGAAGATATTAATTATATTTTAGAAGAATTTCCAAAAATTGTTAAAAAATTAAGAAATATATCTCCGTTATATTCATACTTTATGCGGACAGGCAAAAGAAAATTAATAGATTTTAGAGTAAATTTAAGTGATTAATGATTTTGATCGATGATATTAAAAATACTACTACTTATAAATATAAAGCCAAAGTGGTAGAAGAATGTCCTAAAATAAAAATATCCGAATATATATTATGTAGTATCGTTTTTGTAGATAACGAACGTCAGATGTTGTTGCAAGTATAAAGATAATCCTTGTGATGCTATTGTTTGTTTATTTTATCAAAAATGTTGTAGAATACTGGAGGCGGTGATGGCGTTTTATTCAGAAAAAGTTATGGATCATTTTGCAAATCCGCGAAATGTTGGAGAAATAGAAGACGCTGATGGCATAGGGGAAGTAGGCAATCCTGTGTGTGGAGATATGATGACTTTTTATATAAAAGTTGAAGATAATAGAATTAAAGATGTTAAATTTAAAACGTTTGGATGCGGTGCTGCGATAGCTGTTTCTTCTATGGTTTCAGAAATAGCATTAGGGAAAACACTGGAAGAAGTAATGAATCTTACAAATGCGGATGTTGCGAAGGCTTTGGGTGGCCTTCCTGCAAATAAAATGCATTGTTCTAATCTTGGAGCGGATGCGTTGCATAGGGCAGTTAAAAACTATAATATAAAACAAGGGAAATGATAATATGTTTATAAATAATGCTTGTTCGTGTCCTAATTGTGAAAAAGAATTGAGGATGGCTTGTATGAGCCCTGAATTTTGTAAGCCTTGTTGCATAAAAGAAAAGAGTAAAGTAAAACTATGTTCTATATGTAAATCTGAGTACGCTGTTGAATACAATAAGTGCCCTACTTGCGTTTCAGAGAAAAGCAATATTTAATGCTGTGATTTTGTATGATGGTAAAGGAGTTTTAATGGCATTATCTAGATTGATAAAAAATGGTGTTTATGCGGTTGGTGTGGTAGATTGGAATAAAAGGTGTTTTCATGGTCATTCGTATGTGACAAAAAGAGGGGTTACGTACAACTCGTATCTAATTGTTGATGAGAAAATCACTTTAATTGACACAGTATGTAAAGATTTTGAAAAAGAATTAATAGACAACATAAAAACTATTGTTGATCCTTCAAAGATAGATGCAATAATTATTAATCATATCGAGCCGGATCATTCAGGTGCATTTCCGGAAATATTAAAGATATGTCAAAATGCAAAAATTTATGGAACCGAAAGGGCAAGATTGGGTCTTTTAAAATACTATGGAATAGTCTGTGATTGGAATGTTGTAAAATCAGGACAAAATCTAAATATTGGTAAGAGGACTTTGGAATTTATAGATGTACCGATGATACATTGGCCAGATAGTATGTTTACGTATTCTGTATATGATAAAATTCTATTTTCTAATGATGCTTTTGGACAACATTATGCTACCTGCAATGTTTTTGATGACGAAGTCGATTTTTATACTTTGATGGATGAGGCACAAAAGTATTATGCAAATATACTTTGGCCTTTTAGTGTGCTTATTACTTCAAAACTTAATGCTATGGATAAGTTAAATCTTAATATTGAGCTTATTGCACCAAGTCATGGACTTGTATGGCGCAAACATGTATATCAAATTATGCAGAAATATATATACTGGTCATCTCATTCATGTAAAAATAGGATTGCTATAGTTTATGAGACAATGTGGAATTCTACTGAAAAAATGGCTAAGAAAATTGTTGAAGGAATAAGTTCAGAAGGTGTTGAGCACGTTTTATTTGATGTAACGAAAAATGATAGGACAAACATTGCTTCCTATATGCTTGACTCAAAAGGTTGGATTTTTGGCTCGTCAACATATGATGGGAAAATGCTTCCTGTTATTGCGGGGTTTTTACATTTTCTTAAAGGATCTAAGGCCAAAGGTCATGAATCTTTTGCATTTGGTTCTTATGGATGGAGCGGTGAAGCCGTGAAAGATATTGAAAATACTCTTGTTGACGTTACGTTATTTGGATCATCTTTAAGAGTTGTTTTTAATCCTACCGGGGAAGAATTGGAAAAATGTTTTGAAATAGGTAAAGCCTTTGCTTTAAAAATTAAAGATGAAAAATAAATATTTTTTGTTATTGATGATTCTTGTTCTATGTTAAGCTCTTTTGTCTTGCTGTATATTTTTGATTTGTAAGTGAAGTGTTTCTATATTAATGGTAAAGTTTGTTTCTGGTGTCATGATTACGATGATGTGGACCCTGTAGCTTATTGTTTATTTGAAAATAGATGGAAAGAAAAAAAATAGGTTATTGAAAATTATAGTGTGTTTGAGCAAGATGGTTTAATAAAGTTAAAATATAGAAAGTTGAATGAAAATATATCTTTAGGTGAGGTATTTTGATTATGCTAAAATCGATCAAAGGCACAAAAACAGAAAAACATTTATTGGAGTCATTTGCAGGTGAATCGCAGGCCAGAATGAGGTATACTTATTTTGCTTCGAAGGCAAAAAGAGATGGTTTTGAACAAATATCTGCAATTTTTACTGAAGTTGCAGATAACGAGAAAGAGCACGCTGAAAGATTTTTTAAATTTTTAGAAGGAGGTGCGGTTCAGATTACAGCAACTTTTCCTGCTGGTATTATTAGTAATACTATTGAAAATTTAAGATTATCCGTTGCGGGGGAAAGTGAAGAATATACAAATCTTTATCCTGAAGCAGGAAGAATTGCCGATGGGGAAGGTTTTTCCGAGATAGCAGAATGTTTTAAGAGAATTGCTGTAGCTGAACGGTATCATGCATCAAAATATTTGGAATTGTTGAATAATTTAGAAAATGATATGATCTTTAAAAAGAATGTGAAAACAATGTGGAAATGTCGTAATTGTGGTTATGTATATGAAAGTAAGGAGGCTTTGGAAAAATGTCCTGCTTGTCTACATTCCAAAGCTTATATGGAAGAGTTGACCCAAAATTTTAAAAATTAAGATTGTTGATAATAAACAGTGTTTAGAAGGATTTTGTGCATTTATCAAGGTGTGATGTGAAATTAAAAAAGTGATACTAGAAGAGATAGTAGCAATTTAACAATGATTATTGCGATATTTTTAAATTTTTGATAATGCTGATAAGATTTTGATGTTAATATTTATTTATAATTTACTATATAAATCGCAAAAATTAATTTTTGGAGTGTTATTGAGATTTGTTGGATATTATATGGTTAATTGGTTAATGGATTGTGTAGATTTTAAAGTAAAAATCTTGATTACATGAATTATGTGTTTTTTTTGATTTTTCTGTAGCAAAGTAGGTGTATAAATATAGTATTATTACTTTGTTTTTGATGCTTCATACATAATTATAGAAGCTGCTATGGCAGCGTTTAAAGATTCAGAATTGCCTGGCATGTATATTTTAACAAGATCATCTGCTAAGTTTTCTGTTTTGTTTTTGATGCCATTTGCTTCATTGCCTATTATAAAGACGCTTTTGTTTGGGATTTTAATGTTGTTTAGATATTTTTTGCTTTTTAGCGATGTAGCAAAAACAGTGATTCTCTCTTTTTTCATAAGATTTAATGTGCTCTCAATATCAATATTGTCTATAACAGGCAAATGAAATATTGATCCCATCGTTGCTCTTATGGTTTTATCAGAGTATATATCGGCACTTCCCTTTGATACAAATATGGCTTTTACTGCAAATGTGTCTGCAGAACGAATAATCGTACCAAGATTGCCAGGATCTTGAATATTTTCTAGTATTATAAACAGCCCGGAATTTTTGATAGTTTCTATAATATCATAACGTTTTTTCTCGACAACCATCAATATACCTTGTGTGGATTGCGTTGTTGTTAATTTACTGAACAAATGTTCCGAAAATGTTATAACATTTTTAAAAAACACGGGGATATCATTTTTGTATTTTTCGGATATAAGGATTTGTTTTATGTTCCAATTTTTTGAAATTTCCCCAACTTGTTTCTTGCCTTCAACAAGAAACAGAGAGTCTTTGTCTCGATATTTCTTTTCTTTTAGATTAAGCACATATTTAAAGATTAGGTTTTGAGGACTTTCAATTATCATATTCAAATTCTATCATATTAAAAGTGTATGTGTTGTTGTGATGTTGTAATCAAAAATTGATTTTATAGAACCACTGTATATATGAGCGTGATACAGAAGTTTTTATGCAAACAAAAATATATGTAGAATTCAAAAAACAATAAAAAGAGTAATTATAGTTGTTTATTTTTTTAGATTTTGTTATGAAGTGAATTGCTGAGCAAGGAGAGTGAAATGAATAAGTTTGAACTTGAAAATACTATACAGTGGCAAAATCTTAAAAATAATTATGAAGATGTAAAAAAAAATCATTTGAGGGATTTGTTTAAAGATGAAAATAGATTTAATGAATTTTCTATACGTGATAATGATATAGGTATCACTTTTGATTACTCAAAAAATATTATAACTTCTAATACTTTCAGGTTATTAATGGAGTTTGTAAAATATATGCAAGTAAATGAATATGCAAAAAAAATGTTTGCGGGGGAAAAAATAAATTGGACAGAAAAAAGAGCTGTTTTACATACTGCTTTGAGAAATAGAAGCAATTTGCCAGTTTATGTTGACGGAAAGAATGTAATGCCTTGTATTAATGCAGTATTTGCAAAAATGAAAAGGTTTGCCAATGGTTTAAGATATAGCAAATCTCTTGGAGCTACTGGTAAAAAAATTACAGATATTGTGAACATTGGCATAGGTGGGTCGGATTTAGGGCCTAAAATGGTTTGCGAAGCCTTAAAATATTATGCTGATGGACCTGACGTTCATTTTGTTTCTAATATTGATGCAACAGATATATTTGAAGTACTAAAAAAATTAAATCCTGAAACAACTTTTTTTATAATTGCTTCAAAAACTTTTACAACTCTTGAAACGATTAGCAATGCTTCAACTGCGAAAAGTTGGATTAGCAACAAGCTTGGACATAAGGCTGTTGTAAATCATTTTGCTGCACTTTCAACAAATGTAAAAAAAGTTATAGAGTTTGGAATTGATGAAAATAATATGTTTGAATTTTGGGATTTTGTTGGTGGCAGATATTCGCTTTGGTCCGCAATAGGTTTGTCTATTATGTGTTCTATAGGATTTGATAATTTTATTGAATTTTTAGATGGTGCATATTACATAGACCAACATTTTTTGAATGCTCCATATGAAAAAAATATACCTATAATTATGGCTGTGTTAGGATTTTGGTATAACAATTTTTTTAATGCTTCAACTCATGCAGTTTTGCCTTATAGTCAATATTTGCATAGATTTCCTGCTTATTTGCAACAAGCGGATATGGAAAGTAATGGTAAGGCTATAAATATTGAAGGTGATAGAGTAAATTATGAAACTGGGTATATAATTTGGGGCGAACCTGGCACAAATGGACAGCATTCTTTTTATCAGCTTATTCATCAGGGAACAAAATTTATTCCTTGTGATTTTATAGGTTTTATAAATCCTCTTGAAAAAATTGATGATCATCATGAAAAACTTATGGCAAATTATTTTGCTCAAACTGAAGCCTTGGCGTTTGGACTTACAAAAGAGCAAGTTGTTAGAAACCTTATAACAGCGGGGGTTTCTTTTCAAGATATAGAGGCTCTGACACCTCACAAAGTATTTGAAGGTAATAAACCTACTAATAGTATTCTAATTGACAATCTTACACCAAAGACACTTGGAGCACTAATTGCATTATATGAGCATAAAATATTTACCCAAGGTGTTATTTGGCGTATTAATAGTTTTGATCAATGGGGTGTTGAACTTGGTAAAGTTTTGGCAAATGTTATTTTGCCTGAGTTAAAAGGGTTTGCAGATAATAAGCATGATAATTCAACAAAAAATTTAATAAGAATTTTCAAATCCAATAAAAAATGTAGCGGAGATATGTGAAAAAATATATATTAGATTTAACGAATGCGCAGTTTAGATCAACTATAAAATCTGTGATAGAAAAAGATTATGAAGTTGACCAAATACTTGAATGGGTTTATTCAAAAAAGGTTGCTTCATTTGAAGAATTTACAAATATATCAAAAGATTTGAGAAGAGATCTTGATAAAAGATTTTTATTAAGAGTATTAAAGATGGTAGAAAAAAAGAAATCTATAATTGATGGAACAATTAAATATACGTTCCAAACTATAGATGATAAATATTTTTTTGCTGTTTTTCTCCCTGGAAAAAACAGAAATTCTGTGTGTGTTTCGTCGCAAATAGGGTGTCCTGTAATGTGTACTTTTTGTTCATCTGGCAAATTTAAATTTGCCAGAAATTTGACAAGGGGAGAAATGATAGAACAAATTTTGCAGATTGAAAATGATATTGATGAAAAAGTTTCTAGGGTTTTATTTATGGGTATTGGAGAACCTACCCTAAACTTGAATAATATTACTTCTGTTTTAAATTCACTTTTATCAAGTAAAGAATTTGCTATAGGCAGGAGGCATATAACACTTTCAAGTATAGGTATTGTTTCAGCAATAAAAAAACTTGCTGATGCTGATTTTGGCATTCGTCTCGCCATTTCTTTGCATTCTGTTGATGAAAAACAAAGAAAAAAATTAATTCCAAATAATTTTGGTTTTAAGATAGAAAATATATTAAACGCAGGTAAGTATTATATCAAAAAAACAAAATCACGTCTTACAATAGAGTATATTCTTATTAAAGGAATAAATGATTCTGTTATTGTTGCACATAAGTTTGCAAGATTATTAAGATATCATGAACTTTTAGATTCAAATGTTCAAGTAAATTTAATACCTTTTAACCCTGTGTCAGGTACTGGTTTCCAGACACCTAAGTGGGAAACAGTTCAAAAATTTAAGAATATATTAAAATTTAACGGATTTAAAACCAATATAAGAAAAGCAAAAGGTATAGATATAAATGCTGCTTGTGGTCAGCTTGCATATTAAACGTTGTCAGCCATATTTCCAGCATGATCATGATTTTGTGCATTTTATTTAATTGTTTGATCTGTTTTCTTGAAAAATAGTATTTTTATATTGTAGAGATAATAAAAAGACGTAATTGAATGTTTTCTTTGTTTTTATGGATTTTATCTTACTAGAGAGGCGATGTTATTATGGACCAAATGTTTATATGAGTTCAAGAAGAGAAGCAAGGGAATGTTCTTTACAAATGCTTTATACAGTAGATAATTGTAATGCTTCAATTGATGTTGTATATGATTCTTTTGAGAAGTGTCTTCCGAGAATTGAAATTTATAGAGAATTTAGTGTGAATTTGTTTAAAGGTGTTTGTGATAAAAAGGATGATATAGATTTTCTTATTAGAAAGTACGCAAAAAATTGGGAAATTGAAAGAATGGCGGTAGTTGATCGAAACATTATACGTCTTGCGGCTTATGAAATTATGGCGACTCCTGATACTCCTATAAATGTTATAATAGATGAAGCTATTGAAATTTCTAAAAAATATTCCACTAAAGATTCAAGTAAATTTGTTAATGGTATTTTAGATAAATTTAAAATTATAAGAATCCAAAAAATTAAAAAAAATAAAATGGTTTTACTGTGATTATCTGTAACAAGTTCAATATTAAAGTTTAATAATTATGAAAAATATTCAGCATCGTATTGAGTATTTAAGAAAAGAAATTACAAGACACAATAATCTTTATTATGTTAAAAATGATTCTGAAATATCTGATGGTGAATATGATGGTCTTGTAAAAGAGCTTGAGAATCTTGAAATAAAAAATACTTTTTTTATATCGTTAAATTCTCCTACGCGAAAAGTATCAGGTTTCGTATTGTCAGCTTTTAAGCAAGTTAAACATTCCTTACCAATGCTTTCATTAGACAATACTTATTCTTATGAGGAAATGGCAAAATGGCACGAAAGAATTATGAAAAAATTGAATACTGATAATATTGAATTTATTGTTGAGCCAAAAATTGATGGCGTAAGTGCAAATTTAATTTATTCATATGGTAATTTGATTACAGGTGCAACTCGTGGTGATGGCGAGATTGGTGAAGATATAACTGAAAACATTAAAGTGATTCAAGATATTCCGCATAAGCTTAAAATAATTCCTCCTCCGATTTTTTTTGAGCTTCGAGGTGAAGTATATATATCTAAATATAACTTCAAAAAAATGAATGAAGATATGATTAAAGCGAATGCACAAAAATTTGCTAATTCTAGAAATGCTGCTTCTGGTTCTTTGAGACATAAAGATATACAAATTACCTCTAAAAGAAAACTTAGTTTTTTTGGACATTCATTTGCCAGAATTGATGGTAAGCGATTTCAAAAACAGTCTGACTTCTTGAAATATTGCAAAGAGTGCGGGTTTCTAGTGCAAAATGATTTTAAGATATGTAATTCTTTAGAGAAAATAGTAGATTTTATAGATATTATGTTGGTCAAAAGAGATTCATTACAATATGAGATCGACGGTCTTGTAATTAAAGTAAATAGCTTATTGTTGCAAAATGAATTGGGGTATACTAATAAAAGTCCCAGGTGGGCTATAGCATTTAAATTTCCCGCAAAACAAGCAACAACAAGATTAAATAAAATTCAAATGCAGGTTGGACGTAGTGGAATAGTAACACCGTCCGCACTCCTTGATCCTTTTATACTTGCAGGTGTTACCATATCTCATGCAACGCTTCATAATTTTAAAGAAATCGAACGACTTAATGTTAATGAAGGCGATGTTGTTTTAATAGAACGTGCAGGTGATGTTATCCCAAAAATAGTAAAAGTTATAAAAAAAAGAGAAAAAGGTTTTTTTAAACCTCCAACTATTTGCCCGTCGTGCAATGGTTTAATTGTTAAAGGAATTAAAGAAGTTGCATATAGATGTGTTAATCCAGAATGTTCTGCACAATTTAGAGGACATTTAATACATTTTGTAAGCAGAAATGCAATGGATATTAATGGTTTTGGTAAAATATTAATAGATCAGTTGCTTGAAAAGAAAAAAATACAAACTCTTGCAGATATCTATAGTTTAACTTATGACGATTTTATTGTTTTGAATCTATTTAAAGAAAAAAAAACAAATATCCTTCTGAAAAGTATTGTTGAGAGTAAGAAACAGCCTTTATATAGATTGTTATTCGCTTTAGGAATACGTCATATAGGTGAAAAAGCCTCAATGATAATTGCAAATAGATTTAGAAATATGGAGTTTTTATTTAATGCTAGAATTGAAGATTTTATAAAAATTCCAGGAATTGGCGAGGTTTTGGCATTATCTTTAAAAGAATTTTTTGAAAATAAAAACGTTCGCAATATTGTGAATGCTCTTATTGTTGCAGGTGTAAATATGCTTGAGCCTGAAACTGTCCAATTATTGACATTGTTTGAAAATAAAACGTTTGTTTTAACTGGAGAGCTTGAAAATTATACGAGAGAACAAGCTTGTGAAATTATAAGTTCTTTTGGTGGTAAAATTGCTTTTTCTGTAAGCAAAAATATTGATTATATTCTTGTAGGTGCAAATGTTGGTTCAAAATTTGAAAGAGCTAAAGAGTTAGGTATAAGCATTCTTTATGAGAAAGAATTTGAGAAACTTGTTAAAATCAATAAAGCAACCATATGAATATCATTAAACAGTATTGATACGTTTAATACTAATTGGGTAGTTTTGAAAATGAAAAAAGAAATAGATATAATTTATGAAGATAAAAATATTGTAGTTGTAAACAAAAGAAGTGGGATTTCTGTTATCTCAGCTCTAGGTGTCCGCGAGAATCAAACGCTTGCTGGTATGCTGAAGAAACAGCTAAAGCAGAATGTATGGGTGATTCATAGTATAAATCGTGATACCACCGGTGTTTTAGTATTTGCAAAGAATTTACAGGCCTATAGAGATATAAGATTGCAGTTTGAAAATTCGAAAGTTTGTAAAAAATACATTGCTTTGGTATCGGGTGTTTTAGAAGAAGACAAAGGCACAATAAATAAACCAATTCTTATTTCTGTCAGAAATAATGTATCTGCTGATATAGTGAAAGGCAGAGCGTCAGTAACTAGTTTTAAAATTTTAAAACGTTTTAGAAGTTATACTTTGGTTCAGATTTTGCTTCTTACAGGAAGAAAGGATCAGATAAGAGTACATTTTTGGAGCCTTGGACATCCTTTAGCAATAGATAGTGAATACGGCACTTCCAATCCTATAATTTTATCAGATCTTAAGCATGGTTATAAATTTAAAAGTGGAAAATTAGAAAAGCCACTTATTTCAAGACTTTCTCTTCATGCAGTTGCATTAACATTAACATTGCCAGGAAGTAATGAAGAAAAAATCTTTGAAGTGTCGTTGCCAAAAGATTTTAAAATCACATTAAAACAACTTTGTAAATACGGAAGCTAATTATTATTGTTTTGCTTTGTTTGCATATTGTTTGGAGATGTAGAGTGAGGTTCAAAATGGCAGGGAAAGTATATTTTCTTCCTTGGAACAGAAGAGATGAGCTATATAGTTTTTTAAAGATAACGAGCATTTTTACTCATGTGAAATCAAAAAATTTTATAGCAATAAAAATGCATTTTGGCGAAGAAAACAATGAGGGATATATTAAACCTGAATATGTACTGCCAGTTGTAAAAATTATTAGAGAAAAGGCAGGATATCCTTTTTTAACTGATGCCAGTACAATTTATGTTGGGAAACGATCTGATGCTTATCATCATCTTCTCATTGCAAATAAACATGGTTTTAGTATTGATAAATGTGGATGTCCGATTATTATTGCAGATGGATTAAAAGGTAATGCTGAGGTAAAAGTTGATGTTAATTTAAAACATTTTCAAGCGGTTGCAATAGCCCATGAAATATATAACGCAGATGGATTTATGTTTATGAGTCATTTTAAAGGTCATGAAATATCAGGATTTGGTGGAGTTTTAAAAAACATAGGTATGGGTTGCGGAAGTAAAGCAGCCAAGTACGCTATGCATAATTCTTCAAAACCTACGGTAAATCTTGAGCGTTGTGTTGGTTGTTGCAATTGTGTTAAATTTTGTTATCAACAAGCGTTATCACTTGTTAATAACAAAATAGTCATGGATAAGGAAAAGTGTGTTGGCTGTGGCCAATGTATAGTGAATTGCATATCTAATGTATTTGGATTAAAGTGGGATGAAAATTCTTTAACAGTTCAGGAAAAAATAGTTGAACATGCTGCTGGGGTTCTAAAGAATAAAAAAAGCGGGTATATAAGTTTCCTGAATCATATAAGTAAGTTTTGTGATTGTTTTTCTTTGCCCAAAAATATGCCTCTTATGCCTGATGTTGGAATTATTGCTGGTGTTGATCCTGTAGCTGTTGATCAAGCAAGTTTAGATTTGATAAATAAAGCTTTTGGAATGAATTTCTTTAAAGAAATATATCCTGAGATTGATTCAACAATACAGCTGAGATATGCAGAAAAACTTGATCTTGGCAGCAGAGATTATGAATTAATTAGCTATTAATAGTAAAAGTGTTCTATAAATAGTCTATTTGTTTTACGATTATTGTATTAATGAATCTGGTAATATTTGTAAAAATAGAAAAAATATTTTTCGAAGTTGTTAGAATTTAAATATTAAAAAAATATGAGATGAATAATAGGGTGAGGGGGTCTTCTCTCTGTGTACGATAAAGGATTTGTAGTATAAAGAATATTTCTATTTAAAAATGAGGAAATGGTTATGGCAACAGCATTGCTTAGTGTATCAGACAAAACTGGAATAGTAGATTTTGCAAAAGAATTAAAAGCTTTTAATTGGAATATAATTTCTAGCAGTGGCACTGCTAGAATATTGAAAAAAAACTCTATTAATTGCCAAGAAATATCTGATGTTACTGGATTCCCGGAAATTTTGGATGGCAGGGTTAAGACATTAAATCCAAAAATTCATGCTGGAATTCTTGCAGTTAGAAACAAAGAAGATCATATTCAAGAATTGAAACATCATAATATATCTACAGTAGATATGGTTGTTGTAAATTTGTATCCTTTTGAAGAAATGATAAAGAAAATACCAAAACCAGAAGATAAAAATATAATTCAGGATGTTATAGAAAACATAGATATAGGTGGAGTGGCCCTTTTGAGAGCGGCAGCAAAAAATTATAAAGATGTAATTGTTATATCTAATGTGAACGATTATGGCTCTATTATTGAAAATCTAAAAAATAGTTCTATTACGCAAGATTTCCGATTAAATTTAGCAGCAAAAGCTTTTTGTTATACGGCGTATTATGATTCTTTAATTTCAACTTATTTAAATTATGAGAAGTTTCCCATGCAAGTTGTAGTTCCATTGAAAAAAATTTCGGAATTGAGGTATGGTGAAAATCCTCATCAGGACGCTGCTGTGTATTCAAACAATATAGAACTTGACAATACAGCAGTAATATCTGCAAAACAGATGCATGGTAAAGAATTATCATATAATAATTATCTTGATTTGGATGTTGCATGGCGTTTAGTACATGAGTTTGATAATCCAGTATGTGCCATTATTAAACATAATAATCCTTGTGGGTGTGCTGAAAATATTAATGTAAAAGATGCTTATTTGAAAGCGTTAAGTTGTGATCCTATTAGTGCTTTCGGAGCCGTGGTGGCTTGTAATAAGCCTATTGAAGAAGACAGTGCTTTAGAAATTAGCAAATTATTTGCTGAATGTGTAATAGCTCCAGATTATTCTAAGAAGGCATTGCATATTTTAATGAAGAAAAAAAACATTCGACTTCTAATACAAAAAAAACCGTATAAAGAAGAAAAAAATGTTATTGAGTATAAGATGATATCTTGTGGAATGCTTGTACAAAATATGGATACTCGACTTTTGATTGGAACAAAGCTTATAACAAAACGCCAAACCACAAGGAAAGAAAATGATAGCTTGGATTTCGCATGGAAAATTTCAAAATATGTTAAATCTAATGCTATTGTCCTTGTAAGAGGCAGACAGACTGTGGGAGTGGGCGCTGGTCAAATGAGTCGCATTGATTCATTAAAAATAGCAGCAGAAAAAATGAAAAATGTTAAACATGGATTAGATGAAAAAATATTTCCCCTTGTTTTGTCATCAGATGCTTTTTTTCCGTTCCCTGATGTTGTTAAAGAATCTTTTAAAATAGGTGTGACTGCAATAATACAGCCTGGAGGTTCAATAAAAGATAATGAGTCAATTCAAGCTGCGGATGATAGAAATATGGCCATGTTGATAACTGGAATGCGTCATTTCAAGCATTGATTTTGTACAGAGATAACTGTGTTTTTGGGTGGAAAAGTTGAAGCTGTATTTATGAGAGTTAAGTATGTTCTGTTTTTGTGACTGATTTATATGTAATTTCTTTTTTATTTTATAAGTTCGGTAGATATGATTGTGTTATTTTTGTTGCAAAAATAAGATTATAAAAATTAAAGAAGTTTAATTGGACTGTGATGGATGAAAAAAGCATCAAGCATTAAGAAGTAAAATTTTACAAACAAATAATAATGTTATATATTTGCTTACTCATTTTGATTTATTTTTTTGTGATAATCAAGAGCAAGTGAAATTTATGAAAAATGAAACAAAAAAAGAAAAAAATTATTATTGCAGATGTAGTAGCACTGAAAAAAAAGTTTGAATTTAATGGCATTAATACAATATGTCAAAATGCCAAATGTCCCAATATGGGCGAGTGTTTTAAGAAAAAAATAGCAACTTTTCTTATATTAGGAAAAAACTGTACAAGAAAATGTGATTTTTGTGCTGTTGGAAAATATAATCCTGAACCTATAGATATAAACGAACCTTTAAGAATAGCAAAAATAATTAAGGAATTTGGGTTTTCTTATGTTGTTGTGACTTCTGTAACAAGAGATGATTTGTATGATAAAGGTGCTGAACATTTTGCAAGGACAATTGTTGAGATCAAATCTTTCATTCCAAATATAAAAATAGAAGTTCTTGCTCCAGACTTTTTAGGTGTTACGAAGTTTATTGATATTGTCTTAAATGCCAAACCTGATATTTTTTCACATAATTTGGAAACAGTGCCTGTTTTATATGATAAAGTGCGAAAAGGTGCTAATTATAAGCGTTCTTTGAAGGTTTTAAAGTATGCGAAGTTTGCTGGATTTAAGGTTAAAACAGGTGTAATGGTTGGTTTTGGTGAAACTCAGGTGCAGATTTTTGAAACCATTAAAGACATAAAAAATCTAGATATTGATATCCTTACGATAGGACAGTATCTTGCTCCAACAAAAAATCATTATCCCGTGATCAAGGAATATACTTCAGAAGAATTTAAAGTAATAGAAGATTTCGCATTTTCAATAGGTATAAAACAAGTTGTTTCTGGGAGATATGTTCGCAGTTCATATTTGGCAGAGGAAAATTTTAAAAAAATTTAGAATTTATATGTTTGTTTTGGGGATAATGTTGATTTTGGCATAATATAAGCAAGCATAATAATGTATAGGTGTTTTGAGTATAAAATATTTATGTTTTAATAAGTATAAGTATTAAGTTTGTAAGTGATTTTGATTTTTTTGTAAGAGAAAACAGTGAAATAAAACAATCATAAATCAATTTTAGGATTAGGCTTTTGAAGAAATGTATTTATCGGGAATCGATGACAGTGGCAAATTCCTTATTTGTCTCACTGTTTGGAAAAGACAAGAAAACAATGAACATAATAATTTTAAATTTTACATATTTTTCTTTTTGTTAAAAATTATGATTAGATACCCTCTATGGTATTTATGTTTTTTTAATTTGAATTATGGTGTTTCTAATGATAAAATTTAAAAATTATTATTTGTGTTGCTAGTGTTTCATTAATTCTCGATTCTAAATTCAAAAGCAATGATGCACGTATTGATAATATAAAAATATGTCTGTAGCTGTAGAGTATTGGTCTAGATTGTGCTTTAATGATACATTAAATTGAAAAGAATAAAATTAAAAGATAAAAAACTTTTTTTGGCAAGAAAAAATATTTTGGGAAGATGGCTGTTGATAAGTTTTAATATGATGAAATTCTGATGCATTCTCGTGATACACAAGAAGTAAAAAATAGAAAAAATGAATTGCCTGACCATATAAAAAAATCTTTAAGCTAGCTATACGATGTTATTTTAAGGTTTGTTGCTGAAAGGTTTAATATAGAAGAGATAATAGATATGCATACTTATGTTTTCGTATATAGCGAATTTTATATGTTAGAATTATATGAATATGTTAAGCTTTAATAAATTTTTATATGAATAAAATTCATTTTCAGTAAGTCTTTGCTGTGTTGATATTGTATATAAGTTTAAGATTTATAAACGTGTGCAAGTATTTTAAAGACACTTGGTTAAAAGAAGAAATTATTATGAATCTTTCCAATTTATAATTAAATCACAAGAGGCTTTGTCTGATATGCAAATTTGACGTTAAAGTGTGGTAAAGACTTAACAGATTTAGCAATATGTAGAAAAATAGACTCATTTTATGGAATAAGATAAACTCTGTAGCAAAACTGCTATAGTGAAAGGTTTGGCATATTGTATGATTTTTTGGGTGGGTGGATGTTCCCCGCGGAAAGGCTTAAAAAATAAAAAAAGTTGTAGTTTTAGATTAGAGCATTGATAGCTGGTGCAAAATATAGAGGTGGGTTTGGAGATAGATTTAAGGTTGTTCTTAAAGAACATTCAATAGTTGTTAGAAGAGTAATTCTTTTTATTGATGAATTGCATACCGTTGTTGGTGCAGATCTGCTTAAAAAAGATATTGCATTAGAAAGACGATTAGACCTGTTTTTTATTGCCGAGTTTACTATTAAAGATGCTGTTTTGATTTTAGGAGGCATAAAAAAAGATATGAAGTGCACATGATGTAAAGATAAAGATTCAGCTTTTAGTTATGGCGATAGAATTGAGTTTGAGATATATAATAAATAGATATCTGTTTGATAAAGTGATAGATTTAGTTGAGGTTGCAAGTAGATTGAGAATAGAAATAGATTTTATGCCTATGGAGCTTGATGTTTTAGAGTATAAACTTAGACGTTTGAAATTAAAACAAACTTTAAAGAAAGAAACTGGTGTTGCGTCGAAGGAACGTCGCGAGAATATGGAAAAAGAGATAAACAAATTAAAGCATGATTCTGCTGAAATAAAACCCATTTCGAAAAATGAGAGATCTTTTGATTGTAGAAATAAGAGCAGTTAAGGTAAAATTGAAGATATGAAAGAAGAATAAAAAGCTGAAAGAAAATGATGGTTAAATACGGTCGCAGAAATTCGTTATGGAAAAATTCTTCAAACGCAAAAAAAATCTTGAAGAATAAAATAAAAAGCTTTTTGAGTTACAAAAAAGAAAAAAATGTTAAAAAAGAAGCTGATGAAAAAAAGATATTGCCAAATCATAAGTAAATGGACAGGGGGCATCTATTTGCACGTATGATGAATCCGAAATACATAAAGCTTCTTAGAATGGGGAGGAAGATAAGCACAAAAAGGGTTATTGGTCAGATGAAGCAATATCCTGTAGTAACAGATGCAGTGTGACGTTCTCGTTCATGACTTTCCGATTCCAGCCCCATATAAGGTTCCTTTTTTGTTTTTAGGTTCTACAAGGTGTTTACAAAACTGAGCCTGCGAGGACTTTTGTAGAGTTTTTGTTTAATGATAGTAAAATTAGTAAGAGTTACACTTCAATATATAAACATAGTGTATTGTATCATGTCTTATAGGAGCTCCTCCGGGATATGTTGGATTTGAAAAAAAGAGGACAGTTAACGGAGTGGTTAGAAGGAGACCTTATTGTGCAGTTTTATTTGATGAAATTGAGAAGCAAATCTTTGAAGTATTTAATATTTATGCTCCAGTTGTTTTGATGATGGTAGACTTAAATTAAATCTGTTGAAAGGTGTATTGTAAAAAAAATATATATGTAAAGCTAACAAATGAGGCAAAAAATTTTATTTTTTCAAAAGGATATGATCCAATTTATTGATTTCTGAAGAATTTAAGCAAGTAAAAAATTGTATGAGATTTAAAAAATAGTATAATTTGGCTAATACATTTAATTTATTAGAATATTAATAGAATTATATACGTTTATGGCGTTATGTAAATTTTTGAAAAATGTTGATGGTTTGCTTGTGTTAGTTTCTTTAGCAATAAGAAAATTTTTGAAGTAAAAATATAAAATATAAGCATAATTTTTGAAAAAGATATTTATTTTGTATAATGCACTGCTTTCAAGTTGTGTTGGTATTCTGTTAGTAATATGTGTCAGTTAGGTTCTTCGAAGAACATAGAGTTTAAGGTATTTATAAAAAGTGGGGGGGGTGTATTAAAATGAAGTATGAAAGTACGTTTATTGTTTCTCCAGAATTATCAGCAGAAAAAACAGATGAACTCATAACAAAAATAGTTAAAGCGATTGAAGCTTTGAAAGGAACGATCAAAGCGATTCAGCAACTTGGCAAGAAGAGGTTTGCTTATTCCATTAATAAATTTCGAGAAGGAAATTATATTTATATGGAATTTAGCGGTGGTGGTGAAATAATCAGTACACTTGAAAATTTGTTTAAATTTACTGATTCAGTTGTACGATTTTTAACAATTAAAATCGAAAAGAAAAAAAATGTTGTAAAATCCGATTCAAAAGTAGAACAATCAACAGCGGATTGCAACAAGATATAGGAACAAATAAATATGAATCAACAGAATCGTTTTCGCTTACCAGAACAAAATAGTGTTATGCTGCTAGGTAGACTTACGAAAGATCCTGAGCTGAAGCGTACAAGTACAGGAAAAGCGGTTTGTTCATTTGATATAGCTCTCAGCAAAAGAATGAAAGATTCTATCACTGGCGAATGGAAGGATGGTGATCCAACTTTCGTTCCCGTTGTTGTTTGGGGAGATCAGGCTGAAAGATGTGGTGAACGGTTAAAAAAAGGTTTGCCTGTTCATATAGAGGGTAGGCTTCAGACAAATAAATGGGAAAAAGCTGATGGAACTAAAAGAAGCCGTTTAGAAGTTGTGGCTTCTAGGGTGCAGTACCTTTCAATACTAAAACATGATAATGCGGTAATGAACAATGTGGATGAATCACAGAAACAATTTAATAATTTTACTGACGATGATTATGAGGATATACCGTTTTAAACGTTTGGAGGAAGAAAATAATGCCATATATAAAAAGGCCAGTAGGACAGTTAAGATCTCAAAGCTCTTTAACTGAAACTCAAAATCGTACTGGTGGAAAATTCAGAAAAGGTGGCCCTGTAAGAAAAAAAGTTTGTCGGTTCTGTGCTGATAAAGTTGAAATAGATTATAAAAATGTAAGTTTACTCCGTGCGTTTGTAACTGAAAAAGGTAAAATACTTTCAGGGCGTATAACTGGTACATGTGCAAAGCATCAGAGGGAGCTTGGTACAGCAGTTAAAAGGGCAAGAATGCTTGCCCTTTTGCCCTTTACGGTAAATTAATTATATATTTTATCTTCTCGTTAAAAAATTAAGTAGGAAGGAGGTGAAATGAAAGTTATATTGATGTTTGATATTGCGAATGTTGGCCGTCAAGGGGATGTAAAAGAGATTTCAGCGGGATTTGCAAGAAATTATCTTGTTCCGCGAAAGCTTGCCATGGAAGCTACTATCAAAAATCTCAAAGCTTGGGCTAGAGAAAAAGTAAGATTTGAAAAAAAAAGAAGAGAGATCATCGATATTGCAAAAGAGATTGCTTTAAAAATGGAAGCATTTAAGTTTGCAGTGAAGGTAAAAATTGGAGAAAATGGTAAAATTTTTGGCTCAATAACTGCAATAAATCTTTCAAGGATTTTTAAAGAAAAAGGATTTGAAATTAATAAGCATGATATTCTTCTTCCAGAGAACATAAAAGAACTTGGGGATTATGAAATAAATGTAAGGCTTCATCCTGAAGTTGCGGCAAAGATAAAGCTTTCTGTTACAAGTGAATAAAAGGTAATTATTTTTTGTATTGCAACATAAGAAGATATTGTAATTTTGATTTATCGAATATATAAAATTAAAAACTGTTGATTATATTAAATTGATAGTAGGCGTGTTATATAGATGAAAAAGAATATATTAAAAAGAGTTCCACCTCAGGCTATAGATGTAGAAATGGCTATTTTGGGTTCGATGCTTATAGAGAAAGAAGCTGTTTTAAAAGTTGTAGATTTAATAGATGAAAATGATTTTTATAAAGAGGCACATAAACAAATCTTTTTAACAATTCGTGGCTTATATATTGAAAATCAGCCTGTTGATTTGTTTACGGTTTCAGAAGCTCTTAAAAAAAGTGGAAAATTCACTGAATTGGGCGGTGCGTCTTGTCTTACAGTTTTGATTAATTTTGTTCAGACAGTTGCAAATGTAGAGCATTATGCTTCTATTGTACGTGATAAATCGATTTCAAGACAGCTTATTAGTATTGGTTCTACGATGGTGAGCGATGCTTTTAATGAGCAAAATTCTCCTGGAGAAATGTTAGATAAATCGCAGGAGGCTTTGTTCAGTATTTTACAACAAAGAGGAAAAAAAGGACTTACAAGTGTTTCTAAGCTTGTAAATCCCATGCTTCAAAAACTTGAAAGGCTTCATTCCAATCCAAGAAACATTTCTGGACTCTCAACGGGTTTTGTAGATTTTGACGCTAAAACAGCAGGTCTTCATCCTTCAGAGCTCATAATTTTAGCGGCACGGCCTTCTATGGGAAAAACGGCACTCGCATTAAATATTGCAGAACATGTAGCAATTGTGGAAAAAAAACCTGTTGCTATTTTCTCTCTTGAAATGAAAGAAGAAATGTTAATGTCTAGACTTCTTGCTTCTGTAGCAAGAGTCAATGCTGGTAAATTGAGAAATGGACTATATAATAGTGCAGATTGGCCAAGACTTACAAATGCTGCTAAAAAAATCGCAGATGCACCAATTTTTATTGATGATGATTCTAATATAAGTGTTATAGAGCTTAGGACAAGAGCAAGAAAACTTGCAATAGAACTTCAAGCAAATCAAAATTCTCTTGCTTTAGTAATAGTAGATTACATTCAGTTTATACATGGCTCTGGAAGAAAATTTGAATCTCGTCAGCAAGAAGTTTCAGATATTTCAAGATCTATTAAAGCTTTAGCTAAGGATTTAGATATTCCTGTTATTGTTTTGTCGCAGCTTTCAAGAAGAACTGAAGATAGGGGCAGAAAAGATAATAGACCACAGCTTTCTGATTTAAGAGATTCCGGTGCAATCGAACAAGATGCCGATGTTGTTGCTATGCTTTACAGAGATGGGTATTATAATAGAGAGGAGCCTGATTTGCAAAAAAAAGCAACGCTTATAATAGCTAAACAGAGAAATGGGCCTATAGGTGATATAAATTTAATTTTCGAGGGTGAATATACAAAATTCTCTGATGAATCCAAAAAATTAGAGGATTAATTATAAATGAAAAAACAACTATCTCATGTAGAAATAGTGGCAAACAAAAGATCACAAGTTTTTTTTAGACAGACATGGGTCGAAATTGATAAGAGTGATTTTCATTTTAATTTGAAAAAAATCAAAGAATATATTGCAAAAGATACTAAAATTATGGCGGTTATTAAGGCTAATGCTTATGGACATGGTGGGATCGAACTTGCAAAGGAAGCACAAAAAGCTGGTATACTTTGGATTGTTGTTTCTTCTCTTGAAGAGGGAATACAATTTAGGGAAGCAGGTATAAAAACCAATATTCTAATTTTGGGAAGCATTTGTTCTTTTGAAAATTTGCAAATTGCACTAGCGCACTCTTTGACTCTTACGTTTTCTACAATGGCCAGTATTGTAACCATGGAAAATTTGGCTATAAAGTTGAATAAAAAAATCAATTTTCATTTGCAGATAGATACTGGTATGGGCAGGATTGGTGCATTGCCTGAAAACGCGTATTCAATATTACAAAAAATTGCAAAAACTCCTGAAGTGAATATGATTGGCATGTATACGCATTATTCTGTGGCAGATATTGATCCTGTATTTACGCGTGCTCAACTTGATATTTTTATGAAAATCGTTAAATTTGCACGTGCAAATTTGGGTTTAAAGTTTGTTGCGCATTCTGCTAATTCAGCGGCATTGTTTAAAAATAAGTATACTCATCTTGATATGGTACGTCCTGGACTGAGTCTTTATGGACTCAGTCCTTTTAAACATGCTGATCGATTTCTAAAACTTAAACCAGTGCTTTCCTGGAAAGCTAAAATAATATTCTTAAAAAGAGTTCCCGCAGGATTTAGTATAAGTTATGGAAGAACTTTTGTCACAAATAGAGCTTCAGTTGTTGCTACAATTCCAGTGGGTTATGGTGATGGTTATAGTAGATTGCTATCTAATAAAGGAGATGTTTTAGTTGGAGGGAAACGTTGCCCTATTGCTGGTAGAGTTACGATGGATATGACGGTTATAGATGTGACTGGTGTAAAAGGCGTTTCAATTGGTGATGAAGTAGTGTTGATAGGAAACCAGGGGAAGGAAAAAATAAATATTGATGAGCTTGCTAAAATTCAAAACACAATAAATTATGAGGTAACTTGTGCCATATCTTCTCGTGTGCCAAGAATTGTTGTTTAGTTTATATAAAATGTTAAAAAAAATTAAAATCAAACTAATAAAAGTTGGAAAAGCCACTGAAAGAACCTTTGAAGGTTTGGGAATAGCTTTTATAATGGCAGTAGATACGGTGTCATGTATATTTAAAGGAAAAATTTCTTTGAAAAGTACTGTTATACAAATGGTTGAAGTTGGGTGGAGATCTGCTCCTATAATTGTACTTACGTCTTTTTTTACAGGGATGGTTTTGGCTCTTCAAGTAGGCACTGCAACTACGAATATTTTTAATGAACCTATATATGTTGGTACGGTGACAGGGTTTTCTTTGGTTATAGAGCTAGGTCCTGTTCTTACAGCTATAATCGTAACTGGTAGAGTTGGTGCTGCGATTACAGCAGAACTGGGAACAATGAAGGTTACTGAACAACTTGATGCTTTATGTACACTTGGCACAAATCCTATAGAGTTTCTTGCTGTATCAAGATTTTTAGCTTGTTTTTTTATGCTTCCATTGCTTACGGTTATTGCGAATATAATTGGGATATATGGCGGAATGCTTATCAGTGCGAATATATGGGATATTTCTACAAGTGTTTATTTGGAACAATCTTTAGATTTTATGACGATTCTAACTTTTTTGCACGGTTTTATAAAATCGTTTTTTTTTGCATTAATTATAGCAATAGTTGCATGCCATAAAGGTTTTAACGCAAAAGGTGGAGCGGAAGGTGTGGGTAGAGCCACTACAAGTTCTGTAATGTCTTCAATTGTTTTTATTTTAACTTTAGATTATTTTTTAACATCTTTATTAATTTCATTGAAAATAAAATAATATGTCTTGTTGGTATTTGTTCAAATTATTAATATAAATTTATACAATAAAAAAATGATAAAAATAGATAATGTTTACAAACGATTTGGTGTTAAACAAGTGTTATGTGGTGTTAGTTTTGAAGTTTATGATGGTGAAATCGTTGTCGTTATAGGGCCTTCAGGAATAGGTAAAAGTATTTTGTTAAAAACTATAATTGGTCTTATTAAACCTGATATAGGTTCTATAAAAATTGATGGTACAGATATAACAAAATGTTCTTCTGTGGATTTGAATGAAATCATGAAAAAGATGGGCTATGTATTTCAAGGAGGTGCCCTTTTTGATTCTCTTAGTGTTTTTGAAAACGTTGCGTTTGGATTAAGAAGATTAACTTCTCTTACGGAAAGTAAGATAAAATTGAGAGTTAGGCAATGTTTATCAATGCTTGGTTTGGAAAATATTGACCATTTAAAATCATCAGATCTTTCAGGTGGTATGAGAAAGCGAGTTGGTATTGCTCGATCTATTGCGTATCAACCAGATTATATTTTATATGATGAGCCAACTGCAGATCTTGATCCTATAATGTCAAATGTTATAAATAATCTTATAATGAACTTAAAGAAATATTTACATGTTACTTCCATTGTTGTAACGCACGATATGAAGTCTGCATATAAAATTGCGGATAAAATAATTATGCTTTACAAGGGTAATATAATTTTTAATGGCACTCCGAAAGAGATGCAAAATACTAAAAACGAATATGTGAGACAATTTATCAAAGGATCAAATTATGGCCCTATATTTATAGATAGAACTTTTCAAATGGGTAAAATATGAATAATCAGTTTAAATTAGGGGTTTTCATATTGATAGGATTTTTTGCAATAATTGTTTCTATTATCGCAATTGAAGCTCTCTCTTTAAAAAGTACTCATGATATTTATGTGAAATTTGACAATATTTCTGGGCTTACTCGAAAAGCTAAAGTTAAAATATCAGGTGTAGATGTGGGAATTTTAAAAAGTATTTCTTTAGATAATTCAAAAGCTAAATTAAAACTTTCGATAAATAAAAAAGTTATTTTATATCAAAATCTTTCAGTACGTATTGTTTCTTCTGGTATTATTGGGACAAAATATATTGAAATCATTCCTGGCGATGCAAGCTATGGAGTTTTTAAAGGTGGTGATTATATATTGACAGGACAAAATCAATCTTTGGAGTCGATTTTAACCAATATTTTTGATAATATTAATAAAGCATTAGGTGATGATAGACATGGTGGTATGATAATAAATTTATCTGATGCTATACATTCTCTCAAAAACATTTTGGATAGTTTCGCTTCTCAAGATGATATGATTTCAAAGATAATAAATAATTTTAATAAGTTTTCTGCAGATCTTGCAATAATTTCTATGTATAATAAGCAAGATTTAAGAGATATTATCTTATCAGTTAAAAACATAGTAACAACTCTCGATATATTAATTGCTAGTATACGTGATGGGAATAGCATAATATCATCTCTTATAAGTGATGAACAAATGGGTAAAGATTTAAAAGAGACTGTAGCATCTGCAAGAGAAACTATTAAAAATTTTAGTGATAAAATTAAAAAAACAGATAAGTTTCATTTAAATTGGGAGATTAAAGAAGGATATAACTTTAAGAATCGAAAACTTATAAGTGATGTTGGTATAAATGTAATGCCAGATAATAACAAGTTTTATTATATAGGACTTTCAAATGTAGGTGATAGTTGTTCTGTACTAAATGACAACGATAGGGATAATGCAAACAAATTAGAAGCTTTATTAGGGTTTATAGTTGGAAATGCTGAAATTTATGGGGGTCTAATAAAAGGCAAGGCTGGTTTTGGTTTTGGATATTATTCTTCTAAGCCTATATATACTCAGTGTAAAGGATTACAGGCTCATTTAAATATACGTGATTTTTCAAGAGATAAATATGGTCCTACAATGGATATAGGAGTAAGATTTGGGATAGAAAAATATTTATCTTTAGGGGTTGCTGTTGAAGATATTACACATAGTATTGCTGTTAAACCGTATATTAGGATTGCGATTGATGATAAAGATTTAGCGTCGTTGCTCGGAATTGCAAATATTGCTACAGCTGTTTCAAAATAAATTGTTCTTAAAATTATAAAAACAAAAAACATAATATTTTATATGATTGTTGCGGTGACTATCAACCATGGTTGATAATGTTTTTTTGCTAAACTTGAGTATTTACTTGAAGGATATTTTTTCTAGTATGAATAAAATGTATGTCTATTTTTGCGTATTTCATGTTTTTTTTACAAATTCGCATTTTTTAAATATTATTTTTGAGGATGAAGCACCAAAGGCATACTTAAAAGAGTTGTATATATTAAAAAACTTTTTGTTTTTGATGCATTTCACACACAGAATGGTTGTACATGATTACAATATGAATTATATATAAAAGGTCTTTTTGAAAATGATGTTGATATAAAATAAAAAATGTTAAGATTGGTGAAATTTGTATTTTCTTATATGTATGCGTGTATAAGTCCAATAAAGCAGTAGCATAAATTAATTTAATTAGATATCTGTTCTTCGACGAGTTTTGCGATTATATGTATTAAAAGTATATGGCATTCTTGCGTTCTTGATGTAATTTTTGATGGAGCACAGTAACATAAATCGCACATAGTTTTCATTTCGCCTCCATTGCAATTTGTAATACCTATTGTAAATATGGCAAGTTTTTTAGCATATTTTAAAGCTTGTATAACGTTTTTTGAATTTCCTCCTGTTGATATTGCGATAAAGACATCACCTTCTTGTGCAAATGCTTCAAGTTGACGACTAAAAGCATAGTCATAACTAAAGTCATTGCCAATGGCAGTTAGTGTTGATATGTTTTCAGACAAAGCAATAGCAGGTAATGCTTTTCTGTTTTTTTCAAAACGTACAACCATTTCAGCTGCAAAATGCAAAGCATCAGAAGCAGAACCACCATTTCCACAAATAATTATTTTTTTCTTATTTTTATACGTTTCTACGATTTTGCTGACAATATCATAAATATATGTAATCTGAATTTGCTTAAGCATTTTCTTTTTTGCTTCTATATTTTCATTGATTAAATTTTTAATAATTTCTTTTATTTTCATGGTTTATGTATAATTACTGGTTTTATATAAAAACATATATTTGGAAATTTACTTTCCAAATATATGTTTTGTAAGAAAGTTGGTACTGACACTTCCCTTGCGGAATATTTCATTTGCCATAATTTTACTATGTAAAGAAGACGTATTTTTAATGCCCTCTATTTCTATTTCCCTTAAGGCTCTTTGCATTCTAATAATTGCTTCGTTTCTATCTTTAGCAAAAGCGATGATTTTTGCAATTAAACTGTCATAGAAAGGTGATATTGTATATCCTGAATAAACATGAGTATCCAATCTGATTCCAGGTCCTCCTGGTAAAAATAGCTTTCCAATTTTTCCAGGAGAAGGGATAAAATCTTTATCAGGATCCTCTGCGTTTATTCTACACTCTATAGCATGGCCTAAAATTTTAATTTTTTCCGAAACTATTGAAAGTTTTTCACCTGCTGCAAGTTTTATCTGTTCTTTTACTAAGTCTATACCCGTAATCATTTCAGTAATAGGATGTTCCACCTGAATTCTTGTATTCATTTCCATAAAATAAAAACGACCCTTCTTATCTACAAGAAATTCTACAGTGCCAACTGTGACATATTTAATAGCTGCGGCAACATTTCTTGCAGCCTTGCCAATTTTTTTTCTTAAGGTCTCATTTATTAACGAAGAAGGGCTTTCTTCGATAAGTTTTTGATGTCTTCTTTGTATAGAACAATCTCTTTCTGGCAGATACGCAGTTCTACCATATTTATCGCCAAGCACCTGAAATTCTATATGATAAGATTCTTCTATATATTTCTCCATATATACATTAGGGTTTCCGAAAGAAGCTTTGGCTTCTACTTGTGCCATAATTACAGCATTCTGAAGAGTTTCTTCTGATACAACTATTCTCATGCCTTTTCCTCCTCCACCTGCGGTTGCTTTAATGATAACTGGATATCCTATCTTTTTTGCAATTTCAAAAATCTTTGGTTCGTTGGCATTTATAGGGCCATTTTCCCCAGGAATAGTTGGGACCCCATGTTTTTTCATAAGTTCTATAGCTGAAATTTTATCTCCCATTTGTTCTATTGACTCTTTTGAAGGTCCAATGAATTTTAATTTACAGGCTTCGCAAACTTCTGCAAAATAAGTGTTCTCAGATAAAAACCCATAACCTGGATGAATTGCATCCGCATTAGAAATTTCCGCAGCAGCTATAATACTTGGAATATTCAGATAGCTTTCGGAAACACTTGCATATCCTATGCATATAGCTTGATCGGCAAGTTTTACATGCATGCTTTCTCTATCGATTTCTGAATGAATAGCAACAGTTTTAATACCTAGTTCCCTGCAGGCTCTTATAACTCTGCAGGCTATTTCACCTCTGTTTGCAATCAAAATTTTTTTAAACATTATATTTCTCCTCGCAACAGCTATAAACAAAATAATAAGATAAGTCTTATTATTTTGTTTATTATTTACCTGTATCAACCAAAAACAATTCTTGTCCGTACTCAACAGGTTGACCATTTGAAACAAAGATTTTTACTATTTTACCATTAATACTAGAATTTATGTCTTTGATGATTTTCATTGCTTCGATTTGTCCAATTCTTTGCCCTATTACTATTGTGTCACCTTCTTTAATGAGAGTGTGAACATCATCGCTCTGTGAACTTACAAAGGTTCCTACTGTTGTTGATTTAATAACTACAAGAGGAGTTTGCTTTTCTTCTTTTTTTGATTGGTTTGTGATAATTTCTTTTACGATAGGTGGTAGTACTGGTTCTACATCTGTTCTTTTAAAATATAAAGAAACTCCACCGCTTTGATATTGCATTTCTTCAATATCGGTATTTTTTATTGATTTTAAAAAATCTTTGATTTCTTGTAAATTCATTTGTACACCTACTTGATCTCAGCAACAAAACACACAACGATATAACAACAAACAAACAATTCTTATTCTATTATCCGTCGTTAAAGCATGACCATTGTTAAAACTTTTATTTCTTAAACTTTTCCTATATATTCTCCAGTTCTTGTATCAACTTTAATTTCATCGCCTTCTTTTATGAAAAGTGGCACGCGAATATTTGCCCCAGTTTCAAGCTTTGCCATTTTTGTAAGATTTGTAACAGAATCCCCTCTGATTCCAGGTTCTGCTTCAGTTATTGTCATTTCTATAATTATAGGCAACTCGATATCGATGAGTTCGTTTTCAAGATATATGGCCTCAACTTCAAGGTTTTCTTTCAGAAAATTTATCATTTTGCCCAAAAATTTTGAAGGGACACTTATCTGTTCGTAAGTATTCATGTCCATAAAGTTGAGGTCTGTGTTTTCTTTATATAAAAACCGTTTCTTCTGTTTGTTAAGATTTAAAACTTCAACTTTTTCACCTGACTTGAAGGTGCGTTCTATTGTACATTCCCTCTTAAGATGTTTAAGTTTTACTCGCATTACAGCCCCACCTTTACCAGGCTTATGGTTCTGGAACCACATAACTTGATAAGGTTCTCCATCAACTAAAATATTGATTCCATTTTTAAAATCTGATGTGGAAATCATTATATCTCCTAATTTAATATGCTGCCAAGGTCAATATTTCACAACCATTTTCCTTTATTAATATCGTATCTTCAATTCTTACACCAAACAGTTGTTCAATATATATTCCTGGTTCAATAGTAACTACCATACACGGCAAAAAAACACCTTCGACATCCAAAGTTAACGAAGGCATTTCATGAACTTCTATTCCAATTCCATGTCCGGTACTATGAATAAACCTATCTCCATACCCGGCTTCTTTTACAATATTTCGCGCAGTTTCATCTGCCCAAGATAATCGTAACCCCGCTCTTATTTTTTTCAAAATACAATCTTGAGAACGCTTTACAGTATCCCAAATTATCTTGCGACCATCACTTTTACCTATTCTATCTAAAAAATAAGTGCGTGTCAAATCTGAACAGTATCCTTTATATGTACATCCTATATCCATCATTATTATATCATTTTTAGTAATTTTTCTGAATGAACTTTTATGGTGTGGATTGGCAGAATTTATGCCGGAGGCAATTATAGGTGTAAAACTCTCTGTTACACGATTTTTAGCGAATAATTCTAATACTCTATAATGAATATCAAGTTCACATAATCCTGGTTTCAGCTCGCTCTTAATTATATTGCATATATTAGACACAATACTACATGATTTTTTTATATTTATAATTTCATCTTCATTTTTTATAATACGCAGGCTGTTTAAAATGTTAATCTTTCTTATGATGCTAATTTTTTCTTGATTCAATTTTTCGTTTATCAAAATAAAATCTGCTGCATTCATATATTTCGGATCAATTAATATTCTATTAATTTTATTTTGTTTTAAAATTTTTATAACAGTTTGATAAAAAGGGGTGTCTATATGTATTTGTATGTTTTGGTTTACAAAAAAATCTCTAATTTGACCTTCGATCATTTTAGAGCACAATATATGTATTTTGCATTTTACAAATAGAAGCCAAAATCCATCAAAATTTGCACCTGTAAGGTAAAAAGTTTCTTTTATGTTAGTGAAAAGAATGTTTTCGATTTTATTATGGAATATTTGTAGAAGTTTTTTTTTCATATGTTCCTTTTTTGCTGTTTTTGATAAAATAATCATATTTATATTTGACAAGTATACAATTATTTACTACAATAACAAAGCAATCTCGTAAATTGTGATTGTAATTTAGTTATCCGTGTGACGGATAAAAAACAAGGAGTTGCAGTAATGGCACAAGGCAAAGTGAAGTGGTTTAATGATCAGAAAGGGTATGGATTCATTTCTAATGACGATGGATCGGGCGATGTTTTTGCACACTATTCAGCTATTCAGTCTGATGGTTTTAAATCGTTAGCCGAGGGTGATAGTGTTGAATTTGAAGTTGTGAGTTCAGACAAGGGTCCTAAAGCAGCAAACATAAAAAAGATCTAATCTTACCTCTAACAACTAAAAGACCCCAAAGGAATTTCCTTTTGGGGTCTTTTCTATTAAGCTTCGAGATAAATTAAAAAAAATTATTCCATTGTTGCCAATTTTTTTAATGCAAAAATGTATCCATCAATACCAAAACCAACAACTTGTCCTAAAACTATTGATGCAATGCAGGACTTGTGTCTAGCCTCTTCTCTGGCATATATATTAGAAATATGCACTTCTATTGTTGGTATGGAAACAGAAGTCAGAGCATCTCTTATGGCTAAAGATGTATGTGTAAAAGCTGCCGGATTGATAATTATTCCTGAAATTTTATTTAAACTATTTTGAATTTTATCTATAATTATGCCTTCATGATTTGATTGAAAGAATTCGATTTCAACTTTGAACTCTTTCGCAAATTCTGTGAGTCTTTTTTCAATTTCTGGAAGAGTGATATTGCCATAAATTTTAGGTTCCCTTACTCCAAGCATATTTATGTTAGGGCCATTAAGAACAAGTATTTTTTTCATTTGATTGCTCTCTCAGAAAATTTTTTAAAACATTTAAAATGATACTATCTTTCACATAAGTATTTATTGGTTTACCTATATCCTTTATTAGAATAAATTTAATGTTTCCGTCAATAGATTTTTTATCTTTTTTCATAAGTGATAAAAAATGTGTAGCATTGCCTTTTATCTTTAAATTAAAAGTTGCCAAATGTAAAAGTTTTTCTATTTTTTTATATGTTTCCTGTTTGCATATTTTTAATTCCAAAGAAAGTCTTGCCGCAAAAACCATTCCTATTGCGACCGCTTCTCCATGTAAAAATTTTTTGTAATGTGTTATTGTTTCAAGTGCGTGTGCAAAAGTATGCCCAAAATTTAGAATTGCTCTTAGTCCAGTGATTTCTTTTTCATCTTTTTCAACAATTTTGGCTTTATAGGAACAACTTTGGTATATTATATAACTGAGATCTTGAGATGATATAATTTCATTTTCAAACATGTCAAACAAGTATATGTACAGCTCTTTGTCAAATGTGAAAGCATATTTAATAACCTCTGCAAAGCCATTTTTTATTTGCTCTACAGGTAGTGTTTGTAAAAAGGAGGAATTAATCCACACTAGTTTTGGTTGATGAAACACTCCTGCAATGTTTTTGCCTTTGTTTGTATTTATTGCGGTTTTTCCACCAACAGAAGAATCTGTCATTGCTAATAGCGTTGTAGGTATTTGAACCAAATCTATACCACGCATATACGTGGCTGCAAAGAATCCTGCAATATCACCGACTACCCCACCCCCAAAAGCTATTACACAACTTTTTCTATCTATATTTGCTTCAAGAGCTTTGCTATATAAAAAAGACAAATTTTTTATACTCTTCCCCGTTTCTCCAAAACCGATAACGGCCGTTTTGATATTAAAGCCATGTTGCTTTAATAAATTTGCAAAATACTTCAAATGTAGTTTTGCGACATTACTATCAGTAACAATAAAAAATGTTCTTATTTTTTTAAAGTATGAGAAAAAATCATTATTTGATTGTGAGATAACAATATTATATTTACTATTTTCCAACTTTACAGTTATTAGCTTTTTCATGACTCATATATTACATTTTCCATTTTTTTTTTTCAAATATAAATATAAAAAAAGCAAAACATCTATTGATTTATAGTTGAAAATATATACATATTTTATTTGATTTTTATAATTCAAGATTAAAACAAGTATCATTAACAATACAATGTTTGACGTGAATTTATAAAACCATAACTTTAAATGGCGACGGTAGGAATTGAACCTACGACCAAAGGCTTATGAGTCCTCTGCTCTACCTCTGAGCTACGCCGCCAGTAATCGTCATAACGCTATCTAATATCAATTTGTGTTTCGACTATGATGTATTCTTTAGATGAAATATAGTTTTAAATTTTTATGCTTAAACAAAAATATATTATATTACAGATTAGATATCAACTATTAGTTTTAAATACGTACTTATTATAGCATAATGTTCATAACACAGCTAATATGTTTTTGCTAACTATTTTCAATAGGTTTCCTAATAAATAAGTGTTGCAACAATATTTTATTTTACTTTGTAGATATTTCATTAGATATATATACGTTTGAGAAATTAATATTCAAATATTTGATTGGTATAACTATTGTATTAATCTTTTAACTTGACAGTGAAAATCTTCTCATGATACTATTTATGATATATCACATGTTAATAGCATCATTTTTCAAAATTTAATGTATTGCACTTTTTATGTAATACATATGTATGTGAGAGTATCATTCTTTAAAATTTTTTATTACTGATTCTTTTATGTGGACTGCACGTCAATTTAGCTAAAATAGAAATCGTAGCAACAATATCTTATCTATATATCATTTCACAATTATGCTTTTATACTTTGAAATAAAGTATATGTGCTTTCAAAAAATAACATTCGTTTATTATTGCTGTAAACTTTAATTTGAAAACAACCAACACAGAAATAATATAAATATCTAAAAAGTAAAAGTAAGCAGAATATCCGATATTAAAAAAATTTTAAAACAATCAATTTATATAAACCATTTACTTAAATTTAATGTACATTACGTTTAACTATGGGTGGCTGACGGGGCTTGAACCCGCAATCATCGGTTCCACAAACCGATGCTCTATCCAATTGAGCTACAGCCACCAAAATATAAAAAAAGAACGTCTCCGGCGTGAGTTGAACACGCAACCTACTGCTTAGAAGGCAGTTGCTCTATCCAATTGAGCTACAGAGACACTTGAAAATCGATAGACCTTATTGTAACAAAAATAAATTTACCACGTCAATTTTTAAACTTTTTCATATAAATTAATAATATTATTGTTCTACTATTAATTTATACATTTCTTTTTAAATTCTAAATTATCTATATTTTTCTTTTGAGCGTCTATAATAATGCTATCTCCTTCCTTAAATTCCATGGAAATGAGCTTCGAAGAAAGAGGATTTAACAAATACATTTGTATAGCTCTTTTTAAGGATCTAGCTCCGAAAGCAGAACTATATCCTCTTGATGAGATAAAATCTTTTGCTTTATTTGTCAATTCTATATTTACTTTTTTCTCAGCAAGACGATTCTCAAAAGATTTAATTTGTATATCTATAATTTTATTTAATTCATGCTCCTTTAAATTTTGAAATATTATTTCTATTTAAAAATTCAGATCTAAAATAATTATTTATATCATATATAACTTTATTCTTCATCTCATTATAATCGTTGTATCTCTGAATATATTCTGAACCTATATTTGAAGTCATTATAATAATAGTATTTTTAAAGTCAACTGTTCTTCCATGTCCATCTGTAAGTCTACCGTCATCAAATATTTGAAGCATAACATTAAATATTTCTGGATTTGCTTTTTCAATTTCATCAAATAAAACTATACAGTAAGGTCTTCTTCTTACGATTTCCGTTAACTGTCCACCTTCTTCAAATCCAATATACCCAGGAGGAGCACCTATGAAGCGTGATATACTATGTTTTTCCATATATTCTGACATATCGATCCTCACTATATTTTTTTCATCATCAAACAACAATTCCGCAAGTGCTTTTGCTAATTCAGTTTTTCCAACACCTGTTAGACCCTAGAAATAAAAATGTGCCTATAGGCTTATTGAAATCCGAAAGTCCAGAACGAGAACGTCGTACAGCATTTGATACTGCAGATATAGCTTCATCTTGACCAACAATTCTTTCATGAAGTTTATTTTCCATTTTAAGAAGCTTTTGCGTTTCATTCTCAATCACGCGCACAACCGGTATTCCTGTCCACTTACTTACAATTTCAGCAATATCTTCCTCGCCAACTTCTTCTCTTAGTATTTTTTTTCTTTCTGCAATTTAAGAAGTTCTTTATTTTCTTCTTCAAGTTGTTTTTGCATTTGCGGTATTTTTCCATAACGAATTTCTGCAACAGTATTTAAATCCCCATCCCTTTCAGCTTGCTGCTCTTTAGTTTTTATACATTCAAGTTCTGCTTTAAATTGTCTAATCTTTGAAATTAAATATTTTTCCTTTTCCCAGTGAATTTTCATTTTGAAAAAATTTTGTTTTAATTTATCTATCTCTTTTTCTATATTTACAAAACGCTTTTTGATGCAACATCAATTTCCTTTTTTACAGCTTGTTTCTCAATTTCAAGCTGTCTGATTTTACGTTCTTCGGTATCAAGTTCCGTAGGCATAGAATCTATTTCTATTCTCAATCTACTTGCAGATTCGTCAATTAAATCTATTGCTTTATCTGGCAGATATCTATCAGTTATATATCTTGCGCTTAATGTTGCAGCAGCTACCAGTGCTGAATCTTTTATTTTTACACCATGATGCACTTCGTATTTCTCTTTTATACCTCTTAAAATTGTAATAGTATCTTCGATAGATGGTTCGCCAGCGAAAATTGGTTGAAAGCGTCTTTCTAAAGCAACATCCTTTTCAATATATTTTTTATACT
>JAITNH010000007.1 GCA_031290575.1 Endomicrobium sp. | reverse complement strand
TTTCGATTGATGAATACAGTAAATTTTCAAAAGTGTTCAGGAAGGATATATTTGGATATTTAGATCTAAAAAATATTGCTAATATGAAAATATCTTACGGAGGAACCTCAAAAAAATCCATTTTGCATCAAATAGGAAGTATTAAGCGAAAATTTAAATGAAAAAGAGTTTTAATTGTAACTGATGTTTACAGTTCAATATATATTTGTTGTTAGCAAAGAAAAAACTTTATTGAGAAGTTAAATATATTAGAATTCTATCAATAGATTTGATGTTTTATCCGTTTATAAGGTATTAAACATGAAAAAACTAAGAGCTGAATAATCAAAAGTGTATTTCTCGAAGATAGGGTTTAGATTTTAATTTTGTGATGTCTAATATTAGGTTTATACGATATTTTCCCCCAAAGTTGTTATGATTTTTTGTATATCTTAATGATAAAAAGGTTTATATTTTCAACAAATTTTTATTTGACGGAGTGTTTATTTTGGCGAGAAAAAACAAGACTTATAAGCAATCTTACAAAGATAAGTGCGAATAAAGTAAAAACTAGAGGAAATATTTGTTTAGAAAAAAATAATTAGTAACGTTAAATTTAGCGTTTATTAACTATATTTGTATCTCGAATCAATAACTTAGTATAGTTTAGATTTCTGTAATTAAAACAGAGAAAAATGTGTTCTGTTCGCTGAAGTTTGAGCGTGTGGACTTAATTACAGCAGTAGGTATTTGTAGAATCAACTTGTCACATAAAATTAAATATTTTATTGAGATAACTGTGCATTTTTATATCTAGTTTTAATATAGGTGTATAGTTAAATGTAATGCTATTATGAAGGTATTTGCTAGCTGATAAGTTTTCTTGGGATTGTTTCCAATCCAAAGATGTCTTAATACTTGAATAGAAACTTTCAAAAATGATTTTGAAGAGAAAAAATATTATTGGTTAAAAAACTGATGCATCTTCTAGAAAATATAGATGTTTTTTGAGTGTGGTGTAAATACATCTGCAAAGTTTAAATAGGCAAAAAAGAGTCGCCGATTAAAAACAGAAGACTTACATGATAATTGCAAGGTGTCTAGCTAAAAAAGAACGATGTTATAATGATTTTTTGCTGATATTGATATAGTGTATATATTGAATAAGGGCTGTTATAACCCTGGATTTATTGTTGGGGTTGGAGCTAGTCGTAAACTGTAAAATTCATCGTATAGGTTTGGTTTTACGGAGAAAAATTTCTGAGAGATATTTTTTGTGTAAAGTTTTAAATGGCATTAAAGGATAATCTTTAAAATATTGTCGTAACACATATAGGATTTGAAGTAAGGTTGGAGTGGGAATTGCTTTAGTTTAACATAGAGACTTGCAGGCCGTTATTGTGGCTAAACGAGTGAAAGCTTGTGCTAGAGTAAAAAAGGTTTGCCTACTAGTATTATAAAAAGTGGCCCGTGGTTTGTGGATGGTCGTTGAAGAGCAAATTTGGACTCTTACGTGGAAAATTTGAAGTTTTGTTGATGTATTTATTCATGTATTGTATTTTTCTAAATTTAATTAGTACAATTGACTAAACACATATTAATAAGTACAATGAACCACGGATTTTATCGTTTTAAAAGTGTGGTAAGTGTCGTTTAAAATGATCGTATTAATGGGGTGTTTTTTATCTCTAAAGTTCACAAAGGAAGTAGTGTGTGAGATTTAGTAGTCTATGTTTCTCCGCATGAGGCAGTGTAAGGTAGGAAATTTACTGCTATGCCAGAGATGGAATGTTGTAGAGTTATAAACCTTATATATTAGATTTATGTACGGATGGTATTTCTTGTGTTTTTATATGTGTGTTTTTTTGAAATTTTGATAAAATATTTTGATACGGTGTTTCGAGAATTTCATTTTATATAATAGTTCGTGTGTCGCTTATAGTTTAGATGAGATCATGTTGAATTTTGTAATGGTGTGGATTACTTACAAAGTCCCGCTTATTTGAAAATCTGAAATTTGTTTGTAGCATGTGGAATTTAGTGATATTTCGAGATTTTAAATTGGGGTATAGTTGTGGATGGGTCTTCTGTAATTCCTTGAAAAATGTAGCCATTAAGTTGTTTTTGTAATCGAAGTAGTTAGTTTATCTTGGGAATTAAGGTTAGTTAAATGCATATAAGACCTGATCTATTGTTTCAAATGGCAGGTTTTCCTGTAACGAATACATTTGTTGCTACTATTGTAACGGACATTGTCATTTTATCATTGGTTTTTGTGACGAGTAGAAAATTTAGTCTTAGCCCTGGTTGGATGCAAAATATTGTTGAATCTGTTGTCGTGTATTTTATGGAAACTACTGAGGAAATTGCAGGTGATAGATCTTCGTTTATATACTCTTGGGTTTTGTCTTTTTTTCTGTTTATTGTGATTTCAAATTTGATTTCACAATTTCCGGGATTTGAATCAGTAAGATTCTATACATCTACATCTGATCATCTTGGAGTTCCTTTTCTAAGGGCTGCTACAAGTGATTTGAACCTCACACTTGCACTAGCTGTGGTCTCTGTGGTTGTAACGCACTTTCTTAGCGTAAAACATACTGGTATTAAAGCTTATTTTAGTAGATTTGTTACTTTTAAAATGTTCCCAATATTTTTATTTGTTGGAATTTTGGAATTCATGAACGAAGTGACAAAACTTGTTTCCTTTTCCTTTCGTTTATTTGGAAACATTTTTGCTGGAGAAAGAATTATGGCTACTATGTACAGCCTATGTTCGTTTGGTGTTCCAATTCCTTTTATGTTTCTTGAACTTATGGTTGCCATCGTACA
>JAITNH010000004.1 GCA_031290575.1 Endomicrobium sp. | reverse complement strand
AGTAAAATATTATGCAAGAAAAAATTGGAAATAAGAATAAAGATAATAGACCTATAGGAATTTTTGATTCAGGTTTCGGTGGACTTACAGTAATGGCTGCTATCAAAAAAGCTTTGCCCATGGAAAGTCTTATTTACTTTGGTGATACTGCTCATATCCCTTATGGCTCAAAATCTAGGAATATGGTAGTTAAGTATTCAAAGGAAATTATTGATTTTTTGATAAAACGCAAAGTTAAGTTAGTTGTTATAGCCTGCAACACTGCTTCTGCTTTTGCACTGTCCATTTTGCGTAGGACTTCTCCTGTACCAGTTATAGATGTAATAGAACCTGGATCAAAAGCTGCAGTATATGCTTCAAAAAATAAAAAAATAGGAGTTATAGGAACCGAGGGCACTATAAGTAGTAAGTCTTATCCGCGTAAAATAAATAAAATTTTTAAGTGTGCCAAAGTATATCAGCAAGTGTGTCCCTTATTTGTTCCACTTATTGAAGAAGGTTGGAATAGTGGCGAAATTATAGACAGTGTAGTGAAGAAATATTTGAAACCTATTTTAAATCGTCAAATTGATACTTTAGTTTTAGGATGCACGCATTATCCACTTTTAAAAAAGACTTTGGAGAAGAATATAGGCAATAATATTGCTCTTATAGATTCTGCGAAAGCTACTGCACGGGAAGTTAAAGAAACTTTAATGAAATCTCATTTATTTGCAAATATAAAAAGTAAGAAATTCTTGAAATTTTATGTAAGCGATAATCCTGAAAAATTTCAAATAATAGGTAGTAGATTTTTTTCTGGTGAAATATTGAATGTAAAAAAAGTAAAAATGATTAATTAATAAGGTAAAATTTGAGTTCCGATGGATAATTTTAATCAGCTTAATAAAAAGATAATGGTGTAGATTGACAAAGGTTTTTACAGAGTAGTTGTCTTTACAATAATAATGATTAATTCGACATAGCTGACAATTATGTAATGTTTCGCAAAAATAAAAATACTTTGATTTAGTTTAGAGCGTAATAATTTTTTGTATTTATCTCAATGATTCTAACGTGAGTACGGCCACTAATTTATTTGATTGGAAGTTATATGTTTTCATGCTTGAATTTGCTTTTTAGCTAATAAATGATAAAAAGTATTTTACTTGATCAAAAGATTTTCTAATGTCTCCATTGCTTTACTTGATGTCATAGGAATAAATATATCTGTAATTTTGTCTGTAAAAACAGATGGTCTTGGGTTTATTTCAATTATGATGGCATTGTTCTCTTTAGCTCGAAAAGGCAGTGCTGCTGCAGGGTATACGGTTCCTGTAGAGCCTATAACTATCATAACATCACACTTTAGAGTGGCTTCTAAGGACATACACATATCATAATCTGGTAGCATTTCTCCGAAAAAGACAAAATCAGGCTTTAATATACTATTACATTTTTTGCATCTGGGTGGGTAGGTTAAATCAAAATCTTTGATCGTATATTTTCTGTCATCATTAATACATTTCAAGCTAGAAGCATTGCCATGTAGTTCGTATACTGTTTTACTTCCGGCTCTTTTGTGAAGGTTATCTATGTTTTGTGTTATCACGGCTTTAATAAATCCTCTTCGTTCGAAATGTGCGAGAGCTGTATGAGCTATATTTGGTTTAGCTTTAAGCATAGTTTCATAAAATCCGCTACAAAGCATACTCCAAGCTTTTTCAGGGTTTTTGGCGAAATAATTTATTTCAAAGAGTTTTTCTTCGTATTTACTCCAAATGCCATTTTTACCTCTGAAAGTGGCAATACCACTTTCAGCAGATATACCAGCACCAGTAAAAGCTATTGCGTTTCTAGATTTCTCTAAAATTGCAACAAACTTTCTAATATAATTTTCCATACACAATTAACTCAATATTGTTTTAATTTGACTACATACTAAAAAATTCTCATAACTGTTAGTCTTTTAAGTATAACAAGGACACTATTGATTTTTTTAAATTTTACAAAATTATAACTCTAAATAACACATCGAGAATATTATTTTGCTTATAATCCTTCTTATACCCTAAAATCCATGCATTACACTAACATTTTTACCATAACAGTACAAAAATAAGTGGCAATGAAACAAAAGATAATAAAACGATAAAACCTCTCTTTGAAATTAATGGTTTAACTTTGTTTATATAATTCCCACTAAGTTTTGTCCAAATTGCTGATCTTTTTATTACATAAAAACATTCTAAAACTTGTAGACATAATATAGATAAGGACTCTCACATTCTATATTTTACTTTAATTAAAAAATGTCACAAGGTAACTCAAAAGTTAATAACTTAAACTTAGACAAAAATTTTTTACAATTAAATTTTTTGTATTAAGAAAAAACTCCTTATTTTGTAACGCCTGTAATTAACCACTGAGAGATAAGTTCACATGTACCAAGACAAATTGAACTGATATATAGCGACTAAAAAACTCTTAATTTTAATTTATAAAATATAATATAGGTGCTTTAATTTGCTTTTTACATCGTATCTATGGTAGAAATTCCTAAAAGACCCAAACAGTTTTTTATTATTATCATAACACTTTCAATAAGCTTTAATCTTGCTGAGGCAAGATTCGAATCATTAGCTAAGACACGACATTTTTCATAAAATTTATGATAGACATCAGCAAGTTTTATCAAATATGTTGTAAGATGATGCGGACTCATAGT
>JAITNH010000002.1 GCA_031290575.1 Endomicrobium sp. | reverse complement strand
AAAAATCAGCTCTTGTCACATCCTCGAAATGACAACGTGGTATAATGTTTTCAGCCAAAGCTGCTTTAACTATATCCAAATACATTCCCATTGCCTCTTTGCGAGTTTTCTTTAATTTTAAAAAAATATGATAATCTGAGCACGACGTCAAAATTCCAGTTTCTTTAATCCCCATTTCCTTAACAAGTTTAAAATCACTCTTTACAGCTCTTATCCAAGCAGTAATCTGAGGAAATTTAAATCCAAGATCTTTGCATTTGCATACAGCATCTCTATCCTTTTCAGAATAAAGAAAGAATTCTGTTTGTTTTATTATTCCATTGGACCCACTTAACCTACTAAGATACTTATATAACTGAACTATTTGTTCCGTACTAAAAGGATCCATGGCTTGTTGCCCATCACGAAACGTTGTATCTGTAATCCAAATTTGGTCAGGAGGATTCATGGGAACTATTTCATTATTGAAAGCGATTTTAGGAATTTCTGTATATCGGAATGTCTCTCTAAAAAGGTTAGGTTCCTTTACATCTTGAAGCTCAAAATGATACTCTTCGGGTTCAAGTCTATTTGTATGTTTATTAAATCTAAGCACTGGGAAAAACCTCCCTTAGTCTTTTATTTTCCAACTCATAACTGCATTTATTGGTACAGATGCACTGTATTCTATTAATTTAAAAAATATATTTCAACAGTTCTACTACAATAAAAAATCCAGCAATAATTTTAGAGTCCACTCATTTGTAATCACTAGTTGTAATCACTACTATTTATTAAGACAGAATTCTAAGTTTTTATTGGACTGTGCACACTCAACTTTATAAGATTCACATGAACTTATCGTCCATTTTCTTACTTAATCTAATAATTAAAAATTCCGCAGGACATAAAATATATTCCAAGTTCTTTTTATAAAAATCATAAGTTCTTGGATTTATTTTAACGAAACTTTAAAGTCCCAAAGCAACACGCTATAATCGCTTATAATTGCCATATCATTTTGAATTTCAAAAATCCTTATATTACTATCCTCCTTTTACTTTGTTTTTACCTTTAAATACATTTTTATTACACCTTTGAAACTAATATGTTTTTCTAAACACAAAAAACTTACCCATAACCTGTTGAATCACTACCAAAGGTTTAAAATCGTTTTGTTGAATCTACAATTTATAAATACATTATAAAGTAAATTTAATAATGATACAGTGCTAAATTTTTGAGAAAAATGTGTTTTAAACGTGTTTTATAGCAAACAAGCACTAAATATTTATATGATTATGAAATTTACAATTCATGTTCATCATTTATTTGGATTTTATTCTAAGAAATTTCCAAAAGACACTGTGCTTATAATTAAAAATCTATTGCAATAAATATGTAAAAAACAAAACGATTTTAACGTATATATTTTTTCTCTAAATTTAAACTCGATAAATTGATCCAAAATCCTAAAAACTCTCTTTTCCTAATTTTTTGCTCTATTAACTAATACAACAAGCAAAAAAATAATCGTATTTTAAAGCTTGCAAAAAGCACATTATAAACTTAGGGTACAATAAAAAGTGAATTTTCAATTTATAAATTCTCCCCACCTCAAAAATAATAACAAGCTATTACTTCTACTGACTCACACAATTAGAAACAAAGTACGTTTTAATAAGTTTAATTTTTCATTCTTCCCTTTGCGTGCATAAAATATAATCAGGGTCAATTTGTGAACAAACAAAACTTATTTTAAAATACATCACAATATTTTGAACCTTTGAATTTCTAACAAAATTGGGAAATATAGCAAATTCAATAATCTCTCACTAAATTTTTCTTATATATTATCGTGTAATTAGCTTATTTATAACTATAATCACTAAAAAATGGAACAAATATATAGTTGTAGGTTGTATCAAATTTTTGCACAATATCCCAAAGCAACTTTGATTAACCTTAATAAATAAATTAATATCCACTTAGATTTTTAGGATTCTTAAAGTTTTAAATTCATATAATGTTTCTGCTATTTGTTCATATCTTCATAATTTTAGACTTTTTTGTTATAGGTACATCTAACAATGCTAAGAGTTGACGAACAGAGTTCGTTTTACTATTATGATCCAGGTTTATTTCTGTCACACACGTGGACTGAAATAAGCAAAACGTTGTCTCCGTAGCTCAATTGGATAGAGCAACTGCCTTCTAAGCAGTAGGTTGTGTGTTCAACTCACGCCGGAGACATTTTTCTATTACACTGGTGACTGTAGCTCAATTGGATAGAGCGTCGGTTTGTGAAACCGGAGGTCGCGGGTTCAATCCCCGTCAGTCACCCCTTTTTTTAGTTTAATTCTTTTTTATACGTCTTATGTCATTATTTTAATGGTTTTATTAAATTTTTGTGGATTAAGTGTATATTATTTTGTTTTGTAAGTCTTAGAGCAATTCAAGATAAATCTGTGGCTTTAGTTGTATAAGTTTTTTACACCAAGGCACTACAAACAAAAAAACACAAACCAATGAGATCATGAAAATTAGGAAATAACAAATAACTACATATGCCTTGCCGCTCACAGTTTTAAGTTTTAAAGTAATTCTAGTGATTTTTAATGGTATACAATTCACTCACTTACATTCATAACAAAACACATCATATATTCGCAATTTATTAACGAGTTCTTCTAATAATTTATATATCATTCAAAATTCTACTAACGTAATTTGTAAATTTTGCTTATTTTCATATTATTACCTCAATAAACTATTATTTTGATTACACTATGTTAATTACAGTTCATGTTTCACAATGACGCATGGGTGTTATAATTCATGTATAAAAAGCGAATTACAAGTTTTACAACGACACATACAAAATCCCTTTAAATAAATCTTTGTTACAACAGGCTGTTGATACACAATACAATTAAAACTGAGTACACTACTAAAAAGCGAATTTACGTGGAATAAAGTATATTTTTAAGCGAAAAACGTATATAAAACATATGATCCTTCTATTGAACACATAACTTAATTAAAGTTACAATGTGAGTACAATTTTATGAATAGAATTTATGCAAAATTGAATTTTGTTTATTTGTAATTCATAGAATACAATTTTGCAACATTGTTTTTAAAGACTAAACATTGGATTTTGTGGACATGGAAAGACCGAGTTGAAAAATCGAAATGATTTTTTTGGATAAAATTCCGCTAAGAAGCAAAAAGCGGTGATGTCTTAGAGAAAAATTATGAATACAACAGGTCTCTAAAAATGAAAATTGAGCTTATCTGTACAGGAAGTGAACTTCTTTCTGGAAAAGTTAGTACTAATGCCGCTTATATAGGTGCCAGGATTTCTGAAATAGGGCTTGAACTATCATCAGTTATCAGTGTTGGCGACAAAAAAAATGACCTATTAGACAATTTTAAAAGCGCTTTTAAAAGAAGTAACGTCAT
>JAITNH010000005.1 GCA_031290575.1 Endomicrobium sp. | reverse complement strand
TGAATCCAAGAATAATTATGCTTATCACTGATATAAAAAAGCTAAAAAATCTTGCTATAACATGAACCCAATACTTATCCACGACAAAATAGTTAACGATTGGGAAAGTAAAATTACTTACCCATCTAAAAAGAATAGTCACTATAAAAAACGTGATCCAAATAGGAATAACGACAACTAAACCAGTAATCAAATACTTTCTAATTAAAATGCCAAACATACATCTCCATTTTTTACCTGTTCTTTATTTTCCATAAGCAAAAAATCCTTGCCACCTTTTATTTAATTTTAATTGGAAACTAAACTTTATGTTAAACTATTATTATAGTTCTGTACTTGAAAATAGAAAGCTCTAATCATGCATCGTTATCTAAAATAAAAATTTATATTCATAGATAATTATACTTCTTTGAATTCTATTTTTAAAAACACTAACAATTTTCACTAAGCAAAGGATTGACAGCAGAAACTTATCTTAATTATAGTAATTTCACATAATTCTTCACTTAAAACTACAAATTGTCAAAGCGTTTACCATAACATTTTCAATGTTCTTAAAATCTACATTTCTATAAATTTAACCACCGATTAATTTTTTTGAAAAGTTTTATAACATGTAGTTCATCATAATACTTCCAACTGTAATTCAGATTCTAACTAACTTCTTTCCATTTAAACGTTGGCAAGTATTTTCAATTTTTGATTTCTTAATGTATAAATCCGCAATTTATTTTTATATATTCTACGCATGGATCATGCAATTTTATAAGTTTGCTTTTTAATCCATATTCAAATTAATAGATTTCCATCTTTGCCTAACATAAAATATAGTAGCTTTTTGCTTGTTAATGAACTCCCATGACTACTCAAGTTCAGAAAAAATATTTCAATTCGTTGTATTTACATTGATCATACCTCACTTTAAGGTTAATGTCCATGCAAATTTCTAATTTGCAACATTATTTAGGTTACTACTTTAAAGTGTTAAAATATTTTTTTGCACAAAATCACTTTTCTGTTATTGCTGTCGAAATTTCAGCTATAGACTTTATATAATACCATAATAACAGGAACTTTCGTAAAATTTTTGTTGACATATTAACATAGAGTTACGATTGCTTGTATGTAACAGCGTAAAAATCCTACGATAAGTGAGTACAAAAAATTTCTAATAAATTCTCTCTCATGTCCTACACTAGAATCTTAATCATGCCTATGTCTTAAAAACATCATTTATATTTTTGAATTTCTATCAACTCTTTTTGACGTTAAAGACTTTCATTTGTTACAATTAACAAGCTAGAAACAATTTTACCATTGTATTTTTGACTTGCAGGTCTTTGACTGTTGTCTCATTGCACATAAAATCTTTAACTTACAATTACAATAAATAATATATTAGCTTTTACTAAGTACACCTGGTGTCACATGATCACATCTATTACTTACTAAATTAACTAAAAATTTTGCAGTTAAAAATCATCCACACGATAAGCAAAAAATCAAGATTATAAAAGTAGTTGAAAAATTACTACTAAATTATAATTATTTAAAGAATTTAAAATAATGTCTTAAATTAGGATTTACTGGAGATTTTCTTTTCAGATATTTGTATCCAGTTTTTATATGCTTGCTCATCAATAACATTTTACAGCATAAATTTAAATATTTTTATTTATTTTTTTACTATCAAAATCTTAAACTTTAAGATGTTTTTCTGTATTTTTGACATATCTTCCATTTTAGAATATAATCATGCATATTGTGAAACTGAAAAAATCTAAAAAAAATTTCTCTTTTAAGAAGTTCTTTGTTTTATTGTTTTTTGTTGCTATATTGATAGTTGCAATTACTAGATTTGTAATTGAGATCATAGGTCGTCTGCCATATGTACAAGAACTTGAGAATTATACCCCCAATTTATCAACTAAAATTTATGATAGAAATAACAATTTGATCTCCGAGTTCTTTGTAGAAAGAAGGGTTCTTATACCAATAAAAGAAGTCCCTGTTAATCTTCAAAAAGCATTTATAGCCATTGAAGATAATAATTTTTTCAAACATTGGGGAATTTCAATAAAAGGAACTGCACGAGCTTTTATAAGAATGATTCTAAAAAGAAAAGTTGCTGAAGGTGGTTCAACAATAACACAACAGCTTGCAAAAACTATATTTTTAACTAGAGAAAAAACATTACTTAGAAAAATAAAAGAAAGTATTTTAACAATACAACTTGAAAAAAAATATTCAAAATACGAAATTTTGCAATTTTATATAAACCAAATATATTTTGGAAACGGGGCATATGGAGTTCAGGCAGCTGCAAGAATATATTTCAATAAAAATACTAAAGATTTAAATCTTGCCGAATGTGCTACACTTGCTGCAATTCCAAAGTCGCCTAATTATTATAATCCTTTCAAGAATACAAAAGCTTCTATTACTAGGAGAAATCTTGTTCTATTGAAGATGAAAAAACTTGGTTATATTACAAAAGAACAAGAAAAAGAAGCTATCAAGGTTACTTTGCCAATAAAGAAAAAAGCACTGGAAAATTCAGTGCGTTATTTGACAGATTTTTTGAAGATACTACTTGAACCAAAATATGGGACAAATGCTTTATTTAAATCTGGGCTT